>CAKZRZ010000210.1 GCA_937918955.1 uncultured Arenicella sp.
CTCAACAGAGTCTTTGTCGCCGTTACCATCCGGTGACAAGTACAAATCCGAGAGGTAAAAATCTCCATCTTGGATAGTGAAGCGCCGGCTGCCGGTGTTGTTTAGTTCGCTTGATTCTCGGATCAAGTTCTCCTGATCAACGACGACTGAAATCTGAGTATTCTCAAATTCCTCGAACGTATAAGAAAACTCAAATACTGCGTCGCTATCACCTTCAATAGATATTTCACCACTTGCTAACAAAGTTCCATTAGCGGCGTCGCCACGATACACATGTATTGGCAATGCTTCTTCGAGTTGATTGCCTCGATTGGTGACTCTAATAGAGAACGCGGTTTCTTGGTTAATCCGAGGGAACGTAGGAGAAGTCGTTATACTTTGATCTGAAACTGCAAAATCTGGCAAACTAATCACTTCGAATTTTTCGAATGCAATATTGTCGTCTTCGCTAATTTCTTCGAGTTGATTTTGTGGATCTATAACAACATAAACAAATCGGTCCTTGTTGTCGGGGATCTCTGGCCAGACTATCGATACGGTTCTAGACGCCTTTGACTCTAGGTTAACTAATGACGTCTCGCCTAATAGCTCACCCCCCGTAGCTGGATTTCCATCATAAAAATTAATGGTCGCAGCGCTGATATCATTGGTGCCACTATTGCGGATGAGCGCAGAAAGCGTTGCCCCCATACCTTCTAGTCCAGGGTTAGGGCTAAAAAGCAAATCTGAAAAATTTAGTGATAAATTGTTTCCCTGAGCAAGCTGCGCTTCAACAGTTATTGAAGCATTATTATTCTGCTCATCAACTTCAGGTACAAGGTTCTCAGAATCTACTCTGATTTCGATGGTTGATTCCCCATCGAAATCAGACAGCCAAAAAGCAGTAAGCAATCGGCTTTCACCCGACTCTAAACTAACCTCAGCTTCTTGTAATAGTTGCTCTCCATCAGTGTTTCGTAAAATCAGTTGGACCTTGCTCGTTGGAGACGACGTGGTTCCTCTGTTTCGAATAGTGGCATTAATATTTACTGATTGGCCTAGGAAAATAGTTTCTGAATCGACCGACAAACTATCTTGTACAACTTCCAAATCGACACTTGCAGTGCTTTCGACTAGGCTGCTTGCTATGTTATCGGTTTCATTAACTTCGACAAACTGGTTATCGCTATCCACCAATACCGTATATTCAGTCTCTCCAATACGCTCATGACTAATTTCGAACACTTCGATACGGTTTGATAAGCCGGCAATCGATATTTGACGCTCAGTCAACATTTCAGATTCTGGCGAATTTGGAACACCTTGCCATAACTGAACACTTAGATTTTCAGCTGGCAGTGTTCCAATATTTCTAATGTTCGCTTGAGCGGTGATAAGTGTCGGCAACACCGAAACTTCCTTTGGAGACACTTCAAAGGCTTGGTCAGAAATGCTTAGCTCGGGATTATCGGGCGACGAGAGAATCGCTAGACTGATGCTTTTTTGGTTGTCCAAACTAGATCGCTCGATCAAACTATTATTGGGATCTACATTGATAATGAGCTCTAGCGTTCCTTCGATGCTGTTGGTATCGAAATAACTCGTAACTTCAAGTGCACGCATCGAGGGGATTTCAGGAACACTAATATTGTCGAAGATGACAGTGCCAGAACTCGAATCAATATAACTAAACTCAACGTTAGTCGGGCTTGCATTTTGAGCCGTATCATTTTCAATACGAGCGACTAACTCTACTATTTCACCCGAATAAATTTCTGAATCTGACACGCCAATGTCTGTAATAGACAAATTGGTAATACTAGAGAGCTGCAAAGCTTCGACAACCAAAGCTGTCACGTAAACACTGCCAGACCAGTCACCCAAACTGCTCTGCTGCGACACGATAAATGTAGTCAACTGCTCTATATCTAGCAATTCAGGTTTCTGCGCGGCGACAAAGGCAAGCATCACTTCGGCAGACTCATGCACACTACTAGTAAAATCGCCAAATCCACCGTCAATATTTCGCCCAGCAATTAGCCAATTCAGAGCAGTACTTTGAATCTCTTCTTCTAAGTCGCGGTTTGAGCACACAAGTGCCGTTAATACGCGCGCGGTGATCGAGATCGAGCTGACGCTCTCATTCGACACACCCCAGCCGCCGTCGTCATTTTGTGCATCTACTAGAAAGTTATAGGCTGAACTTATTGTTTCATTTGATACGTTAGCTTGTGAATTCGATAAAGAACACATCACTAGCGCGGTATCAATCACGCTACTATTTAAACCATTATTCAATCCCCAGCCGCCATCGCCGTTTTGACTATCGTATAGTGCATCTACAATCTCACTTTGGAGCGGTAGTTGATCTTCCAATGCGCTTAACTTTCGCGCTAAGGAATCAGCATTTTGAGGCTGTATGCTCGTAAACCACTGAATTGCTTTTTCTTGAGCTTCTATCGCTACCCCAGACTTTTCAAAGGTGGTTAATACTCTATCGCTATCTCGAACAGTCGTTGACTCTCTATCGCTAAAGCTCCCATCATCTGATTGTTTCGTCGTTAGCCATAGAAGCGCTTTTTCGATACTGCCTTTACCTTCGCCGTCTACAACTCCTTCGCTCTCTATTTCAGTTACAGAGCCCGCTGGCGTTGTTAATCTTGCTGGTGGGTATACCTGAGCAATTGCTCGCCCACCAGTTAACACACTAAAACGATCTTCATACTCTGCTCTGATTTGACTAATCTTGCCTAAATCTTCATCGACTGTAGAGCTTCTAGATGATTCGTCTGATGATGTTAGATAGATAAATCCATAGCGAAATACCTTTTGAGATTCAGAGAAAGCCGGTTTTCTAGGCCCATTTACAGCAATCAAATCATCGATGCTAAAATTTTGTCTTGTGCCCGAAACCGTGACGCCAGGCCTTGGTAAATCGCCTTTTGAAAATTCGGTGCCATCACTTGGATCAATGACATAAAAATCAGGTACATCTTCCTTCTTTGATAAGCCCCATTAAATAAAGATCCAACTGACTAAAGCGTTGTCTGGCGGCTTCAGCAGTAAAAGTCCCGTCTTGGTTATCGCGCCAACTATGTCCATATTCAATGGACGCATCGGTGTCCATGAAGAAGCTCCAGTGCCCATCATCACGGCCTTGAAGAGCATCTATCCCTGTCGAAATACCCCATTGATGTAGAGTCTCATGAGCCAATACTCGCAGAGTAAAACTGAAATCGTCGCCGCCGCGAAAGTCGATTTCAAGAGAATTAGTCTCATGACGATCGATGTTGGCCATATCAATATAGCCCTTTAATCGAGATTCACTTCCAAATAAGGCAGAATTAGAAAACAGCGGTTTACCGATTCCCTCAACATCATTCGAAACACCTAAGTGAAATGCTCTCGCTTCGCCAGTATCGAATTCAAAGTCCGTAAAAATAACAAGGAAGTCGTAATCATCAGAATGTGTTTGGTAAAACTCTCTTGCTACAACTGCTCTTGCAGCTCCATTGACTTCACCATTGCTTAAGCTTTTGCTGTAATCGCCGGAGAACCGAATAACCGATATTCCGTCAACTTCTTCTAAAAAACTCGCTTGATACACACCTTCCGGAACATCAAATGGCCGCTCATCAAAACTAATATCCGCTTTTGCTATCGAGATCAAGCAAAGCCACGTAAACGCGACCTTTGCTAATAGATTGCCAACGCATTTGAGGCTAGTACTATTCGATTTATAACTTTTCATTGTTTGAAACTTTTTTGAGGTTGCTAAACAACTAGGTTCAACATTTATGTTCGGTAAGCTAATGACATTTATCTAAACGCAATCAAAATTGAGAACATCAATTAAGGGAGATGCGTTACGAAAACCTTAATCAACCTCTCGAATGAGGCATATCTACTCGAATATCGCTAGTTATTGTTTCGATTACCGAAGGCTTTCCACCCTTGCTCATCCTGACCAAGTAAACGTTATTCTTTTGAACTCCCTTTAGAACAAGCTGATTGGCAGCAACTTGCACAACCCGAACTTTTGCCAGCTCAGATGAGAACAGGCCCGTACTATCGAGAACATCACCTACCGCAACTACCTTAGTGGCACTCCCAATTTTAACGACGGCGTTGTTATCCTGGACAGATGTAGCCAGAAGGTTGATCGAAATGGTGGATTTATCGCGCGACACAGCTTGCAAGCTTGCTTCTGACACGTGAGGCGCTGATTCCAACGAAGTTTCTGTCGATTCTAAGGCCGATCTGCCAATATTAGGGTTGCCTTTACCCCAGTAAAAAATCGCCAGAATCGAAACAACTAAAGCACAGACAACAATCGCTGTTGATCTAACAGAGTAAGTCTTTTTGAGATTATTCATCCAACCGCATCCCTTTCGTTATTTTCAGTTTCCTAATTGCCGACAAAGAATAGTGAATTATTTGTAATGCGTCAATCTTGAGCGATGAAGCAATGCCCGAAAAAGCTTGATTTTTCAGGCATGTTGACGAATGCCTACAAAAATACGCTGCTGAGGGAATGTTTAAGCAGCCAAGCCATCACTCAATATTCTGAACCTGCTCCCGCATCTGCTCGATCAACACCTTCAAATCAACGCTCGCCTTGGTCATTCTAGGATCTTGGCTTTTGGAACCTAGGGTATTTGCTTCTCGGTTTAGCTCTTGCATCAAGAAGTCTAATCTTCGCCCCGCGGGCTCGGGCTTGCTGAGCACCTCACCTACTTCTTCTATATGCACGTTTAGGCGATCGAGTTCTTCGGCGACGTCGGTTTTTTGTAAAAATATCACCAGCTCTTGCTCGAGCCTTGCGGGGTCGAGTTGATCTTTTATTTCGGCTAGCTTTTCATCTAGGCGGGCTTTATAGGCCTCTACTATTTCTGGCAAGAAGGCTTCCACGCTTTTGACTACTTCGCTCATAGCATGCAAACGCTCTCTGATTAAATCGGCCATTTTGCCGCCTTCTTTGGCCCTGGCTTGCACCATGCCATCTAGGGCTTGATCTAGCACGCTTAATAAGTGTGCTTTCATTACTTTAGGGTCGGCCTTTTTGGCTTGCAGAATGCCTGGCCATTTGAGCGCGTCGATGGCTCTGATCATTTGCATCTCAGGAATTCTTTGGCGCATTTCGTCAAGCAGGCTTTGCAGATTATCGGCGGCGTCTAAATTGGGTTCTAAACTGGAGTTTTCAGATTCTTTTAAGCGGATAAATACATCTACCCTGCCTCTCGCAAGCTTGGCGCCGATGGCATCTTTAAGGTCGCCTTCAAAGGCTCTAAGGTCTTCTGGCATTCTCGGCGCTACGTCTAAAAAGCGATGGTTTACGCTTCTGAGCTCGCAACTTAGCTCGCCTAACTCGGTTGAAACAGCGGCTTGGGCGTAGGCGGTCATGCTTTGGATCATTGATTTAGGCTCCAGTTTTGGTAATTTGCTGAAAATGCGGTACTGACAAAGTTCGCTTCAAATGACTATAATACCTGAATGAGTATCCTTAAACCCAAAACCACTGCGATTCCGGCACTTCCCCTACGCCCGGACACGATGGTGGAGCACTATAAAATCGGCAAGGTTATTGGCGTTGGTGGATTTAGCGTTGTGTATAGTGCGCTAGACACTAAAACTAATGCGGTTGTTGCGATCAAAGAGTTCTACGCAACTAACTGCATGCGCCGCGCACGAGATGGCTCACTGCATGTATTCCCTAAAGAGCAGGAACACAAATACCATATTGGCCTAAAGCGTTTCTTTGATGAAGGCTTAACGCTGTCGCAAATTGATCACCCGAATATCGTTAACGTTTCGAATTTTTTTCGCGCGAATAATACGGCGTATTTAGTGATGCGCTTTGAGCACGGTAAGGACTTACGTTGGTTTATCAAGAACACCGATTATGTGCCGGACGAAGAATTTATTTTAAGTGTGTTCACCATGGTGTTGGCGGGCTTGAAAGAGGTTCACAAAAATAGCTTTTTGCATCTCGATATTAAACCTAGCAATATTTTACTTCGTGCAAGTGGCGTGCCACTAATTCTTGATTTAGGCGCGGCGTATAAGTTCCCTTCGAGTGAGCGACATAAAGTACATACGCTTACACATGGATACTCAGCTCCAGAACAGCATGAGAAAACTGATTTGAGTTTATGCTCAGATTTGTATGCAATTGCAATGACCATGCGTGCCTGTATTACCCACAAGTCGCCGCCATCAGCGGTCAAGCGCTTGAAGAAAGACACACTGCGCCCGCTTAGTGAAACTCATGCAAAGCATTATCGTAAGAATTTAATACTCGCGATTGATCGCGCGAGCAGCTTAGATCAGAAAGAGCGCCCGCAATCGGTAGACGAATTTGTGGAGATTATGACAACTCGCTAAGGGGCTGGTTAAAGCATCGTGGATTACTCAGTATCACAACAAAGCCATCAAGGGGGTCGAGATTACAACGAAGACCGCACGGCTATTTTTGAACGCAACGGCACTATTCTATTGGTTGTTGCCGATGGCCTTGGCGGCCATGCCGGCGGTGATATTGCCTCACAAGCGTTTATTGATGCAATGGGCGATTCGTTTACCAAGGCAACTGAAAAGCAGCTCGATAATGCCGACAGCTTTTTAACACTGTCGATCAACTACGGGCACCATACAATTCATCGTCGCGCGGTGAGCCAAGGCTTTAACGTTGATTCGCCAAAAACTACCTGCGTTGTGTGTTTGATTCATGACGGTGTGGCTACGTGGGCGCATTCTGGCGATAGCCGGCTTTACCATATTCGTAAACGTAAAACCATTTTCATCACTGAAGACCATATCTCGCGCAAACTTGGCAATGAAAAGAATGCGCCAATTAATCGCTGCGTTGGCGGCTTAGAAAACCCTCGACCGCAAATCGGCGAACCACACACAATGGAAGATGGCGACATTTTCTTTTTGGCCACTGACGGTGCATGGGCAAAGTTTAAACCCGACGATCTAAACGATTATGTAGACCCCGAGCACCCAAGCCTTGGCTTAGATAGCTTGCTACAAGCTTTAGAAAATCGCAATAAAGCCCCTAGTGATAACTTGTCGTGCGTTGTACTGTTTTGGGGTGTTAAACAACTCGATGGCCAGTCGTTTAGCGACTACGAGGAGCCTCGCACAATTCAGCTTTTGGAAGATTCAATGAAAGAAAATGCTCCATCTGATGAACAAGAAAGCGATGAACCAAAAGAAAAGTTCGATATGAAGAACTTAGATAATGCAATCTACGAAATTGAGAGCTTTATCACCGAATTAGACGATAAGTTCTGAGCCTCACTTCAAGCCCATTCAATCGTTACATTATTACGCGCAATTCAACGCTGATGCGCACCAACTAGAGAGACATTCATGTCTGATACTTTTTCTCGACCAAGCGGCCGAGCTACTGACGAGTTACGCCAAATCACAATCGAACGCAATTACACAGCTCATGCCGAAGGCTCTGTTCTGATTAGCTGCGGCAACACTAAAGTACTATGTAATGCGACGGTTGAAGAACGCATACCTCGTTTTCTGAAAGGCAAAGGCCAAGGTTGGATTACCGCCGAATACGGTATGCTGCCCCGCTCTACAAACTCACGCATGGGTCGTGAAGCCGCTCGCGGCAAGCAGTCTGGTCGCACACAAGAAATTCAGCGTTTAATAGGGCGCTCTCTACGCGCCGCGGTTGACCTGACTAAACTCGGAGAACACTCTATCACCCTTGATTGTGATGTTATACAAGCTGATGGCGGCACACGTACCGCGTCGATCACTGGCGCTTATGTCGCCTTAGCAGATGCAATTAATCACATGTTGGCAAACAAGCTAATTAAAGAAAACCCAATTGAACGGCAGATTGCCTCTGTTTCAGTTGGTGTCTATGAAGGCACGCCGGTGCTTGATCTTGACTATCCAGAAGACAGCACGGCCGAGACCGACATGAACGTAATCATGGACATCAATGGCAACTTTATCGAAGTGCAAGGCACCGCCGAAGGAGCGCCCTTTACTCCAGACGAAATGAGCGCAATGATTGCTCTTGCGGGCAAAGGCATTGGCGAGCTCATTGAAAAACAAACCGCGGCATTAAGCGCAAGTTAAACGTTAGCAGTTAAGCAAATGAAACAAGTGGTTCTTGCGACCGGCAACCCCGGCAAAGTTGAAGAAATGCAACGCGAGTTGCAAAGTTTCGGCTTTAGCGTTTTACCTCAAACTGATTTTAATATTGGCGAAGCCATTGAAGACGGCCTGAGCTTTGTTGAGAACGCGATCAAAAAAGCTCGTTACGCATGCAAACATACAGGCTTGCCAGCAATCGCTGATGATTCAGGTTTGGAAGTTGATGCCTTAAATGGCGCGCCTGGTATTTACTCAGCACGATACGCTGATGGCAAAGGCGACGTGGCCAACTATGAAAAACTGCTAAGCGCGCTCGCCGATACCACTAATAATGCACAAGCGCGTACCGCACGCTACCAATGCGTAATCGCGTATATGCGACACGCTGAGGACCCTACCCCGATTCTTTGCCATGGATCTTGGGAGGGCCGCATCGCACTGTCACCAAAAGGTTCTAATGGTTTCGGGTATGACCCCGTTTTTTATGTGGCCGAGCACGATTGTACCGCGGCTGAGCTTGAGGCAAGCCAAAAGAAGTCATTGAGCCATCGCGCTAAAGCGCTGGCCTTATTAAAAGCTGAATTGAATAGATAATGGCTGAGTTAAAGAGAACAAAATAGTTACACACCCTGCTAGGCGCATAACGCACTTGGCGCACAACGTATTTAAAAATTGATCATGAGTTTATCGTTAAACCGACACCCTTCTTTTTCTGGCCGTAAAGGCCCTGTTGTTATTCTTGTAGCTGACGGCGTTGGCGTGGCGCCAGCGGGCCCGAGCAATGCCGTTACCGAGGCGAACACACCTACCTTAGATGCGCTTGCCGAACAAAGCATGTACACCGAGTTGGCTGCTCACGGGACTGCAGTTGGCTTACCCAGCGATGACGATATGGGCAATAGCGAGGTAGGCCATAATGCGATTGGAGCAGGTCGAATTTTTGCCCAAGGGGCTAAGCTCGTTAACCAAGCGATTGACAGTGGAAATGTGTATCAAAGCGATGTTTGGGCCTCTGCCATTGAGCACGGCAAAAGCAACACGCTTCATCTTCTAGGCTTACATTCAGACGGCAATATACACGCGCACACTAAGCACTTATATGCCCTAATGCAAAAAGCCGCCGAAGAAGGCGTGCGCGAGTGCTGCGTTCATGTTTTGCTAGATGGGCGCGATGTTGCGGCTCGATCTGCACTTATCTATATCGAACAAACTGAAGAGTTAATTAGTAAAATCAATGCTGAGTTCGGCGCCAACTTTCGCATTGCCAGTGGCGGCGGGCGCATGGAAATCACCATGGACCGCTATGAAGCCGATTGGGAAATGGTGCGTCGTGGCTACAATTGTCACACACATGGCAAAGGTCAGGGTTTCAGCTCAGCGGCGGCCGCTGTTGAAGCAATGTATGAATCAAGCGGTAAAGACGATCAATATCTGCCTGCCTTCGTGATCCAAAAAGACGGTCAAGCCGTTGGCAAAATGAATGATGGCGACGCGGTCATTCTGTTCAACTTTCGTGGTGACCGAGCAATTGAAATTTCACTCGCCTATGAGCGCGATGATTTTAATCAGTTTGATCGCAACGAATTTGGCGCACATCCAAAACTGTTCTACGCCGGCATGTTGCAATATGACGGTGACGATATGATTCCGAACCAATATTTGGTTAGCCCGCCCGATATCGACCGCACCATGGGCGAATATCTGGTGCAAGAAGGCATTAAGTCATTCGCAGTATCTGAAACGCAAAAGTATGGCCATGTAACTTACTTCTGGAACGGCAACCGCTCTGGTTATTTAGACGAAAACTTAGAAGCCTATTTAGAGATTCCGTCAGACAATATCGAGTTCAACGAAGCTCCGGCTATGAAGGCTCGCGAAATTACTGACGCGGTGATCGGCTTAATAGAAAGCGGCGAATTCGACTTTGGACGTTTAAACATTGCTAATGGTGACATGGTCGGTCACACCGGCGATTTAGCGGCGGCAATTGAAGCGATGGAAGTGGTCGATGAGTGTGTTGCCAAGCTGATTGAGGTTATCAAGAAGCACGACGGCGTATTGCTATATACCGCAGATCACGGCAATGCCGATATTATGTATACCGAGAAGAACGGTGTGCGCCTGCCAAAGACCAGCCATACGCTTAGCCCAGTGCCGTTTGCAATTATTGACCCTAATTTTAACGGCGAGTACGACCTAACGCCGCCGAGCGATGCGGGCTTAACGCACATTGCGGCAACGGCCTTGAACTTACTTGGCTTTGAAGCGCCTGAAGATTATCAGCCAAGTTTGTTGACGTTTAAATAGATTTATTGATCTCACGACCATTAAACGTCATGACATGAGCAATAAACTTCTTCACAAAGGCAATTTAATCGAGCTGCACCACGAACGTGTAGACTTCCCTCAAGGTGGCCATACCTATTTCGATATCGTTAAGCACCCAGGCGGCGCGGTTATTGCGGTGATCAATGAACGAGATGAAATTTGCCTTTTAAAACAATGGCGGCACGCAATAGGAAAAACTATTTGGGAGTTGCCCGCAGGTTGCTTAGAACCCGGAGAGCCGCCATTAGAAACCGCTAAACGTGAGCTTGAAGAAGAAGCAGGAGTAACCGCTCAGCAATGGCGCGATCTTGGGCTTATCTCGAGCAGCCCAGGTTTTAGCAATGAGTTATTGTATCTATTCGAAGCAAGAGAAATAGGTGCTGGCACGCTCAAACTAGATGATGCTGAGCAACTCGAAGCGCATTGGTTTCCACTTGAAGAGGTCAATAGAATGGCGCTCGCGGGAGATATTATCGATGCAAAGACGCTGGCTATATTATTTAAACTCAACACTGTTGAAGCTGGGCGCGCAATAGATTGACCAAAAGCGCTTTAGACAAGGTAGAGCGTTAAGGCGATACCCGCTCCAAAACCGCCTAAAAACAAGGCAGCCATTACAACTTGCGTACTCTTGGAAAAACGCTCAGGCCTGTTAGTTGTTTCGAATTGCTCAGAGGCTATCAATAGGTCTCCGGCATCAAGTTCAAAGATTGCCGCATAAGCCGCAACCGTTTCATTTGATGCAACACCATCTTTCTCTACTCGCTGAATAGTGCGCATACTCAAATCGCACACGTCAGCAACATGCTGCTGCGTCCAGTTTTTTTCTAGGCGCAGCTGCTTGAGTTTTTTTGAATCAACTAACATAAACGGTCAATTTCGCTAGTAGGTAATCTAAACGAATAGTGACAAGATGCCACCAATTACGAGGCCTAGGCCAACCATACCAGCAAAAAAGTGAGCAAGCTGTTTTGGGCTCAAGGCCGCCAAACGAGGGTCGATTTTAGTTGCCACTTCTTTACCATCTACCAACAAAGTCACTTTTTGCGCCATGGTGATTAAGTTAGTAATTTTGCTTTTCACTTGGTATGAGTGCTCGTCGTAACGACAGGATACTGATGCAGCAAGGTCAGAAGTCAGTGCCCAACTAGTGGCTTCATTGTTGCCATTTATATAGAGCTTAACGCGGCTCATAAAGCCGTCATTCAAATAGACAATCTCATTACCGTTATGCTCAAAAACTGCGCGGGTAGTGTAATACTCATAGCCAATAAGGTGTTTGATTGTTTGCATTGTATTACTCGCTAAACTCTGATCGTTCTCGTGTGTGGTGTCGTTAGTTGAAGATTGAGTTGATGTTGGATTGTTTAAAGTTGTGTTTGTCATGATTACTATCTCGACTGGTTAATGGAAACGCCATTTGACCAACAAACATCAATATTCACGACGACAGTTTAACGACTGTCGTATTTACGGCTACGACATTAATATGACAGCAGTCCTAAACATTTGATTTTGAAAAGCTTTCTATCATTGCGTAATTCTTCTCTAATGCTCCGCGATGAGCATCAATGAATGCTAAACCTTTGCCGCCCATCTCATCACGTAAGCTCGGGTTCGCTAAAAGCTCGGCTAGAACGGCCTCTAACTCGGCGGCGTTTTGCACCATACGCCCCGCCCCCTCTTTAATTGTCCAGCGGCTGATGTCTGGAAAATTAAACATGTGTGGACCAAACACGACGGGCACACCAAGAGCGCAGGGTTCCAGAATATTTTGGCCACCTAATGGCTCTAAACTGCCTCCAACAAATGCGACATCGGAGCTGGCATACATTAACGATAGCTCGCCCATGGTATCGCCTAAATAAACGTCAACATCTAGTGACAATTCAGGTACGTTTTCAGTTCTACGAACACACACTAAGCCACGGCGTTGAATCTTACGCGCCATATAATCGAATCGTTCTGGGTGTCGAGGCACAAGTAGCAACAACAAAGATGGAAAGGTTTCTTTTAGTGATTTATAAGCCGATAATATTCGCCCTTCTTCACCTTCTCGTGTGCTACCGGCAATCCAAATCAAACGGTCTTGACCAAGCTGCCGACGCATCACTTCCGCCGATTCGCGTAAGCTTGGCGGCACGTTAACATCAAACTTAATGCTGCCCGTTTCGGAAATTTTATTTGACTCGATACCGAGCAGTTCAAGGTGCTTACGGTCAAGCTTACCCTGCACGGCAAAGTGATCCACCATGTCTAAAGTGCGCTTCACTAATTTAGGAAATTTGGCATAACCCAGATATGAGCGCTCTGACAAACGCACGTTTGTGTAAACTAAGGTCGCGCCCGAATTATGCACAGCCTCAATCATATTAGGCCAAATTTCGGTCTCCATTATCAACACTGTTTTAGCATTGATAGTTGCTACGAATCGATTCATAGCCCAGCCGAGATCATAGGGAAAATAACAATGCGAAACCTGGTCTTTAAGCATCATATTGACCATCGCCGAACCGGTAGGAGTGGTCGTGGTGACCAGAATATTGATATCCGGTTGTTCTTGTAAAAGGCGTTTGACCAATGGCGCTGCTGCACGCGCTTCACCGACTGACACTGCGTGAATCCACAAATCAAACGGCGCGCTTGCTTTGACATCGGTACTAGCAAAACCAAAACGCTCTCCCCACCGAGCCCAATATTGGGAGTTCTTAAAGCCACGAAAAACGAGGCCGATCAAACCAAAGGGAATAGCGAGGTTAAGCAGTATTCTATAAAGCCAAATCACGAGAGCCAATCCTTGACGACAATGAAGTCACTTAATAACTTTGCTTCATCGCTACCAGGCTCTGGATCGGCGCGATATTCCCAGGCAACCATAGGCGGCATGGACATCAAAATTGATTCAGTACGGCCTCCAGACTGCAAACCAAATAGAGTGCCTCGATCAAAGACTAGATTAAACTCAACATATCGACCACGGCGTAGCAGCTGCCAATCGCGTTGGGCTTGAGTATACTCACTGTCTTTGCGCCTATTTAGTATGGGTAAATAGGCCGGAATAAAGTGGTCACCAACACTTTGCATGAATGCGAAGCTTTGTTCGAAGCCAGCTTCGTTTAAGTCATCAAAGAACAAGCCGCCTATACCGCGTTGCTCTTTTCGATGCGGCAAATGAAAATAATCATCGCACCACTTTTTGTATTTAGGGTAGAGGCCATCCCCAAACCCCTGGCACGCTTGATATGCGGTTTGGTGCCAGTGTTTAGCATCGTCTTCGAAGCCGTAATATGGAGTCATATCAAAACCACCACCAAACCACCAGATTGGCTCGTCACTATCGGCGCCCGCTACAAAAAAGCGCACGTTCATATGTGAAGTTGGAGCCAATGGGTTTCTCGGATGAATCACCAAAGACACACCCATCGCCTCAAACGGCTTACCCGTCATTTCCGGTCGTTTTTTTGTTGCCGCGGGCGGCAGTTTATCGCCCATTACGTGTGAAAAATTTACGCCGCCTTTCTCAATAACGTCGCCACCTGAAAGCACGCGTGTGCGGCCGCCACCGCTACCGTTAGTGTGTTGCCAAGCGTCTTCAACAAAGCTCGAACCGTCAATCTCACTCAATGAATTGCAGATTGAATCTTGCAAATCTTTTAGGTACTTGGAAACTTGGTCGCGCATATCATTCTCAAAACATCTTTGCCAACATTGTTGTTGATATCTATTTTAGCCGACTTCGGCGAGCTTTAAACTAAGTTTATTGATATGCAAGTAAGGGTAGCTGCTAGACTGCCCTGCGAGCTCACGAGGATCTTAGCAACTGCGACTAGCGCAATTGCTTACCGCTTATAGCGTCTCGAATGGTGGAGGCATGCTCGGCGCCACCGACTTTTAGATCAACAATGTAATCGAGCTCATCGGCAAACTGGTCTCGCACGTCACCGGCGAGCAACAAGGCTTCTTGGCCATGACGATTAGCACTGGTCGAGACAATCGCATGCTCGAATTCTTGACAAAGCTGCTGGCAAACAGGGTGAGCCGACACACGCATAGCAATACTGGTATGTTGCCCTTTGACCCAACTCGAAACATCAGGTTTTGTAGGAAGAATCCAGGTATTGGGGCCTGGCCATGACTCCTTGACTTGTTGGAGCAAAGGTACGTGATCCAATAGCGCGTAGTCAGCTACTTGCTCTATATTTGCGGCGACTAGAATCACTCCTTGATCCTTTTTGCGTTGCTTTATGGCGAGCAGCTTCTCGATTGCTCGCTCGTTTCTAGGGTCGCACCCTAGCCCGAAGCAATATTCGGTAGGGTACGCAATAACCCCGCCAGCTCGCAAAGCATTAACGGCATTTGAAATTTCAGAATTCATAGTTCGCTATTTTAGCGAGCTTAGTTGATTTGGTATAGCCGCCATTTAACCTCTAAGCGTTACTTTAATAGCAAGCCCGTAAATAGAGAGGTATTTAAGCGGAAGCTAGGCACAGGCCAAGCGCCCTATTCATCATCATCAAAATCTTCGGCCGACTCAAACTCCGTTTCAGGAGCATTTAGATCCCAGTTATAGTCGAAGCTTGTGCGGGAGAGCCCGGTCATTGCCTGTCGAGTAGCCTCTGGAGCATTTTCCTGAATATACTGCAAAAGTGCCGATTTATTTGACGCGAAATCTTCAGCATACCAATTAAAGACTGAGTTTAAGACGATGCGCCCATTTTCCACACGGACAGATTTAGGATGAGAGAAAAAATCGTTTTTTGCTTGCTCCAATAAAACCTCATTATTCTCTCCATTAAATGCAGTCTTCAACACATTTGCACCACTCAATGCACCAGTAACCAGGACAAAATGAATACGAGGATCCTTCCACATCGGCCTCAAGATACCATGCTCTATATCGTCTAGGCTGATTTTTTGCATGACTACCTCGGCAACATTTCTATTCCATCGAGTCGAGCGCACCCCACCGCGAAGTAAACGGTTTACTGCGCGACTTGAACCGGACTGATAGGCGTCGACGATTTTATCAACCATTATGGCGTTATAGAGATTAATCCAAAAGGCTTGCGCTTCTAATGAATTAAGCTGCCGCGGCTCCATCTTTTGTAAATAATCGAGATAAGTTTTTATCTTTAATGCGTCACCAGCCGTTACCGCTTCATAATCAAAACGATTAATGCCACTGGCGTGCTGGTCATCGACGTATAAAGTGAGAATTTCCTGCCACGCATCGTGATTAACCTGTATTGCGCTAGCTGGCTCCTCATCATCCCAAAATTTAATCAGTTCAGCTTTGGGCGCGGCGTACGCAGACGATATAAATAGAAAAAGTGTCATGGACACAAGCCATCTTGCAGCTCGCGCCCGAGACAAACCTAAGAAAAGTAACATTTCCAACCTCCCGTATTACGACAACCAGAGCCCCTATGACCCCGAGTACACCATGCCGTAATCAATTATTATTGTGTTGAAAGTGAAGCCTTTTAACTAGTTCTCTTCTATTTAGTGAGGCAGCTCCCTATAGCTTTTACCTTTCTTGACATATCGTCCAACACTTATTTGCATCACTTTCAAGCCCAGTATGTAGACAAAATGTGCGATTTAAAAGAGCTTTTCGACTAAAAGTTATTCGGCTTTATTCAAATCCCAGTCATATTGGTACTCAAACTTAGAAATTTCTTCAAGATCACGACTATTTCCCTCATAAAATCGCGTAATGTAGGCGACAATTTCTCGCTCATTTTCGCCAAAATCACTGCCATACCAATCAAAAATACTCGATAAAACCAATGTTTGTCCTTTTATCTCTACTCCGCGCGCATGGTTAATAAAACTCTTTGCTGCAGCTTCCATCAGTTCATTTGCGTTTGTGGCGGTAAAGGCCTCTTCATCCAGATTAGGGCAACCGATGCTCGCACAATTCACTGCAAAATGAATCCGTGGATCTTTCCATATTGGGCGCAGAATTCCGTGCTCAATATCATTAAGACTTAGTTTTTTACCTTGAACCACAACTAGATTTTTATCCCAAGGTCCAAACGGAGAGGTTAAAAAACGGATGCTTCGAATTGATTCTACTGGGTACTCTTCGAGCACAACTTGCGCGGTAAGAGCATTATAAAAATTAATCCAATACGCCAGCTGCTCGTTTTGGTTTAGTGTTCGAGGGTCGAGTGCTTGTAAGCTCTCAAGGTACTTATCCAACACCGCTCGATCAGCTTTGGTCACTGCGGCGTAATCAAAGCGATTAACCCCAGATGGATGTTCAGCATTTAAATAAGTATCGAGAAGGTTTTGCCACGCCTCATGTGACACCTCAGTTTCGCTGCTTGGATCATGCTTCATCCAAAACTCCTGAGCTTCTGCATCGGGAGCAGCAAAGGCATTAGCACCTAACAGCAAAGCGGACATAAACAAGGTTAGCAGCAATGCGTACTGAATCAATTTAGTGTTCATTGTGATCTCTCAAATAATTTGTCGTTTCAAACTAGGCTAGCCCGAGCAGAAACGACTTGAATCAAATATGGCGGGTTGAGTAAAACTAGCCGCGGCGCCATGTGTGAAATTTTTCAACCCACTTCAATAAGCCGTGCGGTTGGTTCTCGCGCTTCCAATTACCGGCAACAAATTTATTCGCCTCAGCCATACTTGGGTAAAGATGAATCGTTCCGAGAATCTTGTTCAAACCAAGATTGTGTTTCATTGCCAGCACGTACTCAGCAATAAGTTCACCAGCATGACTGCCAACAATGGTGACACCCAGAATCGTGTCTTTACCGCCTTTTGGCGTAATCACTTTAATAAAGCCATGTGCTTCCCCATCGGCGATAGCGCGATCTAAATCATCAATGCCGTATCGAGTTACTTGGACGTCTAAGCCCTTCTCTTCGGCTTCTCGCTCACTTAAACCCACACGTGCGACTTCGGGCATGGTGAACGTTGCCCAAGGGATCACTCGGTAGTCGACTTTGAATTTTTTGGCGAAACCAAATAGTGCATTAACCGTGGCATACCAAGCTTGGTGAGACGCGGTATGGGTAAATTGATATGGCCCAGCAATGTCACCAACGGCAAAGATATTAGGCACGTCAGTGCGTAAGTATTCGTCTGTTTCAATCGTGCCATTTCGACGCAACTTAATTCCTAACTGCTCGAGATTCATGCCATCACTATTAGCTTTACGACCAACCGCGACGAGTACTTTATCAAATGGAATTTCGACCATGCCATCGGCCGTTTCGCAATGCAGAACTTTTTCGCCATCATCGGTAAATTTCACCGCTTTATGATTGGTTAAAACATTGATGCCATCTTTTTGAAACTTCTCGGTGATCACTTCAGCAACATCAGAGTCTTCGCGACCCATTAGCTGATCCATCATCTCGATCATAGTGACCTTCGACCCAAGCTTTGAAAATGCTTGGCTAAGCTCACATCCAATTGGACCACCACCCAATACCACTAAGCGCTCTGGAAGTTCTTCAAGCTCCCAAACATTGTCCGACGTTAAGTAATCTATATCATTAATACCTTCAATTGGCGGTACAAACGGACGCGCGCCCGCTGCAATAATAATACTCTTGGTACGAATATCGCGATCACCAACTCGAACAGTGTGCTTATCAATGATCTCAGCTTCACCCATTACGCACTCGACGCCAAGCCCAGTAAAACGCTCGACCGAATCATGCGGTTCGATGGTTTCGACAATTTTGTGTACGCGTTTCATCACCTTGCTGAACACTGGCTTCACTTCAACCTTTTCGAGCCCAAACTCTTCGGCTCGACTCATGGTGCTGGCAACTTTAGCCGAACGCAGAATCGCCTTGCTCGGCACACAGCCAGTATTTAAGCAGTCGCCGCCCATTTTATGTCGCTCAATTAAAACCACCTTTGACTTTACAGCAGCTGCAATCAAGGCACTTACTAAGCCGCCCGAGCCGGCACCGATAACAACTAAATTTGCATCATATTTCATTTAAATACTCCCTGAAGACTGACGACGATTACGTAAAAAGTTCAATGCATATTTGGAGACAATGGGTAACACGCCCAATGCTACAAATGATGCGATCAATGTTGGTGAAGCTATATCGCCAACAGAATCAATGGATGCAAGCTGTGTACCTGCATTAACATAAACAAAAGTACCCACTAGCATCCCGAGCTGACTCGCCCAATAGAATGTCCAGGTTTTTAACTTGGTAAGCCCCAATAAAGAATTCAATACGACGAAGGGAAATAGTGGCACTAAACGCAAACCAAAAACGTAAAATGCGCCCTCTTTCTCAATACCTTGATTGATCTTACTTAAGCGGTCACCAAACTTTGACTCAACGCTATCATGAAACAAATACTTTGCTAGCATAAAGGCGATAGTCGCACCGATGGTGCTCGCAAACGAAACGACGATTGTACCAGTGATGCTACCAAAAATAGCGCCCGCTGCAACAGTCAATGGCGTTGCAAAAGGAATCGATAAAGCCGACATTCCAGCGTAGACTAAAAAGAATATCCCAATAACGATTAATGGGTTTTCTGAATAGAAGCCGTTTAACGCTTGTTGCTGAGATTTTAAATAATCAAGTGATACGTATTCCTTTAGGTCGAATATAAAAAACGCAGCAACGAGTGCTACGATCACCGCGACTAGGATAAGTTTTGTTTTCATATTACTATTCTTTCGAGTTGTACTTGAACACGGTCAAGTTGTTGGTTGAGCTAACTTCATTCTTTACTTTTCTCGCAGCACTATTTTAGATAAACGAATATAGTAGGCAAAAAGAAGTGTCATTTAACTTAGCTGATTTAGGGACTCTTCTGAAGACCTACAATAACAGCCTTTTCTTACTTACAACGCAATAGATTCTCGATTGATGATAGAAAAATTAGGCTCACAACTATACTGGCAGCTGAATTCACTGGCCGATTTTCAAGCGCTTAGCGTTGATGAACTGCACGTTTGGCACCTAAATTTGCGCCTCGACGAATCACAAACAAATACGGCACTGCACCTATTGAGCGATATTCAACGCGAAAAATATCACCGCCGTTCTACCCCCTATCTCAAACAACAGTATTTAGCGGGTAGATACTACCTTATGACTTTGTTAGGCGCTTATACCAATCAAGCACCTGAAGATGTATTACTTAGCTACAGCCGCTTAAACAAGCCAAGCTTAAGCGATGACGAGTTGAACATTGAATTCAACTTCACCGACACTGACGGCCATGGCATGTTTGTATTTAGTCAAAGAAGACAGGTCGGTGTGGACATTGAATGCTTGGATCGGGATATTAACTTTCGCGCGATTGCCCAACGTAGATTCACTGAGCAGGAGCAAGCGTTCGCGATGCCCAACAATCAAGCCGATCGTCAACGCTGTCTAGCCATTTGGACTCGCAAGGAAGCCTACGGCAAGGCCACAGGCCAAGGCATTAACTTCAAAATGAACCAACGCAATTTATATGAAGAGGGGCCTAACTCGCAGGTATATCGTTTCACAGACGACCAAGATCGAGCATGGACTTGCCAACAAATTTCAGTCGGTGAAAAGCACATTGCCAGCATAGTGCATGAGAGCCACGATCGCTTAAATGTAAAAGCCTTCGACGGGATTAGCTAAGCTTACTTCAATGCACTCTTGATCTGATTAAACCACTGACCATAGTATTCATGCATTGCTAAGGTGGTCATCTTTAGGGCGCCAGCCGAAGGCAGATAGGAAAAAACCGGAGGCTCTACTTGAGGCTGAATTTGCACGTCGGCAACCGCAGGAGTAATCGACGAAGGCAAGGCCTCAAATAACGAATATGCTCTGGGCATGTGAATTGCCGAGGTCACCAACAAAGCACGTTCAATGCCTTTTTGTTCAAGTATTCTTTGCACATTTTCGGCATTTTCGGCAGTGGTTCGGCTATCGGCTTCAGTAATTATCGCGCTGGCGGGCACCCCCCATTTTCCAAGCAACTCAGCGACGTAAAACGCCTCACCGGGGACTCCAGCGCGAGAATATACATTGCCGCCTGCGATGATTATCAACGGGGCTTTTTCGGCGAAATACAGTTGCGCAGCATGCCAATAACGGTCGGAGGCAGAACCAAGTTGCAACGCTTTATCAGGCTCTGAGGGAACACGTAGACCACCACCCAAAACAATAATTGCTTGGTGCACCTCAATTTCGTCAATTGCTTTCTGCGGATAGCGGCTTTCTAGTTCGCCAACTAGATAACGTGCAAACAAGGGATTACTGGAAATCAAAAGAATGAGCATGGATATACAAACGTATAGTTTCGCTCGCGATTTTCGCCCTCGCACTCGGCTATATAGAGCTACAACAGCAAAAACCGTGACTAGGCCCAGCGGATAGAGCGCGGCTGATATTACTTTAATTAAGACAACTGAATCCATTGGGCACGCGACACAATTTTGACATTGAAAACAATGCTCAAGAGTATCATGCTTTTATGGCGTTTGAGCTTAACTGAATTGCGCTCAAATGTTACGATACGTCCCCAAACTATGACTGTGCTTCGAGCGCTGTTTCATAAGCCTTAATCGGTCGAAACTAGCTCCAAGAAATACAGTCGACTACTCCTTAGCATCATGGATTTATTCGATTTTAAAGACGGCCGAGAAGGCTATTACGGCGACTATGGCGGCACTTTCCTGCCTGAAATTTTGTATAGCACCATCGAAGAACTCAAGGCGGAATTCCGCAAAGCCAAGGACGACCCAACATTCTGGCAAGAATTTATTGAGTTGATGCAGTCTTACTCTGGCCGACCAACCCCGGTTACCCATTTATCGAACTTGTCAAAGAAGCTCGGTGGCGCGCAAATCTACGTTAAACGCGAAGACCTAAATCACACTGGATCACACAAAATCAATAACGTAATGGGCCAAGGCTTATTGGTCAAACGCATGGGCAAAACCCGTGTCATTGCCGAAACCGGCGCAGGCCAACACGGTTACGCGACGGCAACAATGGCGGCTCGCTTTGGTTTTGAGAGCAAAATTTATATGGGCGCAGTCGACGTAGCGCGCCAACGCCCTAATGTTTTCTGGATGGAAAACATGGGCTCAGAGGTTGTCGCGGTCACTGATGGCCAGCAGACTTTGAAAGACGCAATCAATGAATGTTTGCGCGATTGGGTCACCAATATGGACAACACTCATTATGTTTTGGGCACAGCCTGTGGCCCGCACCCCTTCCCTGAGATGGTAAGTTGGTTTCAATCGATAATTGGCCGCGAAGCGCGAGAGCAAGTTATTGAAGCAGCAGGCAAATTGCCTGACCGAGTGTTTGCTTGTGTTGGCGGCGGCTCAAATGCAATTGGCCTGTTTCAAGGCTTTATGGACGATAAAGATGTTCAACTAGTCGGCTGCGAAGCTGGTGGCTTTGGACCTGGCAAAGGCAATCACGCAGCGCGCCTTGCTTATAAAGATGCTACCGTCGGTGTAGCTCAAGGAATGAAGACTTACTTTCTGCAAAACGACGACGGCAACATGCTCGAAACCCATTCGGTGGCAGCGGGTCTAGACTATATTGGTGTAAATCCAGTACTTGTACATTTATGGGAACAAGATCGAGTTCGCTTTGAAGCGGTAACCGACTCGCAGGTAACCGAAGCTCTAAAGCTAAGCATGCGAACCGAAGGATTGATTCCAGCACTCGAAAGCTCACATGGCTTTGCTCAAGCAATGTTAGAAGCTGAAAAAATGTCAAAAGATGAGGTAATCTTGATTAATATGTCGGGTCGCGGAGACAAAGATATATTCACCATTGCCGACGCCTTAGACGACAGCCATTGGAAAGAATTCATTAAACAAAAGGCCGATGCCTACTCATCGGAGGCGTAAACGACATGCCACTTAATCAATATTTAGCCCAACAAAAAGCCAAAGCGTCTAATAGCAACCGGCCGGCGATGATCATGACCCATGTGGTGTGCGGTTATCCATCATTTGAGGCGAACTGGAAAGCACTCGAAGTAATGGACTCTTTTGGAGTCGATCTGGTCGAATTACAATTTCCATTTTCAGAACCCTCTGCCGATGGACCTTTGTTCGTAAAAGCGAACCAAGAAGCCATACGTAGTGGCGTGCATGTTGAAGACTGCTTTGAGTTTATGGCAAAGGTTACCGCCAAATTCTCGTTTAAAGTAGTAATGATGGGCTACTACAACACCGTTTTTAAAACCGGACATCGTAATTTTCTTCAACGCTTGAAAAACGCTGGCGCTCACGGTTTTATTCTGCCCGATCTACCGGTAGAAGAAGCCGCTGAGCTACATAGCATTGCCAAAGAGCTCGAGCTTGCGCCAATTATTCTGATGACACCGACCAATTCCGATACTCGCTTAGCTGAGCTGGCGAAATCGGCCGACGGTTTTATATACACAGTTGCGCGCAAAGGCGTAACCGGCTCAGGCACTGATATGAACGCCGAAGTATCTGGCTTTATTGAACGATGTCGCGCATTTACCGACCTTCCGCTCGCAGTTGGCTTTGGTGTCAGCAAAGCCGAAGACGTCGAGTTCATTGGCAAACATGCCGACATCGCCGTGATCGGCACAGCCGCACTAAAGGCATGGGAAGAACAAGGCGCTGAAGGGCTTACCGCGTTCTTCACCCAGCTACTTCATTAATAGCTAAGTTCGAGCGCCAACTTCATTGCATAGCCGGGCAGCATACATGTGTTGTTCGGCTAGCATATATTGTCTGGCTAGTTAAGCTGGGTCACCACCCTTCAAACAGCGCTCATGGATAGAGCAGATTCGAATCCAATTACCTACACACACTTGATTACCAAACTGTAAGGAAAGCATCTTCTAAATCATCGGTCTTTATATACGTAGTCGAAAGTTATCACGCTCGGAAATTCAACTTAGTGCCGCTGATATCCTTCGATTAGTTCGTGTAAAAGGGAAGATTATCTCAACAATATTGCAGTGAGAAACAGTGTTGTTGAGTAAATTTTCACCTCATTTCGAGACGCTTTTCACGACACGACAGAACATTTGCTCAAGATTAGTCCTTTTGCAGCAGATAGTTTCCCCTTGATAGGGTTGGTAGGGAAAGGGGCCAGAAGTGTTGCAGAGTGATTCCTGCTGCGTCGACTGGCCCCTTTTTTCATGGGCTTTTAGCCGCCAACAGCTAGACTCTCGGCAAGATAAATGGATCTTTTGCAAATATTAACGGTTAGAGATGGATTTTTTTGTGATCGCTTGCAATACTTTTCAAACCTTTTGAATGCGAGCTTAATCGCATCGAGGTAAGAGCACTGTTTTGCTGAAGCCGTAAACACGTGCATGCTTGGGGGGCTTCGAAGTGACTTTACCCGATTGTTGCGATTACGCTTTACTAGTTGACTCTAGCATTGTGTCAGATTTTTTATTTCTAAAGAGTCTGGTCATAAACTGTGAGTCACCAAGGTAAACGAACTTTAAAATCCAATTCACCTTGATGGAGACTGGACAGAAAATGAAACGATGTTCTTTGTTTTGCGCGGGCGTATGGCCGTTTATTTTGCTTCCGTTGTTGTTGCTATTGCCTTTATTATTTTTTAAATGGCATGCGATTGAAGCCGATGTCGCCAACAATACTCGGCAAGACCTCGAATCAATTGGTCAAGATTGGGCGAAAGTAGAAACCCGCAATCTTGGTCGCGAGGTTCTCATTACTGGCACACCGCCGAATAATGCCGCGATCGAAGTCGTGAAACAAAAAGCTATTCAGAGTTACGGCGTTAATAGTGTGACCGTCAGCGCTGATGTTGAAGCGCCGCTGACCGCTGCCGAACTAAACGCAAACATTACCGGCCAATCATCGATTGAGCTCAATGGCAAGTTAGCAAACCAAGCCGCAATCGACCGAGTTGTCGCGCAAGCCAAAGCAGTATTTGGTGAAAACAATGTCGTCAATAACCTTGAAGTCGGAGATTCAGTTGCCGAATTGCCTAACTTATTCGGCTACTTTAAGGCACTAAGCAACAAGACACACAAGCTAAACACCTTAACAGCCTCTCTCAATGGTACAGAGCTTTCTTTACAAGGAAGTGTTGCCAGCGCAGATGCGATCAAGGCACTGAATGGAAAAATGTCACAAGAACTGGCCCTAAATGTCGATAACCAGCTGCGCGCTGAGCCTTTGCCAGTTAAAAAATATAACTGTTCTGAGGAGATCAATACTCTACTCAGCGATAGTCGGATCAACTTTGCCACAGCTAAAGCCGTAATAGAACAAAGTAGCTTTGCCCTGCTTGAAAGCATTAAAGCAGTTGTTATTAGATGCCCTGACGCAAGTTTTGAGGTGTCTGGTCACACAGACTCTACGGGTAACGCTGATTTTAACAAGCGACTAAGTGAGCAGCGAGCTCAAGCAGTACTGAATCACTTGAACGGGCTTGGCCTAGATATTCAGAATTTTACGGCGGTCGGTTACGGCCCTGAACAAGCGATTGCTGATAATGCGACTGCTGAAGGGCGAGCTAAAAATCGTCGAATTGAATTTAAACTTAAGAACTAACTGACAGCTAAAACGCTAAGACAACGGGAGATCACACATGGGTTACCTATTTTTTCAAATTTGGGTTTGGATTTTGGCTGCATTTATACTTGGATGGGTTGCACACTGGCTATTGTGTTGCCGCTCAAAAGATCAGGAAGAAGACAGCTCAACTTCAGTAGCAATCAATGCCAGTCAAATTGCGAGTAGCGAAGAGATTGAAGTAGTGCCTACTGAGGTTGCGACGGTTGATGAATCATGGAAGCCTCAAGGCTTCGCCAGCGCTCCGAATGACGCAGATGATTTGAAACGAATTAAGGGCATTGGTCCCGTAATTGAAGAGACCTTGAACGATCTCGGCACTTATCAGTTCAAACAAATCGCAAGCTGGGATGCTGACAATGTCTCTTGGGTTGAGAACTTCCTTGCATTTCCAGGACGAATCACTCGCGAAAACTGGATTGAACAAGCCAAAACACTGGACGATGGTGGAACCACAGAATTCGCCAAACGTGTGGATAAAGGCGATGTGAACTACAGCTAGAAGCGAATCTCAATGGTTTAAAACGAGCTTTACACTAAATGCAGACTAACCATCTGCATTCTTAAAGTTTCGCCATAATTAAACTTTTACTATTGATAATTCGCTTAAGCATCGGTTAGACTAAAGTCTGAACATTGAGGTTGCACAGGAACCCTGGCCCCTACCCAACCCAATAACCCAACCAAGGTTTCTGCGTAACTTCTCTGTTCACTTATCCTTCCCTTTGCGTAGCCACGCACACCGAAAAATAAATTAATCAACATAATCAACAATTTAAGATTGTTGAATCTTTCGATTTAGTAACAAATTCAACGCTACACATGCGCTCTATGGTCTAAAAATGAGCGGTCGATACTTGTCTGAGAGACGAACCACCATCAGACTAAAGTCTGATGGTGGTTCCAATTAAGGCTAATGTCTATTTTTTTAGAGCCGCCGCAAGCTTAGCGGCCATCGCATTGTTAGCCATCGGTTTGGCGCTTTGACGTCCATTTTCTTGGCCTCGACTATTTTGCGCGTTCTTACGTGCTTTTCCAGCACTGTTTGAATAGCGCCTTTGCCCCTGCTTGCCGGCTTCGCGCTGCCCTTGTTCGTAGCGCTGCTTCCCTTGTTCGTAGCGCTGCTGTTTTGACTCCTGAAGTTTCATCGTCAAGGCGATGCGCTTACGCTGAATATCCACTTCAAGCACTTTAACTTTAACAATCTGTCCGGCCTTAACCACTTTGTGTGGATCATCAACGAACTTATCAGCCAAACATGAAATGTGAACCAAACCGTCTTGGTGCACACCAATATCAACAAATGCACCGAAGTTGGTTACGTTTGTCACCGTGCCTTCAAGAATCATGTCTTCGGCAAGATCTTTAAGTGTCTCCACGCCATCTTTGAGACTCGCGGTTTTAAATTCAGGCCTAGGGTCACGGCCTGGTTTATCAAGCTCTTTAATAATGTCTGTAACGGTCGGCAAACCAAACGCTGGGGTTACGAAGTCTTCTGGGTTTAGTGAACTTAGAAACGCGCTGTCGCCAATAATTGAATCAATCTCTCGGCCTTTAGACGCGGCAATAGCTTCGACTACCGAATAGGCTTCTGGATGTACACCCGATGCATCTAAGGGATTGGTGTTATCCACAATAATTCTTAAGAAGCCAGCTGCCTGCTCAAAGGTTTTATCCCCTAATCGCGCTACCGATTTCAAGTCTTCTCGACTGTTGAAACGACCATGTGTGTTACGGTACTCGACAATATTGCTGGCGATGGTTTCGTTTAAACCCGAAACTCGTTTCAATAGAGGCATTGAAGCCATATTAAGGTCTACACCAACATCATTTACACAATCTTCAATTACCGCGTCGAGCGAACGCCCCAATTGGAACTGGTTAACATCGTGCTGATATTGGCCAACGCCAATAGACTTTGGTTCGATTTTAACCAGCTCAGCAAGTGGATCTTGCAAACGGCGAGCAATCGATACGGCGCCTCTAATCGTCACATCTAGGTTTGGAAATTCTTTGGCGGCAAATTCAGATGCTGAGTAAACTGATGCACCTGCTTCATTGACCATCACCTTGGTTAACTTCAGCTCGGGATGGCGCTTGATCAAATCACCTGCGAGTTTATCGGTCTCGCGTGAGGCGGTACCGTTGCCAATTGCAAGCAATTCGACATTGTGCTTTTTTGCCAATATCGCAATCTCAGCGATCGACTGATCCCATTGATTCTTCGGCGCATGCGGGTAAATAGTACCTTGGTCCAGATATTGACCAGTGGCATCAACAACCGCGATTTTGACACCCGTTCGCAAACCAGGGTCCAGACCAAGTGTGGCTTTCGCACCCGCTGGAGCTGCGAGCAATAAATCTTTTAAGTTCATCGAGAAAACCCGAATCGCTTCGGCTTCGGCTTTCTCTCGTAAATTAAACATTAAGTCGCCACTTATGTGCAGCAAAATTTTAATCCGCCAAGTCCAATTCACAACCTGAGCGAGCCAAGCGTCTGCCGCGCGACCTTGATCGCTAACACCCCAATGCTTGGCGACCATCGCTTCGCATGGATGTGCAAACGAACCGATCCAGCCATCTTCCGGCGCTGGCAAATCTAAGGTAGATGTTAAAATTCCTTCGTTACGTCCTCTAAAAATTGCCAGCGCTCGATGCGGAGGGATTTTCTCATAGGGTTCTTGGTAATCAAAATAATCCTGGAATTTAGCGCCTTCGCTTTCTTTATCTTTAGCAACGCTAACGGTCACCACCGCTCGGTCTTCTAACAGTGAACGTAGCTCAGCCAGCAAGCCCGCGTCTTCAGCAAAGCGCTCCATTAAGATTGCTCGAGCACCATCTAAGGCCGCTTTGGTATCGGCAACTGGGGTATCTTCTGAAGTGTTAAGATACTTATTCGCTTCCGCTTCAGGCTCAAGCTCTGGGTTCTCAAGCAAGGCGTAAGCCAAAGGTTCGAGGCCTGCTTCAATAGCAATTTGTCCTTTGGTTCTGCGCTTTGGCTTATAAGGCAGGTACAGATCTTCCAATGCATTTTTCGTTTCCGCTAAAGCAATTGCTTTAGCAAGGTCATCGTCAAGCTTGCCCTGCTCTTCAATGCTATTGAGTATCGTAGTGCGGCGCTCTTCGAGTTCGCGCAAATACTTCAGGCGCTCTTCAAGGCTGCGTAATTGAGTGTCATCGAGTGCACCAGTTACTTCTTTACGATATCGAGAGATAAATGGCACGGTTGCGCCTTCATCAAGCAAGTTAATGGCGGCGCTTACTTGGCCCGTTTGCACATTCAGCTCTTTGGCAATTCGATTTTCAATAGACAACATTTAAAGTACATATTTATTAAAATTGGCCGCCAATTATCTAAGAAACAGGCACCAAATTCCATGTAAAACTGAGCCTCAACGCCATTAAAAAAGCCCGAACTGGAAACACCAGTTCGGGCTTTATCTTGAGCTCAACAAAGCCGATTAATTCATAATTCTATCGAACAAAAACGGCCTATTAACTCTTAGAAGACTCTAGCTTATCTTGCGTACGTAACTCGAAATCGCTGGCGTGGTGACGTTCGCGCAATTGCGAACTCAAATCGCCCCATGCGCGATTCACCATCTTGCCTCGCTTCACAGCATCGCGCTGCCCGATCTCTTTAGTCCAACGGTTAAGGTTTGTGTAAGTGTGTGCTTCTAAAAATTCAGCGGCTTCATACACTACATTATTCATTACGCCGCCATACCATGGCCAAATTGCCATATCGGCAATCGAGTATTCGTCGCCAGCCATGTATTGATTATTTGCCAAATGCCGATCAAGCACATCGAACTGGCGCTTAACTTCCATGGTAAATCGATCAATGCAGTATTCAATTTTAATCGGCGCGTAACTGTAAAAATGACCAAAGCCACCACCTAAATATGGTGCGCTACCCATCAACCAGAATAACCAATTAAGACACTCTGTTCTGGCTTTGTGCTCTCTGGGCAAGAAAGCATCAAACTTCTCAGCTAGATAGAGCAGAATAGAGCCAGATTCAAATACGCGAGTAAGCTCATCACCTGAATGATCAGCTAATACAGGAATCTTGGAATTGGGGTTTAATTCAACGAAACCACTGCCAAACTGAGCGCCTTCAGATATATCGATCAAGTAAGCATCATACTCTGCACCCGAATGCCCCAATGCCAAAAGCTCTTCGAGCATTATGGTGATTTTCACACCATTGGGAGTTGCTAACGAATAAAGTTGCAAAGGGTGTTCACCAACCGGCAACTCCTGCTCGTGCGTTGCTCCGGCGATTGGACGATTAATTTTGGCAAATCGGCCGCCGTTCTCTGATTCCCACTTCCAAATTTTTGGGGGAGTATACTGGTTTGTGTCGGACTGATTGGTGTCACTCATATTAAGTTCCCTGATTTAATAATGTTAGTTTGTAGGCATTCAGCTCTTTACGCATTCTTCTAGGCATAGCCGTTTGGGTTTTTCGATTGCCAACGCCACAGATCTTGCATCATTCGATCAAGATCATATTCTGCTTTCCAGCCTAAACATTCGGCACTCTTTAGAGTGTCGGCATAGCAACTTGCAATATCGCCGGCACGCCTTGGCATAATTTTATAGTTAATAGTTTGACCGCTTGCTCGCTCAAAAGCTTTCACCATTTCCAACACTGAGTAACCTTGGCCGGTTCCGATGTTGTAAGCTTGGCAGCCGTGCTCAGAATTCAAGGCTTGCAAAGCCTTTAAATGCGCATTAGCTAGATCCGAGACATGAATGTAGTCACGCACGCCAGTGCCATCAGGCGTGTCATAGTCGTCACCATAGACTGATAAACAATCTAAACGACCAACGCCAACTTGCGAGATGTATGGCATAAGGTTATTTGGAATGTCGCTCGGATCCTCACCAATCAAACCGCTTTTATGTGCCGAGACGGGGTTGAAATAGCGCAAAATTGACAGTTGCCAACTGTTATCAGCCGAATAGACATCGCGCAGAATATCCTCAATCATCAACTTGCTGTGACCATAGGGATTAGTAGCGCTCAACGGAAATGATTCGGTGATGGGCACCGAACTCGGATCACCGTAAACAGTCGCCGAGGAACTGAAAACTAGCCTCTTACAAGCAAAGTCGTCCATCACCCGTAGCAGGTTCAGCGCACCGGCAACGTTATTTCGGTAATAGCGCAGCGGTTGTTGTACTGACTCACCAACGGCTTTTAAACCAGCGAAATGGACCACTGCGTAAAAATCATGCTCGTTAAATAAGCCACGCAACGCGATTTGGTCACCGACATCAGCCTTCAGAAAATCGATAGATGTATTGGTGATCTGCTCAACTCGACTAATGGACTCAAAGTGGCTATTACTGAAATTATCGAGAATTACGACCTCAAAACCGCTCTCGATCAAGCTAACTACCGTATGGCTGCCAATATAGCCTGCGCCTCCGGTCACTAATATTTTGTTGCTTTTTTGTTGCATCAAACGGTCATGGCAAATGTAGTTGTATTAATGGCTCTATGCTAATATTTGCCGTGTAAATTTGCATAAAGCCTTTTTAAAATTCCACCTCAGTGATCATAACAGTTAATCGCAAAGCGAATCTGAAAACGGTCCACTGAATACACCGTCTAAAGGCCTACTAAAGACCTTCAATATGCGCGAGAAATAACGCATTGCGTCGTGCTTTGTTGACCGGGTACACGCTATATAAATGTGCGTAAAGACTTTAATAAGGCGTTAATTCACTTGGCATCGTTCGAATAAAATCAATAATAAATGTACCAACTCTATCGAGATCGCCCATTTTTAGTGCTCTGCATGGTATTTGCCAATGCAACTCTATCTCTATGGTGTTTCAATATTGACCCGGTGATTAACAATGACGGCGTTACTTACCTGCACCTCGCACAAATCATGCTTGATGGTCAGTGGGCTGAAGCCTTTGAAATCTATAGTTGGCCTTATTATTCGGCGTTCATCGCTGGTTTTTCACAAATCACCATGCTCGAACCCGAGAGCGCGGCTTATGTGCTCAATACAATTTTCGCCACTTCCTTAACATTGGCTTTTGTTTGTATTGTCGCTGAGCTTTCAAATAATAATAAGCGCATCATATTGATCGCCATGCTGGTGATCTTGTTTTTCCCAAGCATCACCAAATACCGCTCGTTTATCATTCGAGACTTTGGCTACCTGAGTTGCTACTTGTGGTCACTCTATTTCATATTTAGATTTTGCAGCACACTTAACAAACACCACTTAGTCGGCTGGTTAGTGTTCGCGGTCTTGAGTTGCCTATTTCGGTTTGAAGGCATCGCCTTTATTTTGATCGCGCCATATTTCCTTTTCTTGTTTACCGCCCGCGACATCCCTTACCGAAAGTTGATAATGAGCAGTTTATCCATAAGCTTATTAGTCTGCGCGGTTTGGCTCACTATTTGGTATGTGAACGATAAATACGCAGGTCTCATTGCCGCGGCAAACGCTGACGGCAAAAGCATTGAGAATGTATTTGATCTATTTTTAATGACCACAGAAGAAAGCGTTGGTGGCGAGTCGCTAACCGTGTGGGCAACAAGCAAAATCATACTGTCAAATCTCGGGAGCGTACTCTACGAGCTAATACGTAGAATGGCGATTTTCTACTTCTTTTTCGCGATCTACGCCTATGTCAAAAATATCGGATTCAAAAAT
>CAKZRZ010000211.1 GCA_937918955.1 uncultured Arenicella sp.
TTAGCATGATTTTCTGAAGGGGAAAATAATGACATCAATCGAGCTTAAAAAACTGCTTCTAGGGACAACCCTGATCGCCGGTTTCACCGCTTTAGCTTCTGCACCGACATTCGCGCAGGACAACACACCAATCGAAACAACAACAAACAACACGATAGAAGAAGATGATGAAGACGATGATGAAGTCGTTGTCACAGGTTCTCGTTTGAGAAAAGATACTTTTAACAGCATTGTGCCGCTTCAGGTTCTCGACACTGACTTCTCCGAAGAACAGGGGCTGTTTAACCCAGTCGAAATCCTTCAAACGTCTTCTGCGACAAGTGGTCAACAAATTGACTCTTCATTTCAGGGTTTTGTTCTCGATAACGGACCCGGTTCTGAAACCATCGATCTGCGAGGTTTGGGTGCGAGCCGGACTTTGGTGCTTATGAATGGACGCCGACTAGCGCCTTCTGGGCAAGAGGGTGTGCCTTCTCAGCCATCTATCAACGCCATCCCTAGAACGATGGTTGAGAGATTTGATGTTCTCACTGATGGTGCGTCATCGGTATATGGATCAGATGCTGTTGCGGGTGTTATTAACGTCATTATGAAGGACGATTTCGATGGTCTAGAGGTTGAAGCTTTCGCAGATGCGCCAGAACAAGGCGCTGGCGAAGACTACACTATCGGTGCTTCGTGGGGGACAAACGGCGAACGAGGATTCTTCGGTATCGGAGCCGAATACCGATACGAAGATCCGTGGACAACGGGCGACAGAGATTTTCTGAAGGGTTGTACCCGCTTCCTGGAAGAAACCGAAAATGGTGAGTTTCGATCTGATGATATAAGAAACGTTGCAGACATTGAGGCTCAAGGACTATCCGCGAGAACCAGCCCATGTTTAGCATCTCGCAATACTCAACGAATTCTCATTCGGTACCCTGGTTCGGTGGGTCCGTTTGCTCGATTCGGGTCGCTTTATTACATTCCAGGAATAAGCTCTTCAGGCATTGAAAATTACAACTTCCTGAACTACGTCGGTGTATTTCCCGACGCCGACTCAAATGGAATCGTGGACTCGATAGCGTCAGACTTTTCGCCGAACGGTCAGCAGGCGGATATTCAACAGCTTCAAAACGAGCAAAAGCAATACAGCATTTACGCGACTGGCGAGCTGAACTTAGGCGGTTCATTAAACGCCACCCCATACATGGAAGCCTTGCATGTTGATTTGGATACAAATTCAACTGGCCAACAAGGACAGCTGTTTCCATTCGTGCCGGCAAATAACCCCTTTAATCCATGTAACCCCGCTGCAGTCGGAGGCGTCGATTGCGGGATTGCGCACGATAACGCGGTGTTCAATGATCCAGCTTTTGTACAGCAATTCATTAATGTCTACGGAGCCCCTCCGACAGCGTTTGGTGGCGCGCTCGTATCGGGACCGATTGGTGCCGTAGAAGTTAGGCCTGTTGTCGGTATAGGAGGTGATCGCAATAATGTTGAAACGGAGCTTAAGCAAACACGTCTCGTGGGCGGTGTTCGCGGCGATCTCCCGATGATAAACTTTGGTTCAGTGAAAGACTGGGAATTCGACTTGTCACTTTCACATTCGTGGTCAGACGGCACTGCAGTTCGAACTGGGATCCGAGAAGACCGTCTGGACTACGCGTTGGGCCGAAACCCACTTACCGGGCAAGACCTTAACGCGCCTTGTGAGAGAATTCCGGGGCTGAATGCCGATATTGCCAACGGATGTGTGCCAGTTAATCTTTTCGCTCCGTCGTTGATGGGAGTTGCGGCCGGGGGTCAATTTGCGACAGCTGCTGAGGCTAATTACCTGTTTGATGACCGGGTTATTGACACCTATATCGGACAAACAATCGGTGAGCTCTACGTTCAAGGTGATTTACTTACATTGCCCGGCGGGGACGTCTCGATGCTGGTAGGTGCTTCCATTCGCAACGATCAAATCAACTCTGATCCGAACGCTATCGCGGCAGAAGGACTATTCTTCGGTTTCTTTAATGATGGAGGCGGTGTTGGTGAAAAGACGACCAAGGAAGCCTATGGCGAGTTATTTATCCCGCTTGGAACAGGTAAGACATTTTTCCGCGAATTTAATTTGGAACTCGCTGGTCGACTGACAGACGATGAGTTTTATGGAACAAACGAAACTTACAGCATCAAAGCAGGGTACCGACCTGTAGATTCCCTTCTACTGCGTGGCACCTTCGGTACGTCATTCCGTGCACCAAATCTGCGCGAGAACTTCCTGGCCGGACAGAGTGGTTTCGGCAATGTTGCTGATCCGTGCTTGGTGCCTGCGGATGCTTTGACTGGAACTTTGACGGACCCGAATGGTGGTTACAGTCGAGAAGACGATCCACGGGATGATGACACATTGGCGAACTGTTTAGCGCAGGGTATCGACCCGGTATCATTTGGCGGAGGTGCGTTTGGATCTTATTCTGTAGAGATTGAAGGTGGTGGTACATTCGATCTAGATCCTGAGACATCAGATAGCTTCACTCTAGGTGCCTCGTTTGAGCAGCCGTTTACGGATGCTTTGGACTTTGAGTTTGGTATGACTTATTACGATATTGAAATATCAAATACCGTGATTGAACCAAGCGCGGGTTTCATTGTGGGTGATTGCCTTGTTAACAACCCCAATCTCTCCTCTGCCTTCTGTAGTCGTATATCGCGTGATTTCAATGACCCGGCATTGCCTGGTCGTATCGATCTTATCGATAATGGTTTCATTAACAGAAATAGAGAAACAGCCCGCGGTATTGATTTCTCTGCAGATCTATCTAAATCCGACATTGCAATCGGCGAACGGGCTGTGAATTTAGGCCTTTCTGTCAGAGCAAACCACTTGCTAGAGAGAAAAACGGTCGATTTACTTGATGGTCAGTCTGAACCAGATATCGAAGAATTCAAAGGGGACTTTGGGTTTAGCGATTGGAGAGGTTTTGCGACTGCAAGTGCAGAGATGGATAAGTTCAGACTATCATGGACGACCCGCTATCAGTCGAGCGTTGAGACAGACCCTGAGGTTCGAACGACGACAGATTTCGTCGCAGACCCTGCACTTGTCGTTACTTGTGCTGGTCCAGAAGCCGGTGATGTGAATTGTCGTCCTGTATTCTATGCTGACGATTACTTCGTTCATAATGCTTCTCTGAGATACTCTGCAGACGACTGGAGCTTGGTTGTTGGTGTCAATAATGTGTTCGATACTGCGCCGGAACTCGTTGATCCGTTTGATGTTTTCTCTGTTAATAACGTTCCGATTGGTAACGGTTACGATCTCAACGGTCGAGAGTTCTTTATTAGTGCTCGGAAGTCATTTAACTAATCTACTGGATTAGATGAAATTGATGTAATTTTAAGCTGCTGGCATTTGTCAGCAGTTTTTTTTTCGGTTATCCTAACTGTAGGTAGTCAACTAAAGAGAGAATACTATGAGAAAGTTTCTGGCTATATCTGCGGCGATCGCAGCTATTTCTTACGTGGCACCGTTTGTCGATAATGCACAAGCACAATCTGTAGAACCATACCCAGTTGAGTATTGGGCTGTGCCCGAACAAATGAGTGATGTTTCATTATCTCCAGATGGCGGAAAAATTGCTTACATGAAAAGAGGCTCCCGAGAAGGTAATCCGGTTATCGAAATTCGCGATGTCAACAATATGAGAGCCAAGCCTTATGTTGTTGGTGGAAAATCCATGGAAATTGTGGGTTTTGATTGGGTTGGTAGCGACGACATGATCATACAGTTTAGAGATCAGGTCAGTAAGTTCATCGATGGATTTAATCAAGGCGCATATAAAGGAAAAACAGCGCATTTTGACTTACGTAAGAAGAATTTTAATGATCTTACAGAGGAATCTAGGCGGTCCGTAAAGTTTGTGCAATTCATTAATGCTTTGCCGGAGGAAGCCGACAAAGTTCTGGTGCGAATTCTTGAATTTGACCGTGGACGCTCAGGCGGGAGCATTAGTCGGGACTATTACAAACTAGATCTTACTAACGAAAAACGCGAGTTTGTCATGAGCGGAGATAAGTTCGGTAATATCAGGTTCGATCATACCGGGACGCCACGGTTCGCGACAAATAGAGAAGGTAAGAAAATTACCTTTCATTACAAACTTCCGGGCGGAGATAAATGGCAGGAATATTACAGCCTTCCGACTAACTCTTTTGAAACTTTCTTTTATGCTGGAATGGTTGAGGGTTCGGATGATCAGATTTACGTCGTCGCAAATAATGGACACGACCGGACGGGCCTCTGGCGCTTTAATCTTAGAACCAAACAATTCGGTGAATTGGTACACAGGGATAGCAAGGTCGATATTTTGAATACCTTCCGTCATTCCAACAGGTGGACCCACCCTGGAGAAGTCACGGGTGTAAGCTATTATAAAGATCGACTGTATCGAAAATATTTTGATTCAGCTGAAGAAAACATCATGAATCGGTTTGAGGCTTCGATCGCCAATGCTGGCATTGTGAGTGTATCATCTCGCTCGCGAGATGGAAAAACTATGGTCGTGCAGAACTCCGGCCCAAAAGACCCGGGTACCTTTTATCTCTATCAAGCTGATAGTGGGAAGTTTATGAAGTTAGGGGGCGCCAATGGCTTGTTAAAAGCCGACGGATTGTCTGACGTTGAGTACATTACGTATACAGCTCGCGACGGGAAAACCATTCCAGCTTTTATAACAAAGCCAAAAGCTGCTGGGCCCCATCCATTGGTCGTCATGCCGCACGGCGGTCCGTTTATTCGCGAGTTTGTAGTTTATAACGAGTGGGCTCAAATGCTGGCCAATAATGGTTACATGGTACTCCAACCTCAATATCGCGGCTCAGAGGGGTACGGTATCGATTTCTATAAGACTGCATTCATCAATGGTGGTGAAGGCGGTAAGAAAATGCAGGATGATAAAGACGATGGCGTTAAGTACTTGATATCCAAAGGCATGGTTGATTCTAACAAAGTGGCCTTTTTTGGTTGGTCATATGGGGGGTACGCCGCTCTGATCGCTGCCGCTCGAACACCAAACCTTTATAAGTGTTCGATCGCTGGAGCCGCTGTTGCCGACAACTTTCAACAGGTAAACTATTACAGATCACAACTGGATCCGGATTCTGCATCTGGCAAAGAACAGTTGAACATGTGGACGGATAGCGTGAATCCAATTGATGAAGTCGAAAGTGTTAATATCCCGCTCCTTGTTATTCATGGATCTATCGATCAGCGCGTGCCACCAAAACATGCTAAAAAGTATGTCGATAAGTTGAAGAGCAAGGGTAAGGACTATGATTACATAGAGCTCAAAGGTGCTGATCACTTCTCGAACACTCTCTTCTACAAGCATAAAATGGAATTTTATCCCGCGATGCTGGACTTCCTTGATAAAAAATGCGGCATGTAAAGCCAAAAACCTTTTTAAAAAAAATCTCTGCCTTCGTGGCAAAGATTTTTATCAGTAGTTGAGATAGTGTGATAAATAAATTTTTCATAAAATATTTGGTAACCGCGGCTTTGGCCTTTGCGATAACGAGCATCTCCGCCATCGCAGATGATTCAAGTTCAAATGAAGTAAGTTTGACGTCTTTAAATTCGGATTTCTCTAAATTTAAACCGGCTCCGAGCAAGTCAACCCGTTTGGACTACAGCCTAATGGATGAAGCATTAGGTTATATTGTCTTAGATCTTGGGCCATCACTTCGTTCTCGTTTGCCTAAGCCAAAACCAAAAACCGGAACACGGTTTGTACACGGACACACCTCGCCCTATCGCATGGAAGGGACAAGGGTGACGTTTGACTACATTACCGACGGATTTTTAGAGGGGCTAACTGAATACCGAAAAGAACTTGAGAGAATCGGGACTAGAGTTGATATCGCTAAACTTTCACGTAATGAACAGTTGGCCTACTGGTTCAATCTGCATAATGTTACGGTACTTGAGCAGTTATCCCTTGCCTATCCAATTGAGGAACCGAGGCGGATAAAGGTTGCGATGGACGGGGTAAGAACGCCGCTGGATAAAGCAAAGATACTAAACGTGAAAGACCAAGCTCTCTCTTTGCATGATATACGGGAAAATATTGTCTTTCCAAATTGGCGTGACCCAGTCGTTTTTTATGGATTTTACCGAGGTGAAATCGGGAGCCCAAAACTCCATAGAAGTGCATTTAACGCATCGAATCTGGATTTTTTTTTACAGGAGAGTGCCGCGGAATTTGTTAATTCCTTGCGTGGTTTCCGCGCCGCAAACAGAAAACGATATGTATCAAAACTTTACGGCGAAATGCAGGATCAATTTTTTACCGATTTCAATCAGGACCTGACAGCACACTTAACTAAATATGCTAAAGAGGATTTAGTCGCTGAGATCAATACAGATCGTCCTATCGTATTCGATCAGTATCAGGACGATATTTCTGATCTCTCAAATGGGCACAGGCGTGGGTCATCTGGATTGGCGCTAAGCGGTGAACTCAGTGTGTCTGCCGAAATTGAGCAATTCATGCGCGAATCCATTGAGAAACAGCGCACGCTGATAAGTCGGGGCCTCATTACCCCCCGCGGTGGATATGTCATCATCGAAGACGTTATCGTTGAAGATGATGAGGAACCCGTCGAATAACTATCATCTCAACCGCTGCACCGCCCAACGCGCCGCGTCGGCGATAACGGGGTCATCATCCTGACAATAGGTTTGAGCCGCCGTTAATAAGGCTGGCCGCGCACTATTCCCGATTGCGTAGAGAACATTGCGGATAAACTGATTGCGGCCTATGCGTTTGATGGGGGACCCGGCGAAGGTTTTACGAAATCCTTGATCATCGAGTTTTAGCAACTCCAATAGATCCGGTGCGTTGAGATCGTCG
>CAKZRZ010000212.1 GCA_937918955.1 uncultured Arenicella sp.
CTTGGGGTTTCCCGAACCATTCGAGCCATTTTTGACGATGTGCTCGGAACCGCATTTGTGACAGCATTTATGTTCTGTTACCATGACAAAAAAATTTGACACAAAGATATTAAATCACTCAACTAATTACACTACCCAACAACTTTGTTAAGCAGTTCAGATGCTAATGATTTTCTTATTCGTTGATATGCTTTGTCTAAACTCTCTTCGGGTGTTTGCTCGTTGTTCTCGATTATTGTTGTTTCATCTTCTTCGTTTTCGTTGTTGTTTCTCGAAGCGTTTTGAAACTCTAAAAATGCAGGAAACTGTCTTAAATACTTTGCATCAACTCGGTCAGGATTTTTCGCCAAAGTCTGTCTGCCAAGGTCTGTAATTACAAAAGTTGCACGTTTAGGAGAGTCAAGCAGTCCTGCTTTTTTTAGATATGTTTTTGCCCAACCAACTCTGTTGTCAAAAATGGCTTGGTTGCCACTTGCCAAAAGTTCTTTCCTTTCTTCGTCTGTTACTTGAAATTCAATTGCCAAACTTTCAATCAAGTCTCTGTATTTGTGTTCTTGTCCGTCCGAAACAAGTTTCAGTAATGGAAGCATTAAGGATTGATAGTCTGGAATCATATTTTCTTTTTAATTGTCAATTCGTTTTATATTTAGTTGTCGTCTCTTAGGCTGCCCGCTAACGGGGCGCATACACGGCGTGGCGGCGCTTAGCCGACATGACAGTTATATGCTTTGTTAGCGGCATCTTTATCTTCAATTTTTACCTTCATTTGTTCTAATTCCAAATTTTATAACCTCTAAAACTATTCCCATCAAAAAGCATTAGCAATTCGCCCCTAGAATCAACCCCGATAAAGCGGCGGAAAAACTGGTTATTGATAAAGTGGTGGTTCGGTGCTTTCAGGCTTTTGACCATCTTTCCATCCTGGGTTGAAACAACATATAGTATACCATCAGAGCCTCCTACGATGAACAATATGTCGTTGATAATTACGGGTCGGCTTGGCGTTGCAGATATTTTTGTCTTCCAGACTGTACGGCCACTGCCCACATCCAACTTGTAAACATAGCCATCCTCCATGGGGCAGAACAGGCCGTCCTTCGACGCTATCGGCATGGAAGTAAGCATATCCCTTGGTAATACTACCCTCCATACTTCTTCCCCGTCGGTTGTTGAAACACAAAATACATTGTCGTAAGCGATCATAAACGCTCTATCGCCCATTACGACAGGCTGTTTCGTCACACCGTATCCACTCTTGTTTTCGGGGTATGCCACGCCTTCTAAAAGAATTTCGCCGGTACTGCACTTCAAAAGGTGCCATTTTGCGACAGTCTTGTTTGTTCCGTATTGCATCATTATGGAAGTGAAAAGCAGAAGTTTATTGTTCACCTTCACGGGTGTCTTTATGAGCAATTTTGCACTGTCTGGCCATTTGACTGTATAGATGGGCTTGGTATCGCCATCAATCGAACTGACTTCCTGAATATAGGATTTCCGGCCGTCCCAATCATTAACCGACTGTAAGAAGGTGCTGTGTGTGAAGGGTTCTAGGGTTTGTTCGGGATGCCCCGACTGCTCGTTGACCCAACGTGGTTTCCCGGTCTTGATGTCAACGCACATTGTCGCCTTGCCGCAGGGAAGGCAAATTCCTTGTTTCGAAACAAACGGCTTCATGTTGTAATAAATCTTGCCCGTGCAGGCGGTATCCGTCAATTGCCAAAATATTCTTCCCTGCTTAATGTCCAGTGCATAAAATAGGGGTGCAGTATCGTCCAGTAGCTTTGCGGTAAGCACCCTGTCGCCGATCTGTACCGGATAAATGCTTTCAGCCATTTCAGTGTGGCTTTCAAAAACAGGCGTTCGCCACAACTGCTTCAATTGCAACTCTTTTTCCCTAGGCCGACAGCTATCAAGTAAAATAGAGGAAAAGGACAAAAAAAGCAAAACGGCGCGCCGGCACAAACCGGCGCACCGCTTTTTGTTGTGTTGAATCATCAGCCATAACTTATTTAGGGACCACAAACGCCGCGCCCGCACCGCCGTTGAACAAATCCTGAAAGGCATTGCCTATCGGCGCATATTCCCAGAACTGTTCCTGCAGGTGGTTCACGCCCTTGGCTTCGTAAGTTTTGGAGGCCCCGGCGAGCAGTTGCTCAGTCCTCGTCAGTAGCCCGTCGTGCGGTTCGTAGGTAACATAGGTATATGTGTCGGTGTACGTGTGTGTAAGGGGGGCGCATCCATAGACACATAGCGAAAAGCAATATCCTTGCACTTGCTGGTCCGGCTCTGTCTCGCACCCCTCGCAGGGAAAGCATGGCAGCTCCACCGTCTCCTGAACGACAGTGTAAGGAGACAGCATCAGGTTCCATTGAGCGTTCATGGCCTGATGAACGAGTTCGCATTCTGCGATTTCTCTTAACTCCTTTTGGAGCGCAAAAGTAGTCCTTAGGGCTGTGACCAAAGCGTTCAAAGCACCTTCTATGACGGAACCTGCTGAAAACGGGTTGGAAATATTCAGTTTTCCGGCAGCGCCCGCGTATTGGGCAATGGACTGCATGAGGCCCAGCGCAAACTGTTGGTTGGCATCCTGCAATCGCTGCGCTATCTCCGATTTGTAACAGTCTATGTACTCGTTGTCCTCGCCGAATAGCCCGGTATTGTACCAAGAGTTAATCATCCTAGTCAAGGTCAGGGCGTCTTCGTTTTCATTGCCCCAGATGACCGCATAGGGGATGCCAGGAGTTTCCAGGTTCGTGATGACAGGATTTGTGGGCTTCAATTGCTGGTAATAGTTTTTAGCTTGCTGCCCTGCAAAATAATTCACCCAACTTTGGGTCGCCTGTATCATCTGGCAACCGTTGCAGTTCTGCGCCTGCGTCTTCAGGTTGAGCATCTTGTTAATCATTTTTTGAACATCGCTTTGGGATGCCTGGTCCACGGAGAGAAGTTTGTTGAAAATATTTCCACCCTGGTTTGGCGTTCCATCCAGAATCATGGCCGAAAGCCTGCCGTTTTGCTGCGCCATGTCCATGTAGCGAATGATTAGCCCCCCGGCATCGTGCCCAATGCCGAGCACGTCAGTATGGTTCCCGTCGTTCAGTTTGGTGTTGAAAAACGTGGCCCAATCGGGAATGTTGTTGGCAACGGTATTGTTGTCGTAAGGCGTAATGTTTATGCTGTTGAAGTGGAACCCCTTGACTTCGGCGCTAAATTTGGCCCTCGACCATTGTGCTGATGTAAGAGATGGACCGAACAGCCACAAAATGTCCCGATTTTGTGCCGTTAGAGTGATGGCCCCCAGGAAGAAAATAAAAAAGGATATTATTCTGTTTTTCATGATTTGATTGTTTTACAGTTGAAGTGAAAATGAGTTGAACACGGTGATCTTCTGCACCTTCATGCGCACCCCGCTGTCAACTGCGTTGAAATAGATGACTTGGGTCATTTGTTTGAACTCCACGTTGGGGGCTTGTCCTGCCACTTTCAACATGTACAGCGTACATGGATGTCCCTCCGTGTCGAAGTCTATCTGGCCAACTTTCATACGGGCATTTTTGTCCACCACCATGACACTCGAAGTGCCGTCAGGGTTATTGACCTGTGTGGTGTATATATTGCTGCTTTGGGCAGTGTGCGGCAGTCCATTTGCCGACAAAGCATCAATGTAGTTGGTGAACTTCTGGTCGCTCTGTGTCGGATTGTTTTTCATCTCTTGGAACATCTGGAAAACTGCGAGCGCAACTGACGACCTATCGTAAGTAATCTCGTTGCCAATCTGTTCGTTTTCGCCGTTGTAGTAAGTAATGACGCCATTGGTATTTACCATTTTCTTATAGGCTGGTTTGGGCCAAAGGCCGACGGTCCTCTCAGGATATTCGATGGGGGCGGTCGGTTCCATCAGTTCCGTTGTTATGGTATAACTTCCATCCTGCATCACGCAGACCGTTTCCTTACGTCGGTCACGCTGAGGGAGCATCAGCGCCCTGTCGAGCGTAGAAAGCTGCGAAATGTCGGCAGGGCTTACGGGCACGATCACCGTGGTGGATTCAGCATCGTATGCCATACCGACGGCACATGCGCTGATAAGGTTTTGCCCATGCTGATCCGTTGGGATGATTTTTTCGGGCTTGCAGGACCATGCTGCAAAAACAAGGCTCAACAAAAGATAATGAAGGCCCGATGCTTTCATCTTTATTTTGTTAGCGCCAATTTTACTTTTAGCAATCTTAAGATTCATGCTCATGATAAAATGGTTAAAAGATAATCCCTACTTCTGTTTTTAGGTGGTTTCGGGATAGCCCACTGTATTGTGTCAACCAATAGAATCAAAAATCAAACATATTTTCGGATGAAATTTCGACTTTTTCTCAAAAATCTGGGGTGCTTTTCCATCTTTTTGGATTGTTTTTTCTTCTTTTTAGTTGCCGCTAACGGTTGAGACTATATGCCGTAAGGGATTGCGGAGCAGTTACCTGTCTACCGACACGAAAGTTTGAGCGAGTTACAACGCTTGAATACCCACTAAAACCCTTATGGCATATAGCCTTTGTTAGCAGTTCGTTGTTATTCATTATACTTTTTAAATTTCACTTTTAAATTTTATTCTTTGCTAATTTCATTTATAATTGTTATTAAGTCAACCATGCTTGCTTGACTTACTTTTGTAAGTCCACGATTTGGTCTGTCAAGGTCTATGATGAGTATGAACGAAATGGTAATTACAACACATAAAATGATCGATGGATATCTTGCATGTGTCGCAGCTAAACCATTTCCATATCCAAGAATACCAAGCGCCAAAGCAGCAAATAGTAAAAGTCCGAATAATACTATTTCAGGAACATGATTAGATATTGCAATGTCTCGTTCAGTTTTAATGTCAATTAATTGATTAATGGAAGTCACAAATAGACCTGCCGGGACAGAAAGAGGGTTGTTTTCAGTAGCCGCAAAAGCTTCATCCCACATCAATGTCTGAAGTCGT
>CAKZRZ010000213.1 GCA_937918955.1 uncultured Arenicella sp.
TCATCGAGACTCTTCAGGGTAATCGTAATCAATTTATTGATGACCCAGAGCGCCTACACCGTTTAATTCGCTCAGGGCATTTTTTCTAAAACTAATTTTGTAACTAAAGACTTGATCGTGTGTATTTGAATTTCAGCACGCTTTAGTAACTCTAAAATAAAAATCACAGACTTAAATATAGGGACCACAATGATCAATCTAATCCACACAAATTTTCAGCGAGCCCAGAAGCTCATAGTTAAGTCTGTGAGCTTAGTGTTCGTCGCAATTATGATAACAGCATGTGGCGATAGCGGTGTTGAAGTAAGTACCGAGTTTCGTAGTGCGCAAGGCGTGAAAGAGGGCGCCCGCGTGTATTACCAAGAGTCGAAGGTTGGTCAAGTAGTTGCTGTTCAGCCATTGGATGAGTCATCGGGCTCGCGAGTAATTATGATGATTGATCCTGAAGCCGCCGCTAAAATTGATTCGCAAGCCGCTGTTGCGGTTAATCGTATTAAGCCAGGCTCGCCGCTTGAGATTTATGCAAGTGCAGCGGCGCAAGATTTCGGCCTTCAAAACGGGCAGCAATTAAAAGGCTTAAATTCAATGATCGAGCTGGTGGCCTGGTCAGTTGGCGATGCTATTGATGTTGGCACCGGAGAACTGGCTGGCTATGTTGATTCGTTTCAAGAGTATTTAGCGGGCGAACAGTTTGAACAAGACCGAGCCAGAGTCGAGCAAGGCGTGAAAGAAATGGCCGCGATCGCCAGTGAGACAATGAAAACGGTTGAGCAAGATTTAGCCGACGCGATGTCGGACATTGCCGTTTCTGAACAGGAACTTGCAGAGGCAATATTAGAGTTGGGAGATGAAATGTCGCCTATTGCTGAAGAGATGGCGAAGAGCGGAACTGACCTAATGGCCGAACTCGAAAAATTTACCCAAGGCTTAGAAAACGCCACCGCCGAAGAGCAAATTGCCGGCCAGAAGTTAATCGATAGCCTGATAGAAACCATCGAAAAACTAAACGCAGCGGCTGAACGCGGAGCTGAGCAAGGCGGACAAGAATCGGTCGAATAGTGGCTGACCTTCTGTAAAAATATGAACTTGATCTGACGATACAAAAAATCGAGTTTAGACGAAGTTAGGCAACGTGGGCTTTACTTTCTGGAATGGTAGAGTTTAGTTCTAAGCATGCTTTGGGGCTAAGTGGAAAGCTCACAATAAACTCATATTGATTAGGGAAGTCGGGTGATAAGTTAGCCTTGAAATTATTTAGCTGATCGCCCCGAGCCTGATTTATGAAACTGTCTATATTGTTGTGTATTTTCTATTCTATCTTGTCATTAGAATCTGTCGCCCAAAGTGTCGCTTTTTCATTTGACGATGGTCTCGATCCGACAAAAGAGCCGCGAGCATCCAAATGGAATGCCGATATTCTAGGCAGTTTGTCGACGCATAAAGTAAAAGCTATTTTCTATGTTACCGGCCGTCGCGTCGACAGTGCTGAGGGGCTGTCCTTAGTTGAGAAGTGGGGGATTGATGGGCATTCGATAGCCAATCATACCTACAGCCATCTAAACTTAGGTTCGAAGAAAACCTCGTTGAGCGTCTTCATTTCTGATACGCAAAAAAACGAAGAGCTATTGAAGGAGATGCCTGGGTGGGTAGCTCGGTTTAGATTCCCCTATTTAAAAGAGGGTAATACTGAGGAAAAACGTGATGGTGTTAGAGAGTGGTTGGCTGATCATGGCTATGCATCTGGCGCAGTTAGTATTGATGCAAGCGACTGGTATTATAATCAACGTTATCTAGCCTGGTTAAAAAACGACTCTAAGGGGGACGTATCAATATTTAGAGATGTTTACTTGAAGCACATATGGGATAGAGCATCCTATTATGACTCATTGTCGCAAAAGTTTATGAAGCGTAGCGCTAAACACGTCCTCTTACTTCACACTAATGCGATAAATGCAGCTTTCCTTACTGATATCATTGAAATGTTTCAAACCAAAGGTTGGAACATAGTTACCCCAGAAGATGCTTACAGTGACCCTCTATACGCTAAAATTCCTAAAACTTTGCCCGCAGGTGAAAGTATTCTATGGGCACTGGCCAAGCAAAACGGCGTCGTAGGTCTGCGCTACCCTGCTGAAGATAGTGCTTATGAAAAAGAGAGCTTGGATAATCTCGGTTTGTAAGAGTTCAATATTCGGAATACTCTGTTGTAGGCCAAGGTTATAGAAGTATCCTTAATGGTCAACTTTACAGACTACTGAATATTTTTTCATGTTAGAAAACAATGTACAAAGTGAGCGAGCTACGTGCCTTTGTGGCGACGTAGTTATATTGGTAAGGGGAAGGCCGATTAACTCTAGGCTATGTCATTGTCGCTTGTGTCAAAAAGCTATGGGATCTCCTTCGTTCGCTAGAGCTTTGTTTGACCAAACTAACGTAGAAATAACCGGCCCTGTAAAAGCGTTTTCATCCTCTGCTGAGTTAGATCGATTGTTTTGCGAAGAATGTGGAACATCGTAAGCGCCAAACCATCGACACCCTAGCAATTCATCCGTACGGGTGAGGCGAGCTGGATTAATTTTGTTTACTATTCGTTTAACAGCACACATCAGGATGATGGCTTGAGCAGGAAGCTCGGTGTTGTTATAGAGCG
>CAKZRZ010000214.1 GCA_937918955.1 uncultured Arenicella sp.
TTTAATCGGGTCGTCAAGCTTAACGGCTTCTGATGGGTGCGAAATGCGTCCCCAGGTAATGTCGGTGATATGAACCAAGCCGTCCAATCCGCCCAAGTCGACGAAAATACCGAAGTCGGTAATGTTCTTAACCGTGCCTTCCAGCACCATGCCCACCTTGATATTGGAGAGCATTTCTTTGCGGCGTGCTTCGTATTCTTGTTCGATAATAACTTTATGGCTAACGACGATATTTTGTGTAAGCGGATTGATTTTAACGACGCGGAAGTCCATCGTTTGACCGACGAGAATGTCGAAGTCGCGCACGGGCTTCACATCAATTTGAGAGCCGGGCAAGAACGCCTCGACGCCGCCAAGCGAAACCGTCATGCCGCCCTTAACGCGCGTGGTAATTTTGCCGCTGATAATCGTGCCCTTCTCGAGCGATTCATAGATTTTTTCCCAAACGCGCATCGTGTCGGCTTTGCGCTTGGAAAGAATTAGTTGACCCATTTTGTCTTCGATGCTTTCGAGGAAGACTTCAATCTCGTCGCCGACTTTGACCGATGCGGGGTCTTTGAACTCCATCAAAGAAACGATGCCTTCGGATTTCAAACCGACGTCAATCGTTACGTCTTTTTCGTTGATGGAAACCACACGACCCTTGACGATTTCACCTTCGGTGAGTTCGTTGAACGTGCCTGAATAGAGAGCCTCGAGTTGCTTCAATTCTTCGTCGTTATACTCGGCGAAGAAACGAACGGGCTTCTGTTTTTTGGCAACAGGCGCGCCGCTGCCGTTTGCCGAATTTAGCGTCGGCATCGCTTCTGATGTTTGAGTTGACATTATTTTTCCTTCTCTCTTGGTTTTACCGCTTCCGACTCAGAGAGTAAAATCGGACGGGTTTAGGTTAATGAAATAAACAACAAAAACTTAAACAGACACTTGCTCTTTTGGCGCAAAGTTTTTGCGAATCACGTCGGCAACGAGTTCCATTTGCCACATCGGCGTAGAGGTTGCGCCGCAAACGCCAACGCTTTCAACGGGTGAGCCGTCTTCACGCACAAACCACTCGGCTTGAAGTTCGCCTTCGTGTTCGGCAAAGTAGGTGCGCGGATTTGCCTCTTTACAGATTCCGAAAAGAACTTTCCCATTCGAACTCTTTTTGCCCGCAACAAAAACGACGACTTCGTTTTGTGAAGCGAATTTCGTCAATTTTTCGTCGCGCCCTGAAACTTGTCGGCAAATTGTGTCTTTGGCAAGAAACTCCGACGCTTCTTGATTCGTGGCGACTTCATCGAACTTATCGCTCTCATGTTTTTCAGCGAAAAGCTTTTTGAGATTGTCGCGCAGTTGATAGAAGCCTTTGGTGTCTTGCGTCGTTTGTGTGAAGAGCACGGTTTTGCGCGAAAAATCAATGCCTACAAGTTCGCTCGGGTCGCTCAAATCGGCGTGTTTGATGACAATCGCTTCATTGTTGCATTGACCATTTACGCCGATAACTTCGGCATGGTCTTTCTTGCCGTAAATCAAAATTTGGTAGCCTTCGTCGTAAAAATCTTTGACGCGGCGTTGCAGTTTAAGCACAACAGGGCAAGAGGCATCGATGAGCTCGATGTTGTTTTCCATCGCGAACTTGTAAGTTTCGGGCGGCTCGCCGTGCGCACGAATCAAGACTTTTGTATTTGAAAGTGATTTCAAATCGTCTTTCGTGATGGTCTTCAAGCCCATATCGTTGAGCCGTTTAACTTCAACAGTGTTATGCACAATATCACCAAGCGAATAAAGTGAACCGCTTTCGGCAAGTTCGCCTTCCGCCATTTCAATGGCAAATTGCACTCCGAAACAAAATCCTGATTGTGAATCAACTGTAACTTTCATGCGATACTTCCTTTCAACTGTTAATTTTTTCCAGTGCTAACCGATAAATGCGCTCAACTTGTTCCTCAATCGTGAGCGACGATGTGTCGAGCACAACAGCATCATCGGCTTTGCGAAGCGGCGAGACGGCGCGATTCATATCCTCTTCATCACGCTGTTTGATTTCCGCTTCGAGCGCGTCGAGGCTCACGTCAATATCGGCATTTTTTGCTTTCAATTCAGCATAGCGTCGCTTTGCACGTTCTCGTGCGGAAGCCATCATATAAATTTTGAGTTCCGCGTTTGGAAAAATCGCCGTGCCAATATCGCGCCCATCCATCACCACGCCTTTGGCTTCGCCTAACTTTTTTTGAATCGCCGAAAGTTTCTCACGAACCGCTTTCAGTGCGCTGATTTTACTGACAAGTTTTGAGACCTCGTTTGAGCGAATTTGCTCCGTAACATCGCGCCCGTCAAGCCAGACTTGTGTATCGGTTAAGCGAACGTCGGTATGTTCTACGAACTGCCGAAGTCGAGATTCGTCGCCAAGCAGTTGCTCCAAGAGATTTTCCGATAACACTTTGAGCGTGAAAGCACGATACATTGCACCCGTATCGATGTAAATGTAGCCGAGCTTTTTGGCGAGCAACTTCGCCGTTGTGCTCTTGCCTGACGCGGCAGGTCCGTCTATGGCGATAACAATTTTTGCGATACCGATGTTTTTATTCAATCTCAAATACGCTTTGTTGATTGCCAAAGCTTATAATAATAGGTAAAAATTAGGGATTTTCCACGTCAAGCGTTGGCGAAAAGCCGACATTGTCGCAAATTTGTAACCTTCATTTCGGAATGAAATAGCGATAATTTTAATTGAGATTGATTGCGCTCAAATCAGACCGTCATTCAAACATCATCAACCGCCTTTAACGAGACTTAAAACCGAGACTTAAAACTGACACTAAATCAATGGCAAAGCAACAACCGACCGACGAAATGGGATTTCTCGACCACCTCGACGAACTGCGCGTGCGCTTATTCAGAGGGCTTTTAGGCGTAATTGTTGCCGTGAGTATCTGTGCATACTTTTCCGATTTCATTGTCAATCAAATTCTCATTGCGCCGCTTCTCAAAAGTAGTCCGAATGTTAAACTGCAAAACCTTGTGCCTTACGGGCAACTCACGCTCTATGTTCAATCCATTTTGTTCTCGGCGATTATTTTAGCGTTCCCGTTTTTAGCCTATCAAATTTGGCAATTTGTCTTGCCCGGCTTGCTCCCC
>CAKZRZ010000215.1 GCA_937918955.1 uncultured Arenicella sp.
AATAAATAAAAGGCTTTACGAGGCTTATCGACTATTCAAAATTGGTCAAAAAATAAGAGCTAAGCGCCAACAAAAAAGGGCAACCGAAGTTGCCCCTCTTGAGATGCCGAATTTACGGCTGACTAATCGCTAGAATTAAGAAGCCCAAAGCCAAGGAAACATCTCTTTGTGCTTAGTTTCGTAGCTGTCAATCTTATCGGTTTGCGCCAGCGTTAAACCGATGTCGTCTAAGCCTTCAAGCAGGTTGTTCTTACGAAACCCGTCGATCTCGAAACTCAATTCTATGCCACCAGGCGTACTTACTTTTTGATTGACTAAATCAACCGTGAAAGCAACGCCTTCGTTAGCCGAAATTTCGCTCATCAAAGCTTTCAAGGTGTCAGCATCAACAACGATTGGCAAAATGCCATTTTTGAAACAGTTGTTGTAGAAGATATCGGCAAAGCTAGTAGAGATAATGGTGTTGAAACCAAAATCGTCAATCGCCCAAGGCGCATGTTCGCGCGACGAACCACAACCAAAGTTATCGCCAGCAACTAAGATCTTAGCGCCTTCGAATTTTGGATTGTTTAGTTCGAACTCTGGGTTTGGAGTGCCATCTTCATTGTAGCGCCAGTCATGAAACAAGTGTTGGCCAAAGCCAGTGCGCTCAACTTTTTTAAGAAATTGCTTTGCAATGATTTGATCGGTATCAACATTGCTGCGATTCATCAACGCCGCGACGCTGGTGTGGTTTGTGTATTTATCCATGATAATTTACCTGATTCTGTGTGTCGGTTAAGACGCTTCGAGTTCGCGAATGTCAACAAAACGACCGGCGCCAGCAGTCGCCGCCGCCATGGCTGGAGACACAAGGTGAGTTCGCCCACCTTTGCCTTGTCGGCCTTCGAAGTTACGGTTTGAAGTTGATGCGCAACGTTGGCCAGGTGTCAATTGATCACCATTCATTGCCAAGCACATTGAGCAGCCTGGCTCGCGCCATTCCCAACCCGCGTCGGTAAAAATTTTATCTAAGCCTTCAGCTTCCGCTTGTTCTTTCACTTGGTAAGAGCCTGGAACCGCAATCGCAGTAACATTGCTCGGCACACTAGTGCCTTTGGCAACTTCCGCTGCTGCGCGAAAATCTTCAATGCGAGAATTTGTACACGAACCCAAAAATACGAAATCAACAGAGATGTCGGTCATTTTAGTGCCTGATTCTAAGCCCATGTAATCCAAGGCGCTTTGGCAGGCGATAGCTTTACCCTCGTTATCAAAGTCAGTAGGTGCAGGAACACTCTGATCAACTGGCACAACTTGCTCTGGCGAGGTACCCCAAGTAACTTGAGGCGCGATGTCTTCAGCTCTAAGTTCAATAACCAGATCAAACTCAGCGCCTTCATCACTTGGCAACGACTTCCAGTACTCAACCGCTCGATCCCACATCTCACCTTTAGGCGCAAATTCTTTGCCTTCCAAGAAATCAATGGTCTTTTGATCAGGAGCTACCAAACCAGCGCGAGCGCCTGACTCAATCGCCCTATTACAAAGCGTCATACGGCCTTGCATAGATAGAGCTTCAATCGCTTCGCCAGCGTATTCAATAACAAAGCCGTTGCCGCCAGCGGTGCCGATTTCGCCAATAATCGCTAAGGCAATGTCTTTAGCCGTGCTGTATTTAGACAACTTACCGTCAACCTTAACCAACATCGTTTTTGACTTTGATTGAGGCAGGCATTGAGTTGCCATCACGTGTTCAACTTCTGACGTGCCGATTCCGAACGCAAGGGCACCAAATGCACCGTGCGTTGCGGTATGAGAATCACCACAAACCGTGGTCATGCCCGGGTGAACAAAACCATGCTCAGGTACAACAACGTGAATAATGCCGTTGTTCTTGCTCTTCATGTCATACAGTATCAAACCATGCTCGTCACAATTGTTCATCATAGTTTGTACTTGCTTAGCGCCAATTGGGTCAGGCAAGTTCAAACGATCTGCGAGCTTTGTTGGTACACAATGATCTAAAGTGGCCAAAATACTGTGTGTATTTCGGATTGGGCGACCCGCAATCTTCAAGCCTTCAAAGGCTTGTGGCGACGTAACTTCGTGCATTAGATGACGATCTACGTACATTAACGGAGCTTGGCCTTCTTCTTGGTGCACAAAATGTGCATCCCAAATTTTTTCATACATGGTTTTAGCCATGGGGTACCTCGATAGTTCTGCTGTTGAATCACACGGTTTTCAGCGCTTGTGCCGATGGTCGTGAGATTAAATATTGTTTTCAGCTGCTTCTTAACTAGGTCTAAGTAGCTAAGCCTTACTAGCTTGCGCTGAAATGTTGTAAGTATAAGGCTTACAACCATGGATAAATAATATCAAAGCCTATTGATAATACAAATTCATTGTTTTTATAATATCAATTCCAAATTGGAATGAGTCGTCGGAGTTTTCGAACAAATGGACATTTCATCACTGCAAGCATTTATCGCGGTCGCGAGACATGAATCGTTTTCAAAAGCCTCAGAACAGCTTTTTGTAACGCAGCCCGCGATCAGTAAACGTGTCGCATCTTTAGAAGAAGAGCTCGGCACTCAGCTATTTAATCGAATTGCTAGACAAATAAGCTTAACAGAAGCTGGTAAACAACTATTGCCCAAGGCGCAAGACCTTGTGAGCCAAGCCGAAGACATGCAACGCTATGCATCAAACTTAAATGACGAAATCAGCGGAAACTTGTCAATCGCCATTGCGCACCATGTCGGCTTGCACCGAATGCCGCCGATTCTTAGAGAATTTAATCTGCGATATTCGCAAGTGAACCTCGATATTCGCTTTGAAGATTCAGAGCAAGCGTTTACATCAGTCGAGCAGGGCGATATTGAGTTCGCGGTTATTACCTTGCCGCAAAGCCTCCCCGATAAATTGATTAAGCTACCAATTTGGCAAGACCCTTTGAGCATTGTGGTCAGCAAAGAGCATCAGCTCGCGAACATCAGCAAGCCGAGTTTTGAAGACCTAGCACGATACGCATGCGTAATACCCAGCTTTGAAACAGAGACGCACAAAATCATTCGCAGAGAGTTTGACCAACGCGGTTTGGAGCTTAATGTGCAAATGCAAACCAATAATCTAGAGACGCTCAAAATGTTGGCTACGGCGGGTTTGGGGTGGTCGCTACTGCCAAGAACCATGTTGGTTGCTGAATCGAATAACAAACAACACGCAGGGTTGAAAGCCTTAGATCTCGACGTTGAACTATCAAGAGAGTTGGGATTGATTATTCACAGTCGACGAAGCCTTTCTAACGCCGCGCTGGCACTCAAGCAGATGATAGAGAATTGAGTGCCTCAATTTTCATACAAACGCCCATTAGCGAGTTCAAGCGCGATCAGTGAAAGTCGCGGGAACGCGATTTCAAATCGGGTAGGGCTTTATCATGCTGCTCAATGTAAGCTGCAATAACATTCGCGACGCCATGTTGGTGCTCCAGCGTGCCTTTAATATAGAGAATACGACCAGTGAGAATTGCCTCGCGAAAACGCTCTTGAATGCCTTGCCATAAGATCACATTGATATTGCCCGTCTCATCCTCAAGGGTCATAAAGATCACTCCGCTAGCGGTACCAGGCCGTTGCCGACCAGTAACTAAACCTGATATTTCAATTAAGCTTTTATTACGCCGGCTTAGAACCTGATTCGCTAAGGTGCAGCGAGCAAAGGGCAGGGTCTTTCGTAATAACTGCATCGGGTGATGTTTGAGCGACACGCCGCGAGCGCTGCGATAGTCTGACAACATAGAATCAAGAGGCGAGAGTTCTTTGATAAAGTCGGCCTTACTCAGCTCGTGCTTTTGACTGCCTTGGTTAGAAAGGCCTAAACCATCATCAATTTGCAATGCTTGCCAATAAGCCTGACGTCGATTTTTATGAAAACCGTGAAAGGCATTCGCATCAACTAATTTAGTCAGCTCCATTGAATTAAAAATCGCGCGGCTTTTGAGATCGCTCAAACTCTGGATAGGCTCATTCTCTCTAGAGCTAACTAAGCGCCGTGCAGATTGCTCAGAGACCCCTTTAATAAGACAAAAGCCTAAACGAAAGCCTTGCCCAGGCGCAGACGAATCCAGCGTGTGCTGCCATTGGCTATTGATTATGCACACCGGCAACACGCGCACATTATGCCGCTTCGCGTCTTGCACCAATTGCGATGGTGAATAAAACCCCATTGGCTGACTGTTAAGAATTCCAGCATAAAAAGCCACGGGGTAATGGCACTTGAGCCAAGCCGAAGCGTAAACCAATAAAGCAAAACTCGCCGAGTGAGATTCAGGAAAACCATAGCTGCCAAAGCTCTTGATCTGCTTAAACAAGCGCTCGGCAAACTCTAAGCTATGTCCGCGCTTCAACATGCCATCAATCAAGCGAGTTCTGAATTGATCGAGGTCACCGCGCTTACCCCAGCTTGCCATCGCACGTCGTAATTCATCTGCCTCGCCGCCACTAAAGCCCGCAGCAACCATGGTCAATTTAATAACCTGCTCCTGAAAAATAGGTACTCCATAGGTGCGTTCCAAAACAG
>CAKZRZ010000216.1 GCA_937918955.1 uncultured Arenicella sp.
GAGCTCGGCATATCGTATCACTTCACCGAGCGCTTGAGCGCTACAGCTGCCTACGTTCATGAACGACAGAACCCCTTTCGCGGAGATTATCGAACAGAAAATCGCTTCTTTCAACAGCTAACCCTCCAACTACCCGTGGGTAGTAAGGGCCGCCTGAAACAGCGGCTGCGCTTCGACGAGCGCTTCATCTGCGACCGCATTACCAACGAAGCGCCCCTAACACACCGCTTGCGCTACTTGATAGGCATTAAGCAGCCCTTGGCCCACGACAAGTTGTACCTCATGGGCTACAGCGAGTTTTTCTTTAATACCTCCAACCAATTTAAGTTTGACGAAAACTGGACAGCCTTACAACTGGGTATTCCTCTCAACGAGTGGAATAGTATTGAGGTCGGCCTGCTCTTTGTCGGCTGGGTAAAAAACGCTCAGAACGACTGGCTTAACCAATACTATTTGCAAACTACCTGGATTAGGCGACTTGATTTCTTTTTAAAGTGAAAACGCTTATACTTAATTTGGTTTTAGACCTTTATATTCAAATCTTTGCTCTTGCCTTTTTGTCATTCAAGCGACTAAGCTAATTAAAAAATAAGCTGAAGTGCTTGCCTTCTCCAATTATGTCGTATGTTTGCGTCATACAACAAAGGTGGATGCAACCCATGGTAAAGAAAGAAGTCTTTGACGAGCGACTTCAGTCGCTATCGATGTTTGCTAGGGCCATTTCACACCCAGCGCGTTTGGCCATTCTGGAGTACTTAGCGGAAACAAAGACTTGCATTTCAGGTGACATTTCCGCCCATCTTCCCCTGAGCAGGAGCACGGTTTCTCAGCATTTGGGTGAGCTCAAGCGGCTCGGTCTCATCCGTGGAGAAGTAGATGGGCTAAAGATTAATTACTGTCTGTGTACCAGTACCCTATCCAATTACCTTAGGGATTTCGATCTCTTTTTTGAGTCCATTAGGTCGGCAGATGTTTTCTGCGACACAGAACATTCTTGCGGTTCTAATTCTACTCATTCTTAAACGATAAAAAAATGATCTCAATGAATGTCTTCAAGCGTTCTCGGTCGCTCGCCTTTACCTTGGCCACAATTCTTGCCGGGGCGGCTTGCACGCATTCTGGCGCAGAGAGCCGGAGTGGAAGCGGTACGGCTTTAGGCTCAGCTGCGGTGAGCGAGGTGCAAAGTGCTCGGATGGTAGCCCAACAAGTCAGCTACTCGATGGTTAAGGCGAGTGGTACACCGGTGGAAACGCAATTGGCAAACGCTAAAAAAGCTAAGAAGGCCGTTTTTCTGGTGGTTACCGGAAACGGGGTAACTAAAACGGCTCAAGCACTTGCTGTAGCTAAAGAGGCTCAGGTGCTTTACCCTAACTCGGTGGTCGTGGAGATGAATCGCGACGATGCTGCCAATGCTGCCTTGGTCGCTGAGTGGCGCTTAGCCAGCGCTCCCCTTCCGCTTATCTTAGTGATTTCGACCAAAGGCCAACCTGCTGGTGGCTACGTCCTTCAACAGGCAACACCGCAGAACCTGGCCGCGCTTGTTCCGTCGCCTAAATTAGAACTCATTTATGAAGCCGTAGGAAGCGGTAAACATGTCATTCTTGCTTTGACCAAGAAGTCTTTTTCCGACCGAAAAGCCGTACTGAGCGAATGCCAAAAGGCCGTTGCGCTGCTCAACCGCGAGGCCGTCGTTGTTGAAGTGGACATGGACGACTTACAAGAAGTGACGCTAATGCAGAAGCTTGGAGTAAATCCGGCAGTTGCTCAATCATCGGTTACTTTGGTCATCAATAAACAGGGGCAAGTAGCTGGCCAATCTACGAGCATCCCTGATGCAGAGAAGTTGGCAAAAGCAGCTACAACTCCCGTTAAGAAAGGGTGTGGCCCAGGTTGTGGACCGGCCGGATGCGGTAAGCAATAAGTCGCCTACCCAGCCTTGCAGAAGGTAAAGGTCCTGTATTCATTGCTTACATGCAAAGAGCGATGTCCTCTTAGCAAACTATGAGCACATTGGCAGGCATTGATGCGTCGGAGTTCGAAAAGGGCCTTAGAGCATCGGTGCAGAGATGAATTCACTTTTTTTAAAGTATAGTCACCATGAAATTGACAGACTTAACGGTAAAAGAACTATGGCACCGCAAATCACAGCTGATTTCTGGCCTATTGGCTATCACCCTTGGCATTGGTGTTATAGTGGGCATCCGCTCGTTTTCGGTGGTTTCTGAAAGGGCTGTGGCTGTAAATCTCGACAACTTAGGAGCTAATATTTTGGTGCTGCCGCAGTCTTCAAGCGTTGACGATTACTACGCTGCTGATATCGATGCTTCTACCTTCCCTGAAGACTATGTGGAAAGGCTGGTTACTTCCGCAATTCCCGGAGTAGACAACATATCGCCGAAATTGACCCGACGCGTAAAAATCGGAGATCAGAACATCGTCCTGACGGGCATCTTGCCGCAAAGCGAGATCGCCTCAAAACCGATTTGGCAGCAGGGCGGCCTGCTGAGCAATTCTATTGCGGCGACCTGTGCTGCCTCAGAGCCTAAAAAATACGCCGACGAGAAGTTACAGCGCAAAGCGATTGATACCTTAGAAGGCTATGATTGCTTTGTGGGTTCTGGTATTGCTGAGCGGCTCAAGATCTCGGAAGGCAGCGAGTTAACCATTATGGGCCAAACATTTAAGGTGGTCAAATTGCTGCCTGAGACAGGCACGGTAGACGACGATCGCGTATTTGCCAACCTCCACTCGGTACAGGCACTCTTGGGCACAGGGCCGCAAGTGAGTGCTATCGAAATCATGGGCTGTTGCAACGCTATCTCAGACGGTCTCTTAGGGCAATTGCGAAATATTTTGCCCGATACCCGCATCACTACCATTGGGCAAATTGTCGCCACCCAAATCGAGAACAATAAGCTGATGAATAAAATATCTACGGTATTCCTCATCATCATTGTCTTCGTGGGCAGTATCTCCATCGGAAACTATATCTGGGCAAATGTGAATGAGCGCCGTCGGGAGATCGGCATTCTTCGCATGATCGGGTACCACAGGAAACACATTTACTATATCCTCATTCTTAAGGCGCTCATCATGGGCCTATTGGGCGGAGTGGCCGGATATTTCTTAGGCACTCTGGCGGCAATGTGGCTTGGTCCTGAGTTTGCCGGCCTCGAGGTTTCGCCTATTTACGCGCTGTTCTTCGCCTCAATGGCGATTGCTGTCATCATTTCAGTACTCGGCGCTTTTATTCCCGCCTATTTAGCTGGCAAAATCGAACCTTTCTCAAACATGCAAGAGCAGTAATCATGTTGCTACAAGTTCAAAATCTGACCAAAACATATTATCGCCACAATGGCGCTGTCTACGCCCTTGACGACCTCTCCCTCGACATACCTAAAGGCGCTTTTGTCACCATCACGGGACCTTCTGGCTCCGGCAAGACCACTCTGCTGTTGATATTGGGCGGCTTGTTGCGCCCTACTGCAGGAAGAATGTTTTACAACGGAAACGAAGTTAATCTGTATAGCGAAGAGGACATGGCCCTTTTTCGGAGCCATCACGTCGGGTTTGTGATGCAAAACTTCGCACTCATACCCTACCTTACCGCAAGCGAAAACATCATGATCGCCCTCAACGCTAGGAGTAAAGACACCTTCAAAAACAAACAAAGAGCGGAGGAGGTGCTGGCTAGGGTGGGCTTAGAAAACCGAGCCACTCATTACCCTAGAGAACTCTCAGCAGGCCAACAACAACGGGTAGCCATCGCCAGAGCTTTGGCCAACAGCCCCGACCTACTGTTGGCTGATGAACCTACTGGCAATCTCGACCCTAGTCTGTCTGAAGAAATCCTCGGTATCCTAAAAGAGATCAACGAGCAAAATGGAACCACTGTGGTCATGGTTACGCACAGCCCTACCGCTGCCCACTACGGAAATGTCAGGGTTCACCTCCAGGCAGGGAGGATACACTCGGAGGAAAGAAAGCCGTCGGCTAAATTAGCCCTGAGTTGAACAGCATTTCATACGCGGTCCTGGGAGTCGAAGAGAGCTCAGCAGTGCCCGAATTTGGGCTGTAGCCATCCCATGACTCAATTTCGAAGAAGGGCTTCATACTCAAATGCTGTTACCTATTGCGAGGCATCCCAGTGCTGGTGCGTGAAACAGATAGATCCTCGTCTTAAAAAGATAGCGTCCTCCCTTAGGCAATTTTGTGCCCTCGCAATTCAAACATTCCTTATTTGCTAAAACCTAAGGTGGGTAACCCATCCGATCGAGCATATCCTAAAATATGCTTCAGCAATCCGCCCTTGGCGGCACAGTGGGTTCTATGCTCCGCCCTTTCGGAGCATCGCAAACCTTCATTTATGATCGTATGCACCGTCGCTACTGAACGTACTTAATGGCTCTTCTACCTGCCACAGCGAGTCGGGTATTGTTTCCGCATCTCTGCGCCATGGGGGTAGTTCCACCACCAGTAGGCTGTTGTTGGCCCCGTCCCCACCAAGTGGCCTTGCACTTGCCTACGCTGCGCTGGCGCACCCTCCATTCGCCCTTGTCGCAGACCTTGCGCCCGGTGCTTTCAGCGACTATGGGCAGTGGCTGGCCTTCGGTCGGATGGAGACCTTCAGTTCCTTTTGCCGGCAGCATATCTGGCTGTAACTAAAAACTAAGAAATAGTTTTTTCATTGTGTAGCTAGTATGCTGCGAAATGCAGCGCTAAATTTTTACCCTCTACGTGTTTACGAGCCGTGCAGCAAAGTCCTTTCACTATGTACTGGAGTGAAATGGCAGTACTGTTACTGCGACTCAGATACAAAATAAATTCGGGCGTTTTCATTGCCAATGCGCGCCTTAAGCCAATTACTTAGGCGAGTTTTAGCCTCTTGATTTAAAGCGGCAGGCGGAGCATCAATGAGCACAATTGGGTTTTGCTGGTTTTTTTTATTACTATAAGTAGTGGCTTCTACATAGGTAAGCGCCACTACTTCCGGATATAGACTCTGTGTCTCGCGCAGTATACTTTTACCCAAAGTGCTCTGGTTGGCAATGCTATCTAAAGTCTTTTCTGCGTTTTTCCAAAGGGTGTTCAGCCGATTAATCTCAGAGCGCAATCGCAGGACTTCGTTCGAGTTTTCGGCACTGGCATCGCCAAAAGAAAATCCCTGTTCAATTTGTAGTTTGGCATCAGATAGGTTGAAATCTCGGCTTTTTTCTTTAATGGCGAGTTTCTGAGCATCGCTCAATGCACTGCCTCCATAAATGAGTCGTATGCTTCTTTGAGAGGGATCTACTTCGCTGTTGAGCAAGAAGTTGCCTTCAATGAAGGTGACATTCTTAATGAAACGTTTGGCGTTTTCGGTAAAGCGCTCTTTCTGCACTAGACTGTAACCAAAGTAGATGCTTGGGATGATCGTGATAACCAATATCAGGGAGATCAACTGATTGATTCGCTTCTTATGCGAGGGTTCGATATCGCTGCGGATAGGGAAATCCAACAGTTGTGAGATTAATAATGCTGCTAGTGCAATAAATACGGCATTTATAGTGAATAGATAAAAAGCTCCAAAAAAATAATAGAACTGACCTGTAGCTAAGCCGTAGCCCGCTGTACACAACGGTGGCATAAGCGCCGTAGCAATGGCGGCTCCTGGAATCACATTGCCCTTTTTTTGGCTGCTGGTAGCTACGATGCAAGCCAGCCCACCAAATAGAGCAATCAGTACGTCGTAAATTGTTGGGCTGGTGCGGGCCAACAGCTCGGAATGCGCTGTCGACACCGGGCTTATGGCAAAATAAAGCGTAGAGACGATTAAACTCGCCCCTACAGCAAAGGCCAAGTTCTTGAGGGCTGAGCGCAGCAATACAAAATCATAGGTGGCTATGCTATAGCCAATGCCCATAATTGGCCCCATCAATGGCGATATCAACATGGCTCCAATGATTACCGCGGTGGAGTTCATGTTGAGGCCCACAGACGCCACACCTATGGCAAACATCAGGATCCACAAATTGGTGCCTTTAATGACGATATCCTTCTGAATGGTATCGTGTATCTTGTCGTAAAATTCTATCTCGCTTCGAAAATTCAGATAAAATATAATCCGTCGAATTAAGCCTGGATTTAACACGCCTCAATTTATTTATTTTTCTCCTGGCAAAAATAAGCGTCCGTGCCTATCCAATATCGGTTTTTGAGGGAAGACGCTTAGCTTATTTATCAAAACGAACTGTAGGTTCTTTCTTGAAATTAATTTTTTAATTTACGCAATAATATATGTATAAATTTGATTTATTTATCGGAAGACTAAAGGTAAAGATTGAATTTAAGCCCATGTAGCCAAAATTTCAAGGTGCTCGCGCTTAAATTTAAGCCGCGGTGCCTGGCCGCAGGCAGTTGTTGTTTTTTTATCTCGTGTAGGTGAACGCTACTCGCGAACCCTTTGGGCGCTGTCTGAACTTAGATTGAGTACCTCAGAGCCTTTCTTCGAAGCCCAGCTGGGACTAGCTGAGCCTCCTATTTGCCCTGTCCAATCTCCCTCTGGCCAACCCTCGAAAGATTTGGCTCCTTAAAGGCATACGCTCCTCAGCCTGTTCATATATTTGCAAACCTAAAAACAGCAAAAACAGCTAAGTACCATGGTTAAAGGCGATTATTTTACCATAGAACAAAAGCTAACGGCCCGATTCGCTAAAGCCTTAGGGCATCCAGTGCGAGTAGCTATTTTACAGCTGCTTAATGCCCAAGCTTGCTGCTATCATGGCGATATGGCCGAAGAATTCCCCATCGCTAAGTCTACCCTATCCCAACACCTTAAGGAGTTGAAGGACGCCGGCCTAATTCAGGGAGATATTACCCCTCCCTCAATCAAGTACTGCATCAACCGGGAAAACTTTAACCTCGCTAAGTCCTTGTTAAACAAAGTGTTTGAATAATTTTTTCGCTTTTTTTGTTCGTATTATTGCGAAATACGAATTAGCGTTCGTACCTTTGCCCTCGAATCTAAAAAACGATAAAAATATGGTTGACATAAAGGTATTGGGACCTGGTTGTGCTAAGTGCAAAGCTACTTACGGCAACGTGCTTGAGGCGTTAAAGCAGGTCGACGTCGAAGCTACCGTAGAAAAGGTAGAGGACATCGAAGAAATGATGAAGTACAATGTGCTAACTACTCCCGTTTTGGTGATTGATGGCCAAATCAAAATTAAGGGTAGGGTAGCGCAAGTAAACGAGATTGTTGAACTTTTAAAAAAATAAGATTATGGAAGCGAGTTCTTTCGTAAAAGAAATTTCCGTGAATGCGGCAAAGGATTGGATAAAGGAAGGGGCGCTAGTAGTTGATGTTCGCGAAAAGGAGGAGGTAGAGGCATTGGCTTACGATGTGCCCGACATTGTAAACATTCCCTTGAGCGTTTTTGAGCATCGCTACGAGGAAATACCCAGAGACAGAGAGGTTGTAATGGTTTGTAAAGGCGGCGGAAGAAGCCTAAGAGCGACGGCATTCTTGGTCCATCAAGGTTACACACGCGTAGTCAATATGCAAGGAGGAATCATGGCCTGGGTCAGAGAGGGACTCCCGACCAAAGGGGACGCCAGTACTATTTTGAGCAGCGACAGCTCTTGCTGCTCCAAGCCTGGCTGTTGTTAAAATTAGGAGGGGGATATATGTTTGAGTGGACGCAGAGCTTTGCTGACTGGCTGGTATACGATGTGCTTCAAATAGCAAGAAGTAGTAAAGTAGGGGCCTCTCTTAATTTTTTTGTATATGATACCATTAAGATATTTATCCTGTTATTTTTAATAACCTGGATAATGGGGATGGTCAACTCGTATTTTCCTGTTGATAAAATTAAGCATTTTTTATCGAGAAGAAATCTGTTCGGATTAGAGTATTTGCTTGCTTCGCTATTTGGTGCCATTACGCCATTTTGTTCTTGTTCCTCTGTGCCTTTGTTTATTGGCTTTGTGAAGGGAGGCATTCCTTTAGGTGTTACTCTTGCCTTTTTGATTACATCGCCATTGGTTAATGAAGTAGCGGTTGCCCTTTTTATAGGGATTTTTGGGCTGTATAAAACCATAATTTACGTATCTACTGGAATCATGTTGGGGGTCTTAGGCGGGTTTGTGCTGGGAAAGATGCAATTGGAAGGGTATCTTACTCCCTGGGTGCAAGGGCTGTTGGCAAACGCTGAAAAACAAGATGATGTAGTGGAAGAGGAACGACAAACGCTCTTGCAGCGAATGCCGGAAATTATAAAAGAGGCCTTAGGCATTATACGCAGTGTGTTCTGGTATATTATTATAGGCATAGGTATTGGCGCTTTAATGCATGGGTTTATTCCCACAGGGTTTTTTGAGCAATACATTTCCAAAAATAATCCTTTAGCGGTTCCCATAGCCGTGCTTTTTGGAGTCCCCATGTACAGCAACGCTGCAGGAGTGTTACCCATCATACAAGTCTTTGTACAAAAAGGCATTCCAATAGGCACTGCTATTGCTTTCATGATGGCCGTGGTTGGGCTGTCTGTACCGGAGGCTACGTTGCTCAAAAAGGTAATGACCTGGAGATTGATTGCTATCTTCTTTGGCGTCATCACCTTTTTCATCATC
>CAKZRZ010000217.1 GCA_937918955.1 uncultured Arenicella sp.
GCTGCTTCATTGTTCTAATCCTCCTTTATTAACCTTGAACAGCATCAAGCAAAATAACAATCCCATCAGACTGTACATCGATAACGGTACCGACCACGTTTGTTGTACTATACGTAAATCGACCGCTTGTCGTCACGGCAACAGTGGCACCGCGTTGGCGGATTGAAGGACTGTCAACAAACGCACCGCTGGGGATCAAATATGCACCACCGCGGTGGAGTTGCACACGCCAATTTGCCGGAATAGTAAAGTTCGGTACAAGTGACGGCGACATCAACACATACGTCTCGTTATCGATGACACGAGGTGTTGCAAACGTCGGATGAAATTGCGTATTTGCGTTTGGATGTGCATTTGCAATGCCCAGCGCATACGGACGATATTGAAACATCGACAAAGGAGTTGGACGCGAAAACGGATCGGGAGGTACAGCAACAATAAACACATTTCGTGCGTTTGCCGGAGCTAGTTGCGCCGTTGGCAGCAAACTGCCACTCTGCAACACCACCGCACGACCGGCTTGCATGGCTTCCCCTGCCACACCGCCGAGAATAACTGTAGATTGCAAACAAACGATAGCCATAGATGATATTCTCCTTTTTAACTCCACTTACGCAATGCTTGAATAAGCATTGGCATTACTGAAGACGGTGATGGAACAAGTTCATTTGGGATACGAACAGGATCGATGTATTGAGCTTGCGCAATCTGAGGTTGCGCTTGCGTACGGAAATATTCAACAGTCGAACGGATAAACTGCATTACATGGGTAAACTGCTCATCGGTAAGTATTTCAATAAGAACACGTGCCGGTTCTGTTGCCGATGGTACTGTATACGGCTCTAGTTGTTGCGCACGAGCAGCTTTTCGCTGTTCTTGCTCAACACGATCTTTAAAACGACGTAGTTGCTCAAGCTCTTCCAACAACATCGTAAGCTGTTGATCTGAAACCAATGGTGATTGCTCTGTCGGTGGTTGTTCTGGAAGCGGCTGTTCTGTAACCTCTTGCACAACATCACTCACCGTTACCGACGGCTCTTGTGGATGCTCAGCGGCAATTGCAATAAGATGAGTACGTCCTCGATATGCTGGCTGATCGACAAGTGCAACGCCGGTCACGGTACAACCTTGCAACCAGCGAATACCGTTTTCAACGTAACTCTGTTCGTACATCACTTCCCAAGAAAAATTAATCTGCGTAGGGTCTTCAGTTGCAAGTTGCTTCAACTCATCGTACAAATCGGGAAATTCATGTTTCCACAACAAAGCTTCGGCGATGACAATATCACCTCCATCTCGTACATTCACAATCGGGCCGATGGGAATAGCATTTGCATGAGTACGTTGTACTGTCTCGGTCGAAGCTTTAACCGGCACAAGCTGAGCAGTTCGTATAATATTTTCTTTTTCTTCAATCGGAATAGCTTCGTTATTTCCGTTTGGTTGAAAGTCGGTAAGAATAAACGAAAACCGTGCAGCAATCTGCTGCTGATCCTGTTCTTCAGCAAATGAAACCTGCTTTACATTAAACTGAGTTCGGTTCATACAAACCTTCCACATGGATATCACGTAACGAAGCCAATTTAACTTTACATAACGAACCTGCCGGTAAGAAGAGGTCAGGATCGCGTAGATACATAATAAACCGTAAAGGTTGTGGTTCGTTACCGATCAACAATGAAAATGGAAATAAAATACTCTCTCGTAAAGGTTCAAATACAACTACAACCGGTTTGTTTGTTACACATGTGTAACCTGTATCAAACAAAATACTGCGTACAGGTAATCCAAATTGCGTTGTTAGTACAATAGAGCCTTGATGTGTAGATACCGCCACCCAAGGATCGAGTTCTACCGGCGTCAACTGAAGAACAACGCCATCACTACACTGCACTTGATAGGAAGGTGGTTGTTTCCGCATCATCGTTTTTTTACCTTTTATCTACCCTTCTATACATAGAATGGAAAGAAAAAATGCAACGAGCAACACTTTCTTGACAGTATGTTGGAAATGTTGTATACTAGTATTATGACCACTTGCATTGTGTTATGCGGAGGTTGTTATGAATTATCATCAGTATTGGTTGTTTGTCGATCGTATTGACAAGAAAACAACATCGTATCAACATCGAGAAGATACGTTTATCTTTTTAAACATCGAAAAGACACGATACGGTCTTAAACGGGCAACGTTGTACGATGAAAGCACCGACACGTACTACGAGCTTGGCTCATTTGCTACAAATGCTCGTATTTTTGAAGAAGCTCATCATGTTGCAATGCGCCTACGTAATACTTTTTAAGGAGTATGGTTCATGTTAAAATTGCCTTACGTGTGGTTTGGTGGCAAGAGTAACATTGCAAACGTTATTTGGTATTTTCTGGCTGCGGACGGTGATAAGCTGGCATTTAACCGCGGGCCGGCACGCTACATCGAGCCATTTGTAGGCGGGAATGGATTTCTCCTCTCTGTCCCACCGTCAAAACAACGTGTTGAAGTAATTAACGATCTTGATGGCCTTGTTGCAAACTTTTGGCGTGCAGTGCGTGATGATCCGGTAACCGTCGCGTACCACGCTGAATGGCCGCCAACACATCATGACTTTTTAGCCCGTCGTATTTACGTGCATAATTGGATCAAGAATAGCGAGACGAGTGAACGTTTACAAGGTGATCCTTTTTACTACGATCCGGTTATTGCAGGCTACTGGGCTTGGAGTATTGCATATGGTATCGGCAGTCCGTTCGCAAACGATGGAATGTGGACGGCAATTAACGGACGTTTAGCAGTCGATCCAGAGCGTAAAAGTCTCCATGCAACTCGACCATCGGTTAAACCGAGTGGTATTGGAAAACCTGCGTTACGTACAACAGGTACGAATAAACTTCATGACCCAAAACTTACCGAAGATACATTTCGACATCCAACCGAACTTGTACGTTTATACACATACAACAACACTGCGGTGATTACAACCCATCACGATTACATTGACGACCTCTGGCAGCGGATCAGTGATTATTATGAACATCGGTTTGGTTATCATGGTGAACTCAATCCGTATATTCTTGCATGGCTATACGCTATTCAAGCACGAATGAAATACGTTACCGTTCTTGCAAACGATTGGAAAAGCGTTATAAGACCGGCAATGCTAAATATCGAAAAGTGCGGAAAAACAGAATATACTGCTGTTTTTCTCGATCCTCCATATCGAAAATCGATGCGAGATGCAACAATCTATCGTACCGATTTTATCCAAGACGATTTGACCGAAGACATTGTAGCGTGGTGCAAACAATACAGCGATCATCCAAAAATACGGATCGTACTCACCGGATTTACAGGCGAAGGTTACGAGGAGTTATGTGACATTGGATGGAAAGAATATCATTGGCCGAAAAAATTACGATACACACGCGGCGGATGGAGTTTACTGAATAACGATCATCAAATGGATAAAGACCGTATATGGGTGTCACCGCAATGCCCACAACCAGATCAAAAAGAACTCGATCGACTTAACGAAATGTTATTGATGTATGATAACGATACGTCCGATAACAGCGAATGATCCGTACCTCGCATCAAAACTCTGGAATGTGGTACGAGATAGAGATGTATTTGTCCAGCTTAACACAGCCAATCCGGTATGGCTTCTTGAACAACCGAAAGCTGCACTGGTTGAAATACTCAACGATACAAATAGCTTATTGGTAAACTGTCTGCGCGCATTACGTACCGATGCGCGCAGTCTTATTCCATATCTGTTGTGTCCGGTGAGCGATACCGAGTATCAAGCACGTGTTAATGCATGTTTGGCATGGAACGCCGATGCTTTGAAAACCGATCCAACGTATTACGATGTATGTATTGCCGGATGGTGGCTGTGGTTACACCCATTAACAACAAAGATGACGTTTCATAAAAACACAGTACCGTCGTTACGAGCAATGCAATCTCATTTTATTGACTACGAAGCAGATGAAATTGCATTATATTTACAACACGTGTATCAACGTTTTCAACGTGTTCGGATTACCAATCGACCTTGGCTTGAACTTACACACGAGATTGTAAAAACGTATAACCGAAAACACGTTGGCGTGTTATTTGATGCACGTTACGCATCGATCGACGATCAAACCGTATTTAAAACCCAAGCCGAACATATGCCATGGCTTACTGTTGTCATTGCACCGTATAAAACAACAATCTTTACCGATTGGCGCGGAATATACGGTACACAGCATGTAGGACTGTATGTTCATACTTGACAAGAGCGAATAGCTGCGGTAATGTTGTGGTATCAGTAGTACCTAGAGGAGGAAAATATGCCATACCGCAACTGGATATCATTCGGAAAAACACTGTTCTACACCATGCGCTTGCTTTTGATTACCATCGCCGTACACTGGATTTTGGTCGTTGTACCTGCGCATTACAACGCATTTCCAGCAGAAAGTGCATGGAACGGTTGGCTTGGGATTACGGTAGCGTTGTTTATCAGTACGATGCTTCTGATTTTGCTCACGCTAACGCCGTTATTTTTACCGCAGACCTACTATTTTGACCAATGGCGACGTATCATCGACATCACCGATACCGAGTTAAACTTTGTCAGCCTGCTCATCGTTTTCTTTCATCATTTAACTTTGTCACCATCGATCGCACAGTTTATCCAAGTCGCGGATGTTCAGATCAATGCGATTATCCGTGCGATCGGTACACTTGTTAACGCATTTATCCAGTCGCTGAACTTTAACTCGGTTATTTTACTTATCCTTACCTACTTGATCGCACGTAGTGTAACACAATTTGGGAAAATTTTACTGGTTGTGCAGACCGATCAAAGCCAGAAAGCAAAAAAGGCGAGTAGTGGTGGAGGTAGCAGTAGCGGAGGTAATAGCAGTGGAAGTAATAGCGGAAGCAGTGGTGAAAACACCAAATCCGTCGTTTAGTAACGAAAGGGAAGTTCTTATGAATTACGCATCACGATATACCATCAAACGATTAGCGCAGTTTGTCGATGCATGTCAAGGCACATCATGGGAACAACCAGCGCGTGTTGCATATCACAGGCTTTGCAAATGGATCATACAACCGAACTTTCCGATCGAGGAGATTGCACCGCATATGTACATCATCCAACAGAAGTATCTTGTGTTTGGTAATGAACGCCATTGTATCGATCTTCACAATCCGAAAAGCGCAACACCGCTTTGGCCACGTGTCGTAGCTCGTATGGTACGTAGGTTGCAAGAGACAACTGTATAGTATTTTTTTTCTTATGCGCAGGATTGCAAAATCCTGCGCATATTTTTTTTATGTCAATATGCCTCGTAACGTATTAGGAGCCATTTTGAGCGCTTTTACATTCCACCTGCTATGATCCTACTAACCACCGGCTTATTGTCGCTCGTGAGCATTCCTGTTGCGCTACAAGGCATATTTCAAGCTTAACCTTGTGTACACCTTAAACTACACATTTCACACATTATGTCAATATGCCCTTAAACGCGACAGGAGCCATTCTAAGGGGCGTTGTTTATGAACTGGTATGCAGGTAGCACTTTGAGGTGTATCGCGCCTCTCAAGCCTTCCTGTCGCGTTTAGGGGCAAGTTTACAGGGCGATGCTTGCGATACGATTTGCAAACTCGACA
>CAKZRZ010000218.1 GCA_937918955.1 uncultured Arenicella sp.
ATGGTTTATTGCTCATGAGAACGGCAAGGCAATACGTCTTGATTTTAGTCAAGTGACGTTAGCTGAAGGTGATGCGATTTATTTATTCAATAGTGACAATACCGAACAGACTAACCTTTTGGCGACATTGAAAGGTAACAATCTTCCGCCATCGATTGTTGTGAATAATGCACCGCTACTGATTTGGTTTTTGACCGACTCAGAGCATAATGGCGGTGGATTCAGTTTACAGTTAAGCAGACAAGTATTTTGACCTTACTAGGTTTAACTCAGAATGTTTGCTAGTTCATATTTGCGAAGCCTAGAGCAGTGATTAGAGGTATTAAGAAACTTCAAAATCACATGATCTTGTCGCAAGGGAGGTGTTTCGCATAGCGCCAAACTCGTGGCCTGTTGGAGCATGTTAGTATTGCGCTACAACTATTTCGAAGCCCAATCTAAATATCTATTATAAGCATGCAAAGGAAGCGACTATCTATAGCTTTAATCATCACTCTGCTTTTGTATTTTTCAGCTGTCGCTTATCTATATCGAAGCAGCTATGAGATAGTGCAAACTTGGACGCTAGCGATTAGCACACCTGATAATGAGATCATCTATGGCAGCTCGAATATCGTCTACCAAGTAACTAATGCATGGACCGTTTTTGATAGAACGCCGCGCTTTACTACAGCCTTATTTGGTGAAATCCCATTCGTAGAATTGAATGATGGACAAATACTTTTTATGCGTGCTTTGGATAGGCCTCCATTACCCTTCGTGGCGTATAGAGATGATCAGCAGCTTAGAGCGCGCGGTTTGATTGACCATGGGGATCGAGCCCAAACGTTTGATCTTATGCGTTCACATAAACAGAAAATCTACTTAAAGCGGCAAGACCTACCTGGCTTTTTCATTCTTAGAGATTTTCAAGAATCGCGCTCAATTAAATCTTTTTCAGCGCATGAGCTAGACGATTTTTTGCCTCGCGGATACCAAGTAGAGTCGGTTTCTTTGCAGTTGAGCACGGACGAGGTAAGCGATGGTGAATTATTCGATGCAATGCCTTGGTTAGACAATTATTATGCTGAGCGTGAACAACAACGAGGGTATGGGCTGCATCAATTCAACGAGTTTGATCGTATCGATGTACGACGGTTTCGCGAATGTCACTTGAGTGCTCAATGGTCTAGAGCACTAAGCCTTGGGTTTTACAACAAGGGAATTTCTTGCAGTTTACGTTTTTAGAGCGCGCGGCTATAGCGATTGATTCGGTTTCTACGTGTTCGATTATTAATCCGGCAACAGTTTATCGGCCCATTAACCTATGAGGTTTGATTTAGAGATCTCATGAATTCTACTTATTAGACGGCCTTTTTAGAGGTTTTCGATAAAGCAAAAATAGCTTTAAATTAACCAGATGATGAACTTAATCACTGACCAAACAATCGCACCTAGAATTAAAAACAGGCTGCCATTGACAGTGTACTTCAAGGCTTTGTAGGCGGGTAAATTCGTTTCTTTTAAACGCTTAGATTTATCCAATAATGGGACAAGCGTGCTGAATGTTTTATTAGCGAAACCGCGTTTATCTTCATCTGTGTTGGGCACAACGGTTGCGCGCATAAGTAGTTTATACGGCCAGTTTAATAGCTTACCAATTGGCGACATTGGGCGCTCAATATCGCACATTAAAATCAAGCGAGATTTATCAGCATCGTTATGCGCGAAGTGTAGATAGGTAACATCGAACAACAGTGGTTCGCCGTCGCGCCATGAATACGTTTGGTCATCAACGCTAATATAGCAGCGATCATCATTCGGAGTGTCTAGCCCTAAGTGGTATCGCAAAGAACAGGCTACTGGGTCGAGATGGCGCGTAAGTTGTCCGCCCGGGGGTAATACCGAAAACATCGCGCCGTTGACTTGAGGTATCTTGCTTAAAAGCTCTACAGTTTTCGGACAGGTGCGCTTGGCCGATTCATGTGTATAGCCATACCAATTCACGTAAAACTTAGTCCAGCCATATTTGTAGAAGGTGCGAAAGCCAATGTCGTAATACGACGCTGAGTCTTTGTCGGTGATCTGATCGAAACCTCCCTCAGCCATTAGTTCTATGGCTTCGCGGCGAATGACTTCCCAGTTGGCTTCGAGTTCTTTAAGCTCGGGGAATTGCGACATATCCATAATCGCAGGTCGTGCTTTTGGCGCGGTAAACAAGTAAAGCAAGCAGTTAAATGGCGTGAAGATCGGCCAGCCTTTACGGATATACTCTCCAAAACCATCCCATCGAGCTTGGCCTCGATAGGCATAAGCGTAGGTAAGTGATCCAATGCAAAATGCAGCGATGGCGATCATGATAATTGTGGTCATAATGTGCGGCTCAGTAATAGCTAGCGGTTGCATCGAGGGATGCCTAATAATCTGTGTGCGAATATATCCTAAATTCGCTTATTTCCACAGTGTCTGAGCGATTAAGTGCGCTAAAGCAAGGCTAATTTAGTCTAATTTTGGCAAATTTGCTGT
>CAKZRZ010000219.1 GCA_937918955.1 uncultured Arenicella sp.
CAGATTAGACATTGTGGTACAGTCTAATAAACTATCAGGTACTCGGAACTCATAACAAATCACTGCAGCCGACCTCATGGTAAACTTGGTAAACTGCTCATATCATCCAAAATCATTGACGGCGGGTGAGTTCAACCGTTAGCTGGCTCAAGCCCATTACCAAACCGACTCAACTAATTTTGCGTCCTGTGTTTAGGTTCTCCGTCTTTTATGGTAAGCGCATGATTGCGCTCTACATCTAGTTTGGAGAACCCTACCATGAACAGCACCTTGAAAGCTGCATCGACTCGAACCGTTACGATTGAATTGCTTGCTTTGGATCTCAAGACCTGCACTCGTTGCGTCGGCTCGTTAGCAAATATCCAACGGGCGATCGCACTATTGCAGGATGTCCTAGAGGTAACGAATGTGCAGGTGTCAGTGGCTCAACGGTTGATTGAATCCGAGGAGCAAGCCCATCAGTATCAGTTTGTCTCATCCCCTACCATTCGCGTGAATGGCATGGACATTGCGCTAGAAACTTATGAGAGCCAGTGTGATTCCTGTAGTGACCTGTGTGGTTGCAATGGTGGCGTTAGCTGCCGTGTGTGGCACTACCGAGGGGAGGAATATACCGAGGCTCCCATAGGTCTAATTGTAGAGGCAATCCTGGCGGCGATTTATCGTGATTCTGTGGCGATGGTTAGTGCCTCTAACACCTATGCAGGCGTGCCCGATAACCTAAAGCAATTTTTCGATAGTCAGCACGAGCCTTCTATAGAGCCGGATTCTACTTGCTGTTTCAAGAGTGAGCAGGCAACCTGCTGCGAAGTTGAGGCAAAGCCAGAGTGCTGTGGCACGGTAACGACGGAGCCTGCAACCGGTGGCTGTCGGTAATCTTTGGCTTTAACAGTAGGAGAGACGATGATGCATAACGAGATGACTGACCTCTGGCAAACCTTTCATGATCGCTTGCAGCAGTTCATTCGGCAACGAGTACAAAATCCAGCCGATGCTGATGATATTGTGCAGGAGGTTTTTCTGCGAATCCATCAACGTCTCTCGACCCTTAAGGAGCGCGATCGTCTCATCCCCTGGATGTTTCAAATTGCCCGTAATGCTGTGATTGACTACTACCGATCGCCCTTAAGGCGGCGGGAAATTCCCATGGGAGATGAGGTAGAACAGCAGCTAAGCGATTCCCAAGATGACAATGACCCATCCTTGAATCGGGAACTTGCCGCTTGTTTGCGACCTTTCCTTGCCACTCTACCAGATACCTATCGCATTCCTTTGGAATGGGTAGAACTTCAGGGGATGTCCCAGCGATCAGTTGCTAGCCAATTGGGGCTTTCCATCTCAGGGGCAAAATCACGGGTGCAACGGGGGCGGCAACAGTTGAAGGCGATGCTGATGCAGTGCTGTGAAATTGAGCGCGATCAGCGGGGAAATGTACTCGATTACCAATTGAAGCAAGGAGCAAGCTGCGGTTCTCAGGAGTTGAAAACATCTTGTTGTGCTTGTCAGGAGAATTAACCATGAATATCTATGCTCAAGTCCATTCTCATCCGACTAATTTACGGATTCATTTGATTGCCGTTCCTCTCTTCATTGCAGCACATCTTGGGCTGTTTTATGGGATCATCCAGCAAGAGCTTTTGTCAATTTTAATGTATGTTGGTTTCGCCGTTTTATCTCTAGGATTGCAGCGTTGGGGACATACACTGGAGTCAAAAGCTCCAGCCCCCTTTCGCAACGGTTGGGATTTTTTGACTCGACTGTACACCGAGCAGTTTTATACCTTTTGGATGTTTGTGTTATCTGGAGAGTTTCAGAAAAAATGGACAAGGAGGTGAAATGAGCAAGTCAGTGTTGAGCGGGACAGCGCCAATCCTAGCTTTTCTGAATACCAGTGAGGCTATCCAATTCTACGGCACAGTTTTGGGCTTTACCAAAATCCATCTGATCACTTTCTTTGACATAGTTTCGTAATTTGAGTAGAGATTTTAAGGTTTTCTATGCCTGAGAACATCGCAATTAGATCGGAGGAACCACAGGATGTTGCAGCCATCCGAGTTGTGAACCTATCGGCATTTCCCACGAACTTCGAGGCGAATTTGGTTGATCGACTGCGCCAAGTGGTCTATCCCACAGTTTCCAAGGTTGCCATTGTAGAAGATACCGTTGTGGGGCATATCTTCTTTTCGCCTGTTAATGTTACAGGACGAGATAACCTCAAAGTCATGGGATTGGCTCCTATGGCAGTAATACCAGCCTACCAGCGGCAAGGGATTGGTTCAGCCCTGATTCGTTCTGGTTTGGCAGGTTGTCAAGCGCTGGGGTATGGAGCAGTGGTAGTGCTGGGACATCCGAGTTACTATCCCCGTTTTGGGTTTGTCCCGACTGATCGAGTTGGTCTCCACTGCGGTTACAATGTGCCTTCCGAAGCATTTATGATGTTAGAATTGCAGCCTGGTTATCTCCAGAATGTGCAAGGGATAGTCACTTATCACCCAGTTTTTGATAGTAAGTAGGTAGGCGTTTACAATCAACACATCCCCAGAGCGAAGCAATTCCATAAAATGAGCTTTTGCTAATGAAATGTAGGCTCCTAATTTGGATACAGTTCTATAAGAAGAAACAATAAGTAATTTTGAGGCCAGATTAGACATTGTGGTACAGTCTAATAAACTATCAGGTACTCGGAACTCATAACAAATCACTGCAGCCGACCTCATGGTAAACTTGGTAAACTGCTCATATCATCCAAAATCATTGACGGCGGGTGAGTTCAACCGTTA
>CAKZRZ010000220.1 GCA_937918955.1 uncultured Arenicella sp.
CTAGCAACAAGTTTGGCCGCGATACTTAGCTATTTACGAATCAACAGTTTAATTGTGGTGCTGGCAAGTACAGCCGTGTTTTTTCTAATTCGTTTTACGTGAGCCTGCATCGAATTAGCCGCTCTTTAGACAAAAAAATACCTCGTCATTGCGAGGTATTTTTAACAAATTCAGTTATGTCAATCTAGCTATCGCGCTGAGTGATTTCTACTAGATGATAACCAAATTGTGTTTGAACAGGGCCATGAACTTTGCCAACTTCTTCGTTGAATACTACTCGATCAAATTCAGGAACCATCATGCCTGGGCCGAAACTTCCTAAATCCCCGCCTTGCTTTCCAGATGGGCATTGAGAGTGCTCAGCTGCAGCCGCCTCAAAAGTTTGCTCGCCAGCGTTTATCTTAATTTGAAGATCCAAACATGCTTGTTCAGTGGACACCAAAATGTGTCGTGCAGATGCCGTAGTCATTGTGTTGTAAAACCTGTCATTTTTCAAAGACGCGCATAATACTTACTTTGCAACACGAATCCCAGTTACAATCTCTAAAAAATGCGCTTTGAAGCAAAATAATTCACAGAAACTGGCCAAAATTAGCCTTGAATACACGTCTTTTTAAAATACTCAGAATTGTCGTCACAATTTGCCTGTTAGGAGTGGTTTTTTACCTTGCTGACTTGTTCTCGGCTGAGGGCCGCCAGCGTCTATTTGATACCCTCAGAAACGCCGATTTACAATTGCTTTTCGCGGCCTTTTTGCTAGGCGTTCTGATCAACATGGTGAGCGCGTTTAAATGGTATTTGCTAACTCGTTCTCAATCATTAGGAGCGGGCTATTGGCGAATATTTGCTTATTATTTGGTCGGCCAATTTTACAATATGTTTCTACCAACCAGTGTTGGCGGGGATCTGATTCGCTCGTATGAGTTAGGGCGTTTTACTGGTCGTCAAGCTGATTCCTTAGCGTCGGTTTTTGTTGAGCGCTACACGGGGGTTATTACCTTGCTGTTTGTAGCCATGGTTGCGGTGCTATCGCAGCTAGCGCGATTTAATCAGCAGTTTATTCTTTTTACGCTTGGCGCATTCGTGCTTGGTTTGGGCGTGATCGCCTGGTTGGTTTTTGATCAGAGGCTGTATCATGTGGTTCGAGATTTCACTCAAACACGTTTTGCTGCTAGCAAAGGGCTGTTCTTAAAGCTCGACAGGTTGTTGGCGTCAATAGATGCGTATAAGAACAAGCCCGTGACCATCGCTGTCGCTTTCCTTAATTCTTTGCTGTTTTACTTTGTTGCTGTGCTTAACGTTTTAATTTGTGCTTGGGTATTTAGCCCTGAAGTTCTGTTTGTAGACATTTTGATTGCAACTCCGATTATCATGCTGATAATGAATTTGCCCATTTCCTTAGGGAATATCGGTTTGATGGAGGTGGGTTATGTGAGCGTTCTGGCCTTACTTGGTTATGGCGCGGAGTTGGCTTTGGCGATTATGGTTCTGATGCGTTTAAAGTCAGTGTTCGATGCTGCTCTAGGGGGGCTATTGCACCCAATATTTGTGACGAAAAAGCATGAATAGTCTATCATTGCGGCTTTATAGCTAAATCGCTCAATTAGAGTGATTTAGTAGCTTTTGACTCAACTATTTTACAGATCATGAATATTTCAATCGTTGGAACCGGTTATGTTGGCCTAGTTACTGGAACCTGTTTTGCTGATGTCGGTAATCAGGTGCTTTGTGTCGATAAAGACCAGAGTAAAATCGATATGCTTTTGGGCGGCAAGATTCCAATTTTCGAGCCTGGACTGGAAGATTTGGTTAAGAACAGTGTCGACCAACAACGTTTAAAATTCGCAACCGACATCCAAGCCGCAGTCGACCATGCACAAATTATCTTTATAGCGGTGGGCACACCGCCCGACGAAGATGGCTCGGCTGACTTATCGCATGTACTCGCAGTAGCAAAGTCCATAGGCCAGAGTTTATCTGAATACCGGACGGTGGTGACTAAGTCTACCGTACCTGTCGGCACCGCTGAGAAAGTACGATCGGCCATTCAAGCCGAGCTTAATGAGCGCGGCGTTAATATTGAGTTCAGTGTTGCATCTAACCCCGAGTTCTTAAAGGAAGGTGCGGCGATCGAGGATTTCATGAAGCCCGATCGTGTAGTGATAGGCGCCGATGATGAGCGAGCCGTTGAGATCATGCGCGAGCTTTATGCGCCCTTTAATCGAAATCACGAGCGTCTGATCGTCATGGATATTCCGTCGGCTGAGCTGACCAAATACGCAGCTAATGCCATGCTCGCGACCAAGATTTCTTTTATGAATGAATTGTCTAACCTCGCCGAATTACTTGATGCCGATATCGAATTGGTACGACAAGGTATTGGTTCAGACCCTAGAATTGGTTATCACTTTATCTACCCTGGCTGTGGTTATGGCGGCTCTTGTTTCCCTAAAGATGTTCAAGCTTTGCATCGTACTGCACGACAAAACGGTTATGAAGCGAGAATTCTCGACGCCGTAGAAGCCGTAAACCAAGACCAAAAGTCAGTGCTATTACACAAAATTGATGGCCATATGGGCGCCAATTTAAGCGGTAAGACATTTGCTGTCTGGGGGCTTGCGTTTAAGCCTAATACTGACGACATGCGAGAAGCACCGAGCCGAGTAATTATTGATGGTTTGCTCGCTCGCGGCGCAAAAATCAAAGCTTTCGACCCAGTTGCAACTGAAGAAGCCAGACACCTTTACGCTAACAATGAATCCGTGAGTTTTTGTACTGATTTATACCAAGCAACCGAAGGCGCTGACGCGTTAGTATTGGTCACAGAATGGAAAACTTTTCGAAGTCCTGACTTTGCGCGTTTGAAAGGTCAGCTGACCGATAGCGTGATTTTTGACGGCCGCAATATATATGACCCAGCTGCGCTCGAGAAGTTAGGCTTCAAGTACTATGGCATCGGGCGCTCGAACTAAACTTTGATATGCTTAGAATGTTCGCCGCTTATAAACGATATGCATTATGAAACTTCATAATAAACAGTTCTCAGAGATAAAGACCCTAGTGGTAGGCGATGTGATGCTTGATCGCTACTGGTTTGGCAGCGTTGACCGTATTTCACCGGAAGCACCTGTGCCTGTGCTTGCTGTTAAGCGTGAAGAGTGTCGCGCTGGCGGTGCCGCAAATGTGGCTCACAATCTATTGGCGCTGGGTGCTCAGAGTAATTTGTTGTCGGTAGTTGGCGACGATGAAGCTGGGCGCGAAATTGACAATATTATTGCGAGCTATGGAGCGACCACTACGCTTATAGTTGACCCATCGATTAAGACCATTGTTAAGCTTCGAATGGTGGCTCAGAATCAGCAACTATTAAGAGCTGATTTTGATGAAAAGCCAAGCGAAGAAGTACTCAGTCAATGTTTAGACGATTACCGAAATGCCTTGAAAAGTACGGATGTGGTAATACTGTCAGATTATGGTAAGGGCGGCTTAACGCATGTGACACAGATGATTAGCGCCGCTCGAGAACAAGCTATACCTGTGATCATTGACCCAAAGGGCAGTGACTACTCTCGTTATCGTGGCGCGACTCTGATTACCCCTAATATGAAAGAGTTTGAAGCGGTAGTTGGGACTTGTCAGTCTGAAGCAGACTTTGCTCAAAAAGCCCGCCAATTGCGCCAAGACTTAGAGCTCGAGTATTTATTGGTGACCCGCAGCGAAAAAGGTATGAGCCTTTTCGGCGAAGATGGCTCACAGATCGATTCACCTGCTACGGCATTAGAAGTCTATGACGTCAGTGGAGCTGGCGATACGGTCATTTCTTTAATGGCTTTAGCAACTGTTGCGGGCTTTGCCGAACAAGATAAATTAACTCTGGCGAATACTGTAGCGGGTATTGTTGTTGGCAAACTCGGTACCGCGGTAGCAAGCATTGACGAAGTTATTGCTAAACTTGAAGAGCAGTAGGGCGAAGGAATTCGCAAAGCTAAATGGCTTAAGCAACTGTAGATAAATTAACGAAGTAGGAATAGGTAAATCACATGATTATCGTAACAGGCGGTGCCGGCTTTATCGGTTCGAACATTGTTCGAGGTTTGAATAAACGAGGTCTGAATAACATCTTGGTTGTTGATGACTTGAGTGACGGCAATAAGGTTCGAAATATCGAAGATTGCGATATTGAAGACTACATGGACAAAGACGAGTTCTTGCGCCGAATTAATGAAGGCATGGAGTTCGGTGGCCCAACCGCGTTGTATCACCAGGGCGCATGTTCTGACACCATGGAAACTGATGGTCGCTATATCATGCAGACCAACTATGAGTACTCTAAGTCGCTTTATCACTATTGTGGTGAGCACAGTATTCCTTATATTTATGCCTCATCGGCGTCGGTGTACGGTGGTGGCGAGACGTTTAAGGAAGACCCTCAGTATGAGCAAGCTCTTAATGCCTATGCATACTCCAAGCTATTGTTCGATCGATATGTCCGCAAGAACACGCATGTGTCAGATTCTCAAGTTGTCGGACTACGCTATTTCAACGTTTATGGCAAAGGTGAAGAACATAAAGGGCGCATGGCATCAGTGGCCTATCACTTTTTTAATCAATATCATGAGCAAGGCTTTGTGAAGTTGTTTGATGGCAGTGGCGGCTACGAGGCTGGCGAGCAGTTACGAGACTTCGTTTGGGTTGATGATGTGGTCGACGTGAATCTACATTTTTTAGAACACCCAGAGGCACAAGGCACTTTTAACGTAGGCACTGGCCGCGCGCAAAGCTTTAACGATGTAGCGACAGCTGTGCTGAATACCCTAGAAGCGACAAGTAAGACAACCGAGGAATGGGTTGCCGAAGGTAAAATTCAATACATTGATTTCCCCCAAGCTTTAGTGGGCAAGTATCAGAGCTATACCAAGGCCGATTTGACCAACCTCACGATGTACGGCGAATACAATAAGAATTTTGCCACTGTTGAGCAGGGCGTAGAGCGTTACGTTGCGCAGTTGGCCGCAGCCCGTTAACGTTTGATCTTAAGTAGATTTTAGAAAATGGCGTTGGTAGCTATTTATGACTCAGGTGTCGGCGGCCTGAGTATTGCCCATGAGGTGCTACGCACAAGCCCGGAGCATGACTATATTTTTCTGAGCGACAACCAAGCGTTTCCCTACGGCACAAAGGAAAAACAGGATTTACTCGATAGATCACTCGCGATCATTAGTCGATTGGATGAGAACTTTTGTATCGATGTGCTAATCGTAGCCTGCAATACGGCCAGCACGGTGGTGTTGCCGATGTTACGAGAGCGGTTCGATTTCGACGTTATTGGTGTCGTCCCGGCGATCAAACCGGCGGCCCAGCTTTCGAAAACTAAACACATTTGTCTCTTGGCTACCCCTGGTACTATTGAGCGATCGTATACTGATGAATTGATCGAGCGCTTCGCTTCTAATTGCAAAATCACTAAAATTGGTTCCAGCGAACTAGTATTGATTGCCGAAGACAAGCTTTATGGGCGCACGCTTGATCAATCTCAATTAGACACCATATTGGAACCAGTAATTGAAAATACTGAGATCGATGTGTTGGTTTTGGCCTGTACGCATTTCCCACTTTTACGAGATGAGATTGAGAAGTGTTTCTTGCGTAATGCTCGAAGCGTACGTTTGGTCGACTCTGGTGAGGCAATCGCCAAGCGTTTAGTGTCAATCGTTGGTGAATCACAACAGATCGCCAATGCAAATGCTTCTGTAATTCGTACTGCACTTGTCAGCGCCCCAATTAATCAAGAGCGCTTCACTCATACCTTAGCTGACTATGGTTTTGACGAGCTTCAATTGTTATCAGTTTAATCTTAATCGTTAAAATAAAATGCCCCACGAACATTATTCACTTCTTCTGAAGCAGGCCGAAGCCTTAATAGATTCTGAGCCTGACTTTATTGCTAATACCGCTAATTTGGCTTCTTTGCTATTTAATAATCTTGAAAATGTTAACTGGGCTGGCTTTTATCTGTTTAGAGACAATGAGCTGGTGCTAGGGCCGTTTAATGGGCAAGTTGCTTGCACGCGTATACCTATAGGAAAAGGTGTCTGTGGAACGGCATTTGAGAAGCAGGAGACCTTAGTTGTCGCGGATGTACACGCGTTTGAGGGGCATATCGCCTGCGATGCCGCGAGTGAATCTGAACTTGTGGTGCCCTTTACAACCCGAGATTTCCGTGGTGTCTTGGATATCGATAGCCCAGTGCTTAAGCGTTTCGGTGATGCGGAAAAGGTCTTGTTTGAAGGGATAGTTGAGCTTCTAGAGCAAGGTCATAAGTAGACGATAAGACACGATTTTTGACAATTGTGCGACACACTTTTACAGTTTTTCTGGCCTGTTGAGATATGATTTTAATACCCACTAATAGACAAAGTGTTTATCTAATCTGTTTTGAACCACGTAAAAGTACAATTAAAGAACATCAAGTTATCTCAGTTAAATACTGAGTGCCTGAGATTGGTCGCGTCTTATTTACGTGTATTGAAGCACCACAATGGCACGATCCTTAGAATGCAAGATGAGGATATTTTGTTGAAGATATCTGATTACTCGCACCGCACAGGTAATCAAGAACTCAAGAACCTTTATGCTCGCCTAAAGCAAGAAATGAGGCAGGCACTGTTAGAATCAAAAGAATCCGGTAATCGATAAGCGATTATCTGAACAATAGAGTCGCGAAAAGGTTTTTAGCTGTAGCGCCGGTAAGCGCGAACTAAGAGGGCAATAACAGTAATTATCAGCAGCAAATAAGTGATTACAAATCCACGATCGGCCAACACGTTGAAGAATGACTTCTTGAGCAGTCTAAGGCCTGTAGCGCGTTGAATCTTTGTGTGAATAAGTTGCTTGGGTTTTACTGATAAGTATTGTTCAAGCTCATTTTCGTGCACAAGCTTACTCTCAATTAGAGCCCATGTTCCATCAACAAGCGGAAGGTCAAGCCGAACCTGTTCAAGTGATTTACTCGGAGGGAAGTCCTCGCTTAAAAAACTCAAGGGTATAAAAAGCTCGGTGATTGAAGACTCTTGTTTATTTGTACCTTGGCTGACACGCATGTTCGCGCTCGCTTTTACGCTAAAGCCATGATGTTCGGTTTGGTAAAAAAACTGGTAGTCGTCCCAGGCTTCGTTTGAGTCAGGAGCGCTAAGCTTAAAATATACGCCGGCTAAGCCTGTGGTACTTGAAGTGAGTCTTGGGCTAACGATAAAGGGGTCGCCTGCGGCTATCTCAAACTTTTGGAGAGTCCCATCTAGGTCATTCATACTCCATTCATTTAGTGCAAGAACTTGCCCTTTGACGGGTAGTTGTTTGAGCCCGTTAAGAAGTTCTATCGGCTCCACTGACTTAGAAGTTGTTAATGATTCATCGGTACTAATGGCGTTCGATAGATCTATTTGGCATGAAAGGCAGTCAACAAGATCGATTCTTAGCGTACTGCTTGCAATTGCGTCTGCTGGTAGCTTGAGTTTTACCGGAAATGTATCAACCAAGTAGTTAGCTTTGTAGTATGGGTCAAAAATAGAATCTCTACTTTTGAAGAAAAGTTCCAATTTAAGGTCGGATATTCGCTGACCTAGGTCGATGGTCAGCTCGCCTGAGGTATTCGTTTGGCTGTCGAGTTCAACAATGAAAAAGGGGTCGACTCCGCTAACCTCATAAGTGTTATCGGCGCGCTTGCTCAGGTCATTTGTGCTTGCTAGTTCAGATGAGGTAGCAGAGGCGCTAAATCCAAATAGGGAAATCCAAAGACCAAAAGCAATTTGAACAGACCGTGGAATAAAATTGGGGGACTTAGGCATAGCATCAACCTCTTTGCCGCAGAACACGATAGGCGAAAAAACCCATTACTACTAAGAATAAAGAGCGCACCAGTTGAATGCTTTGAAATAAGTCTAGTGAGCTGCCGGCGGTGAGCTTATTGTAAAAACTTGGAAAGTGTCCCAGACCTATAAAGTCAGTGCTCAAAGGAGCTGCTAAAAACAGAGTGAATACTCCGCTATCGGTTTTTAGTAGCCAGAGAACAACCCAGGCTCCAGACAGCGCCACAAAGGGCAGAACAACCTTTTTGCCGTATTGAATAGTCAATATTGGCATTAGCACTAGCCATGCTGCGTAATGAACGCTGTGCACATTAAAGCCAAAATAAATAAAGAGTACTACCGACGCGGATACAACAAAACGCTCGGCCTTAAGTTTGTAAGTAGTTTCCCATTGATAGATCGCCAGTGCTGCGAGACAAATAACAATGGGATAAAACCAGTAATACCCGAGAGACAATAGTTTATTCAACGTATCTCCCTTGGTGATCGCGGTTGGATCAACAAAAAGTTGAATATCACCGCCGCTGAATTCTATTAGCCAGTTGGGCAGCAGATATAATAAGCCAATGATGGTCGCACTACCAAGAAGCACAATAGTATTGCGCAGGTAGTGATCTTTATGGTCAATCAATGCCAGTAAAAAGAAAGGTGCAAAAAGAATGTTTATCTCTCGGCAGTGCAAAGAAACGGCAAAGAAAACGCTGGCAAAAAACACTCGATCGTATTTTAGTTGCAATGCGGTCATTGCCAAAAAGAACAAACTTATGACTTCGAAACGACCGAAAATATAGGTTGAGAAAATTGTTAATGGATTGAACAGCCAAAGCAATAGAGCGATTCGCCGATGCTTCGGGTTTTCAACAAACTTCCAAATCACCATTGCCGTTGCGATATCAAATACTAGATAAGGCAACTTAAAGAAAAACAGGTGACGGTAAATATTGGGGTCGTTTAGAAAATAGCCATAGTCGACCATACTAGCGACGCTTTGTGTAGGGTCTGGTATGTGGAATAAACCGTCGGTAACGTCGATAAAAAGTGTCGAGAATGCGGCGAAGATAACCTCAATATAGAACACAACAAAGCGATGACTGTTGTCAAACCAATAGTCATTTTCAATTACATAAAACACACGCCGAGCCTCTGAAAACAGGTCAACGTGAGCGAAAAAAGGCATCAGCGCCAAGCGAAGCAAAAGCCCAGCGCCGAGGGCGAAGACTAAAAACTGACTGTTGCTAATTTCTTTCGGCATTTTCCGCAAAGTTCTAGTTTCCTTTGAGAATGCGTTTAAGCCAGGTGATGGGAGGGAACTCATCGCCAGGTACTCTTTGAGGTTTTCGATTCATGTAGCCTCCGTCTTCGCAAACTTTTGTGGGATTAAGCTTAGGAAAATCTTCATTCGTAAAATAATGAGTCACTAGTGATTTGCGTGTTTTGCTTTTGTCTTTGATTGGGCTGCCGCCGTGAAACAATTGAGAATGCCATATAAAGACGTCGCCTTTCTCGGCCAAGAAGGTTTCAGCTTTTAATCCTCGTTGCTCAATTTCTTTATTGATATATTCTTCAAAGGCCGGCAATTCTTTATATACAATGTGCGTCGTTCCTTTCGAAAACAGATAGGGTCGAATCTTATGGCTACCAGGGAAGTAAGTTAAGGGACCATTATCTTCAGTGGTGTCCTCCAATGCAATCCAAGATGCCACCATTTTATTTGGTGTTGGTGAAGGCATGTAGAAGGTGTCAAAGTGGTATGCTTGTTGAGAGCCGTATTCGAAATTAAGGCTATTGCACACCATTGGAAATCCATTTAACAATTGCCCTAAGATCGGTGCTAAACGTTCACCGACGACCAGTTCACGAATCTTCTGTTGGCTCAAAAAAAGATCATTCAGCTTGTATGGGTGCTCGCGCGCATCTGCAGGAGCTTCGGCAAGTCGCAGTCGCTGCTCATTGTCACTGCCTACAAAAATATCGACAACGTACTCAGGGCCTAAGCCTTCACGTTCGACCCAAAGCTGGTCGACCAGCTGATTAATTTGCTCAATGTCTTTGTTGCTATAGAAATTCTTAAGCAGTACATAGCCGTTATCTTCCCAAGACTGTTTTTGTTCAGTAGATAAGTGAGCGTTTATAAAAGTCATTTTCGTACGATTATATCGAGAGTTCTAGTCTTTGAAATTCAGAGAGAATCGTTCGTTTTTCAAACTTAAATTTGGGTTGTAGAAAGGATCTCCTTTGGCTAAAAAATCTGACCAAGTATCGAGAAAGTGACGTTGTTCTTTATGCAGGCGTTGGAGCTTTTCATCGGTATCTTCATAGCCTCGGCTGATAGATTCATGATGCGTTGCCTTGGCATGAGGTGTAAAGACATTCAAGTAGCCATGGTCGAGTAGCTTTAAACAGAAATCAACATCGTTGTAGGCAACCGCAAGATTGTCTTCGTCTAAACCGCCCACTTGCTGATATTTTTCTGCACTAACCATTAACATGGCACCAGTAATCGCACTGACGTTATAAACCATTTGTAGGCGACCGTGGTAGCCAATATGGTTGTCTGGAAAAAACTTATGCGGATGACCCGCAGCGCCAACCATGCCGGCGACAACGCCAGCGTGTTGAATGGTGCCATCTGGGAAGAGCAATTTGCCTCCGACCGCACCAACGCTGTCACGCTGCGCATGTTCCAATAAACGTTCTATCCAATCAGGTGAGATTACTTCGATATCGTTATTGAGCAGCAATAGGTACTCGCCATTGGCTTGCTGGGCGCCGTAATTACATATCGCCGAAAAATTAAACGGTACATTGCGTTCTACAAAACGAATACGAGGGTCACGCGCAGCATATTGCGCCATGCACTCATGCGTTTCAGGCAGTTCGCTATTATTGCTAACGCCAACGATTTCGAAGTTGCTATAGCTTGAACGATTCAATATAGAGTTTAAGCAAGACTCTAACAATTCAGGCTTATCTTTAAACGGGATGATGATACTGACAAGTGGTTCGCCAACAATTTCACGAAATACTCGGTAAGTACCTTTGAGCAAGCCAAACTCTACTCTAACGTCTGCTTCATCTTTTCGAAGCTGATCTTCAACCGCTTTACGACCTGCTTCCCAGGCATAAGATTTGGAGTCATATTCAACAGCTGTCGATCCTGGAATCTTTCTCCAGTGATATAAAATTTTGGGTATATGAACTACTCGCTTAGAGGCAGCGGCTGCACGAAGAATAATGTCATGATCTTGCGAGCCATCTAACCCTTCGCGAAAGCCACCGATTTCTTCGGCGATCTCGGTTTTGATTACCGTGAAATGGCAAATGTAGTTGTTAGTATGTAGCAGATCAGGCGAGTAATCAGGCTTGAAGTAAGGCTCAACTCGCTCGCCTTTCATATTCAACTTGTCTTCGTCGCTGTATATTAAGCCCGCATCAGGCGTTTGGTTTATAACCTTAGCGTTCTCGTAAAGCGCGTCGATGGTAATCTCGTCGTCATGGTCGAGTAGGGCTATGTAATCGCCCTTAGCCATTGCAAGAGCATCGTTGGTAGTAACTGCAATGCCTTGATTGAACTCATTTAACTGGATGCTGATTCTTGGGTCCTGAAGCGCTTCATGTTCAAGAATGCGCTTCAAGTACGACTTCGGCGAACAATCATCAACCAAGCAGAGTTGCCAGTGCGGGTAAATTTGGTTTTGTACCGATTCGATCATCGGTAATAAATACTCAGGATCAGTATTGTAGATCGGGACCAAAATTGAAAACATCGGCTTGATCGGCATTTGGTCGATCTCCGCTTTTGCTGCTTCAATATCTGATTCGCTTAGGCTGTTCTCGCTAACCCAAAGGCCGTAGTCCTCGGTATTCTGACCGATTAATTCGCCCGTAGGTAACCGCGGCTCTTCGACTTCTTCAATCGGTTCTGGCTCAGGCTCGTGTTCAATATAAGGTTGCCCGGTTATACGACTTATTGTTCGGCGGGCAACCCGCTTGGCGCGAGTCGCAGGTCGCATCAACAAGTAACCATGAAGCTCGTCATTGCGTTGATTCTGGGCGTGTAAACGTTCATGCAAGTTATCAATCTCGGCCTGCATATTGACTAGATGATGATCAAGACCTTCAGCGTGCTCTAGCATCTTTTCTACTATGTCCGCGCGATGCTGAATTAAATCGAGAATACGCTGCGCTTGGTGCTCGTTGTCGACGCGCATAGCTTTTAATCTTGCCGCTTGGCTTGCGAGGGCAGCGGTTTGCCAACGTAATTGTTCTTGATCGACCTCAGCTTCTGTTTTCTCAGAAGTCGCTTGTTGGCGTAATGTTGGGTCGAATCCCTGAGCAATAAATTCTTTGATCGATGGTGAAGTCTGCTCGCCATACAGTTCTAAATCAATTCGCTGGGCAAGCTTAACATGAGCAACAAGTTGCTCGGCTGCAAATACGCTTGGCATGTGCTCGATCATCAGTAACTCAAGATTGACGATGTCATGGCAGTTAGCGTAATTTGCCACCAAGCTATGGTTTTCTGTGGCTAGACAATAAAGTGCGCGAAAGAGTAAGAATTCGGCACTGAGTAAATGTTGATCAATCTTCAAACATCGAGCATCGCCAATAAGTTGCAATTGACGCTTTCCGCCACGCTCATTAACGGTCAGTTGTGAGGGCAGAACATCGAATATGCCCGGCAGCTCGAGCTGTGCGAACTCATCAGAGCGTAACCAATCATCGTATTCTTGAATTAGCTGTTCGAGATGGCGATGATCGTTATTAAGTAATGCCTGAAGCCAATCATCAACTAAAATTTTGCCTTTAGAGAACGGTAAATGATTGGCCGCTAGGCTGATAAGCTCAGAGCTGTTTTCACCACACGGTTCGACAACGACAGACTGAGCGGCGCGTTTGCGACTGCGAGTGCTCTGCCACGGCGCGCTTCGTGATTGGTTTGGATAGTGACGAAAATCGTCATCGTATAGCTTGCGAGTGTGCGTTGAGCTATTGCCTGCGATAGCAATGTATCGCTGCGCAAAATCAACAATATTTTTTTTGTCTTGTATCAATCGTTGAAAAACAAGGTACTCATTAATCTCTTGGTTCGAAATACTGCCAAGTTGATAAAAGTGGTTTAAGCCGTTGACCGCTGAAGTTAAATAGTCTTCGGAGAAAATCGCTTTGTGTTCATTGGCATTAGCGAAACTAGCGTGAATATCAACCGCAGCAAAATTAGCATCTAGCAAGCTGTCTCTTAGTTGCTTGCGATTTAATTGAAGAGAGTCTTGGCGTTCATATAGGTCTCTGAAGGGCAGAGTGCTGGCGCTATCGAGGCTGGCGTCATTAAGCCATTTAGCCAATCGATTACTGTTTGAGCAGCTTAAGACTAGTGAACCCTTGGCCGATAACGAGGCTTGCAGTTTGGCTAAAACTTGTTTTAGCTTGCTCTCACCTAGGTCTAAACTTTCTAGCTGACCCACTACAATTAGATCGTAGTAGTTATCCTGTAACGATAAGCTTGTGAGGTCGGCTGAGACATGTAACACATTGTGTTTGTTCGCGCATCGATTGCTGGCTAGGCGCGCAAGTTCAGGATCATGCTTGACAGACTCTACCTTGGCGACTTGGTCTGCGACAAAGTGCGAGATTCCGCCGAGATCTTCACTCAAGTCTAAAACGGTATTTATGCTAGTTAGGTCAAAGCCGTCTAGAAAGCGATAAACGCTACTCGAGGACATGGTCTGACGTAAAGCTGAACTTGCGCCTCGCAATGTTAGGGGACTCGAGTTTAGAGCCTCGCTAAGGTCAAGCTCGAACAGCGCTTTGCTTGGCGCTTCTGAAAATACACGTTCGATCTCATTTACCAATTCTGCGCTTAACGCCGAATCTCTATATGGCTCGCGGGAGTCTTGGTAAATACCGTCTTTGAGTTCGAGAATCGGGTTAGATTCGAGAAGCATAAATTGCTGAGACATAAAATTATTGTTTTAATTTTTTTGGCGCTTGGCTTTCTGCTTTGTTCGAGTAGCTGGTGACAAAGTTCGTGTCAGATAAGGTGTCGCGCATTCGCGTCATATACGCGGTTTTCGATAGCGAGAATATAACACGCTTAAGAGCTAAGCTGTACCTTCATCGACCTAGGCCAAGGGCGTTATCGACCTAAGCCAACAGCGTTATCGACGAAGGCCAACAGCGTCATTGATCGAGGCTGAGGGCTTCGAAAATGCTGAACTTGACGTATCCTTTCAGATGGTAGGTCACAGTATGAGTATGAAAATAATAAAAATTGCACTTCTGTCGTTAGTTGCCTCAATTATTCTCCTATTGATTGCTTTTTGGACACCCGATACGTCCTTCGAAGATATGCGTGACAAGTATGGTGGTGGCTCTTCGCAATTCTTGACTATGGACAATGGTTCAAGAATTCATTTCCGTGATCAGGGTGATCCCACCGATAAGGTTCTACTTTTCGTTCATGGTACGAGTGCGTCTTTGCACACATGGGAGCCTTTGATTTCGCATCTGGGCTCTGGGTATCGCTTTGTATCTCTAGACTTACCTGGGCATGGGCTTACGGGCGTCAATCCAGAACGTAACTATTCACGTAAAGCCATGGTTAGCGCTATATGGGCTGTTATGGATCACTTAGGCATTGAGCAAGCAAGTTTAGTGGGAAATTCCCTGGGAGGCGCTGTTGCTTGGTCTTCGGCTCTTGATAAGCCACAAAGAGTTAAGTCACTCGTGTTAATCGCGCCATCCGGTGCTCCGCGCCAAAAAGCATCACAATCAAATATTGGCTTCAAGATTTTGCAAACCAAACTTGGGCAAATGTTGATGAAAAAAGTCTCGCCGCGATTCATTATCAAGAAGTCCTTATTACAAACTGTAGCAAGGCCTGAGATTGTCAATGAGCCGATGGTTGATCGATATTGGGAATTATTAAGAATGCGGGGAAATCGACAGGCGATGATTGATTTAGCAAACACTCCTCGAAACAGCGATGCTTGGCAACGATTAAAAGCAATAGATCAAACTACTTTAGTCATTTGGGGCGATGCTGATGGTTTACTCCCAGTGACGATGAGTGATGTATTTGAGCGTGAATTGCCAAATGTAAAGGTTCAACGCCTGAAAAACATCGGACACTTGCCTATGGAGGAGGCTGTATTGGATGTCTCAAAGTCCATTTCCATTTTTTGTATGATAAATAGTTGCTGAGCGGTCTGTTAATTTTAGTAAAGCCGTATAAATACGCCGAAATTTATATGGTTTGACTTCGATTTAAACGCAGATAATGTCTTGTGTCTTATATAAGACATGATTTAAAACTCTTTAACAGTTTTATCCTGTAAATCAAGGCATTATCCACGTATAAATATTAAACAAGTTGTTCAGCAATAGAGTCGTAAGGCAAACTTAAGAACGCTTGTGTTGGGAAATTAATCTTAAACCTTGGGCTAATAGAATGAAAATCACTCCGAAAATTACTGAATTACTTTTCGATCTAAGCGAGTTAGAAACTGCGGACAATAATGCTTATCTAACTGGTGATGTTAGTAATCTTCGTAATAGCCTTTTGCAGCTCTATAGAGCCACAGACAGTGATCATAGCCGCGAGACTATCATCGCTATCATGAGTGAAGCCGGTTATCCATGGTTTGGCAAATTGGCTAAAGCAAGCAATCGCTCAGTGAGTGATATACCTATGAAACAAGTTGCTAATGAAGAGCAGTTTATGTCGGACGAAGACTTTCTAGATTTGTTGCCAATTAATGGCCACTTCCATTAAAAGATTATAAACGCTTGTTTAATTATGTGCTCGGCGCTCCAAATTGTGTTTAGCAAGGCGCGGTTGAATTAGAGTAAATCTCGAAGGGCTTCGCTGGCGAAAATCAAAGTCTAAAAATGCAATCAAAAAAGCCCCAATATCTGAATGATACTGGGGCTTTTTTTAATATTTGCCAACTTAGATCAGTCGAGTTGGCTAAAAATTAATTGATAAGGAACTTTCGATCTCAAGATTATTCGAATTCAGTGCGCCACTATTTCGAGAAACGATAACTTCACCGTTTTTACCTCTTACTAGTGCTGATGCTAACCCGAGCTCTCGATCTTGGTTAGTTTGCATTGTTCCGGCACGCAAGTGCTTGTTAACCTCAAGTATGAGGTCACGATGCAGTTGTTTAATTTGAAGGTGATCAGTCAGTTTGTTCGTGTTATGAACGTGTTTAAATACGTTTAGTGAACTGATTTTTATCACCAATCCCGTGTGTTTGCGCATCGCCTGCGCATATTTCGACAGCAACACCAGTACTTTTGCTGGTAACACTGATGCGTTCACCTCTTCGAGGCTTACTAGCTTACCCATTTTGTAACTCCTTAATCTTGGCAGTAGGGTGCCGTTGCTCGTAAAACCCTATGCTTTACGATGCTGATTAACTTCATGGTGTCTTGTGCGAGATCTCCCCCTTGTTGACATGCTCTATCACAGAAACCTAAGAAAAAAGAGTTAACTTTAAATTCAAGGGCTTACCCATACTTCTTGATAAAACCTACCAACGTTTGTAACATCGGCGACACCATGGAACCGAAATTTATCAGACTAAAGGCCAATAAGTAAGTCATTTCTTCACGAAATGTTACCTTTCTTGTCATATTTCGAGCACTAAAAATTAGTAGCTAGCGTTTTGGAATATACAGATCAGTAATTGTACCTTCATAAACTTCGGCGGCCATCGCTACGGTTTCAGAAAGCGTGGGGTGAGGATGAATAGTGAGCCCAATATCGGTGGCATCTGCTCCCATTTCTATTGCTAAACCTACTTCGGCAATTAGGTCACCAGCACTTGGGCCAACAATGCCACCGCCGAGTACTCGATGCGTTTTGGGGTCGAACAATAGCTTGGTTTTTCCTTCGGTTCGATCATTGCCAATAGCACGGCCAGAAGCCGCCCATGGAAATACACCAGTATCGTAGTCAATCTTTTGCGCCTTGGCCTCAGTTTCAGTAAGGCCAACCCACGCGATTTCTGGATCAGTGTAGGCAACTGATGGGATGACATTGGCCTCGAACGCGCTCTTTTCTCCGGCACAGACTTCAGCGGCTACTTTCGCTTCATGCGTTGCCTTGTGGGCTAGCATAGGCTGTCCAACGATATCACCAATTGCAAAAATATGATCAACATTGGTTTTCATTTGAGCATCAACAGCGATAAAGCCGCGCTCATCAACGGCGACCCCAGCTTTATCAGCGTCAATCAAGTCACCGTTAGGACGTCTACCAGTTGCTACCAATACATAATCAAAGACTTGTGATTCAGGTGCATTACCATTCGAAGCCGAGCCAAAATTCACTTTGATACCGTCGTCTTGAGGTTCGATGCTTTCAACCTTGGTATTGGTCATTATATCTTTGACGAGGCTCTTCATTCGCTTTTGAAGCGGTGCGACCAAGTCTTTATCTGCGCCAGGAATGATTTGTGGCATGAACTCGACAATCGATACATCAGTACCAAGTTCGCTGTAAACCGTTGCCATTTCCAAACCGATAATTCCACCGCCGACGATTAGCATCGATTTTGGGATTTCTTTAAGTTCAAGAGCTCCAGTTGAGTCGATCACTCGCGGATCATCAGTTTCGAACATTGGAAAAATGGTTACGCGAGAACCAGCGGCAATAATTGCTTTATCAAACGATAGGCTGGATGCCGAGCCATTCTTCTCAATTTGTAAAGAGTTCGCTGAGGTGAACTTTGCATAGCCGTTTACTACGTTTACCTTTCGAGCCTTAGCCATGCCAGCAAGGCCACCCGTTAACTTTGATATAACTGACTCCTTGAAACCTCTGAGTTTGTCGATATCAACGCTCGGTTTGCCGAAACTGATCCCGTGCTTTTCCATTTCGCGTGCTTCTGAAATCACAGCGGCAGAATGGAGTAGGGCTTTGGAAGGTATGCAGCCTACGTTTAAACACACTCCGCCCAGAGTGTCGTATTTCTCAATTAGTGTAACGTTCAAGCCTAGATCGGCCGCTCTAAACGCCGCGGTATATCCGCCAGGTCCAGAGCCAATAACAACAAGGTCTGCGTGTGAGTCTGTTGTACTGGGGCGTGGCTCGGCAGAGGGGGCTGCAGCAGTGGGCTTTTGAGTCTGAGGCGCTGCTTCCGTTGCCGCACACTGTTTGCTTGCACTTGGTGCTTGAGAATTGGCCATGAGAGTTACAATAACGTCGCCCTCGTTAATAGCATCACCTAGTTTGACCTCGATACTGGCGATTTCACCTGCAGCTGATGCCGGTACATCCATTGATGCTTTGTCGCTTTCTACCGTGATGAGGGATTCGTCTACTTCAACGCTATCGCCAACGGCCACTAATACCTCGATTACCTCGACATCGGTTGCCCCGCCCAGATCTGGAACTTGAATCGTAATGGTCTCACTCATGACAAACTCCTATACGGTCAGACGGCGTACGTCTTCTAAAACAGCGGCGATATGGCGTGTAAAGCGTGCTGCTTCAGCGCCGTCGATAACACGGTGGTCATAAGACAAGCTCAGAGGCAGGATCATGCCTGGCTCGAATTCGCTGCCATTCCAAACCGGCTGCATTTTGCTACGTGATACGCCCAGTATCGCAACCTCAGGAGCGTTAACAATTGGCGTGAAGCCAGTGCCGCCGATCCCGCCTAGGCTAGAAATAGTAAAGCACGCGCCGCTCATATCATTCATAGTGAGTTTCTTATCGCGCGCTTTCTTCGCTAATTCGCCCATTTCAGTCGCGATTTCGGCAACTGATTTTTTGTCGGCATTTTTAACGACCGGAACAACCAACCCGTTTGGCGTTTCTACCGCGATACCGATGTTGAAATATTTCTTATAAATTAGGTTTTCGCCGCCAGATTCCAATGAACTATTGAATTGCGGGTATAGTTGCATTGCATTGACCACGGCCTTAACGATAAACGCCAAGGGTGATAGTTTAAGGTCGCGTTTTTGGTGCGCGTACTCTTTATTTAATTGCTTTCGGAAGGCTTCGAGGTCGCTTATGTTCGACTCATCATTGTGCGTGACATGCGGCACATTCAACCAAGAACGATGTAAGTTCTCAGCCGTTAAACGTTTAATTTTGTTTAGCGGTTGCACGTCTACTTCACCGAATTTTGTAAAGTCTTGTGCTGGGATCGGCTGAATTCCTGAGCCTCCTTGGGCTGCAGGTGCTGATGCATTTTGTGGCTTAGTCAGTTCGCCTTTAACGAATGCTTTTACATCATCATGAGTGATGCGACCTTTACGGCCTGAACCATTGATAAGGCTTAAATTCGCCCCGAGTTCTCGAGCAAATCGGCGGATCGAGGGAGACGCATGGGACTTACTGTCGCTATTAGCTGGAGCTACTTTAGATGAAGGAGCTTGAACCGTAGACGCGGTACTTGGTGTTGCTGCAGGCGCAGACTCATCCTGTTTTGCTGCTGGAGCAGCTTGTTTAGCCGTGCTAACAGTACTCGGGCTTGGCTGATCAGAAGCGCTATCTGCAGTTGTTAGCAGCGTGACGACAACGACTCCTTCACTGACATCTTGATCAATGCTTACGTCGATACTTTTAATAGTCCCGGATGAAGAACTCGGTACATCCATTGATGCTTTATCACTTTCAAGCGTCACCAAGGGATCCTCGATCTCGACTTGATCTCCGACATTGACCAGAATTTCGATGACCTTTGCTGAATCTCCGCCTATATCCGGAATTTGAACTTCTACTATTGAGCTCGCAGCCTCAGGGCTTGGAGCGACGGGCTCTGGAGCCGCAGTTTCGCTTGTGCTTGCTTTGGGTGCTGTATCTGCCTTAGGCGTCTCCGCAGGCATTTCTGGCTCTGTTGCCGCCTCGCTCTCAAGTTCGAGAATCAGGCTGCCTTCGCTCAGGTCGTCATCAATATTTACCGAAATCGCTTTCACGATGCCATCGTTTGGTGAAGGAACATCCATACTCGCTTTATCACTCTCTAATGTGATTAACGGGTCTTCAGTTGATACTTGATCGCCAACGTTGACAAGTATTTCAATGACCTTGGCGCTGTCGGCACCAATATCGGGGACGGTTACTTTTATGGTAGAACTCGATGACATGGTTAGGCTCGTTTGAGTAGGTTGTAGTGGCTCAATAGGGGCCGAGGCCACCTTTTGTGTTAAGACCACTTCATTTTCGTCGATAGCATTTTGTGTGTGTTGAGATTCTGCAAGAACGTCAGGTTCGGCTAATTGCTCAACTGGGGTATCGCCCATAAGGTCGAGCGATTGTTGTTGGTGTGTCTTTACCACTTTTGTTTCAGTCTTATTTTTTCTGTCTTTTACGCTTGCATCATTGCTTTCATTTGACTCTAACTCGGCTTCGGTGCTTGCAAATAAGGCTTGCTCTTCATCATTAAGCGGTTTGCTAGCAGTACTGCTTTCAACTTCAGTTTCAAGTAGAAGCAGGGCCGTTGATAGTGTTATGTTTTCTTGCAAGCTGGCTATGAGTTCGACCACTCGTCCAGCTTTGGTTGCCGGTAAATTGACTTCATGCGCACCACTTTGAACTCGAAAGATTGTATCTCCCGCTTTGATATAGTCGTCTTCTGCGCACTCGATTGACACAATTTTAGCTTGTCGAAATGCGCTTGCTTCTGGCGCAGTGAGTTCAACATATTTGATCATATTCGGCTTCCCCTGGGCACAACTACGGCCTCTACATTTTGCCTATGCCCTTGTTTGGTGATCAGCGATTAATTTGCGAAATCACGCTTAATCAGAGCGTATCTGGTGATGGTTTCTCCGGGTCAATATTAAACTGTTTGATGGCTTTATTCACCACTTCAGCGTCAATGCTGCCGTCTTCGAACAGTGCCGAGAGAGCGGCGATAATAATGTACTTATGATTGACTTCAAAGTGATTACGTAACTGTTGTCGATCATCACTTCGACCAAAGCCATCAGTGCCTAAAACGACATAGCGAGACGGTACAAACTCACGAAGTGAATCGGCGTAAACCTTCATGTAATCGGTTGCTGCAACGACCGGGCCGTTTTGCTCTTGGAAGCACTGCTCTACATAGCTAATGCGAGGCTTTTCATTTGGATGCAGCATGTTCCAACGCTGAGCGTCTAAGCCTTCGCGACGTAGCTCGTTAATGCTGGTTGCACTCCAAACATTAGCGGCAATACCGAACTCATTCTCGAGAATTTCAGCTGCGCTAACGCATTCATTTAGAATCGTTCCGCTACCCATTAGTTGGACGGTTGGTGTTTGTCCGTCGTCTTTCTTACTTTTCGATAATTGGTACAAGCCTTTCAGAATACCTTCAGCTGAGCCTTCGGGCATTGCTGGGTGAACGTAGTTTTCGTTCATTACCGTGAGATAATAGAATACGTTCTCTTCGTTTTGGTACATGCGGCGTAAGCCATCTTGGACAATTACGGCTAATTCGTAGCTGTATGTCGGATCGTATGAAATGCAGTTTGGAATCGTTGAGGCTTGCAGATGCGAATGGCCGTCTTGATGTTGCAAGCCTTCGCCTGCAAGAGTTGTTCTACCCGCTGTGCCGCCAACTAAGAAACCGCGCGCTTGCATGTCGCCCGCAGCCCAGGCTAGGTCGCCAATACGCTGAAAGCCAAACATTGAGTAGTAAATGTAAAATGGAATCATCGGCAACTCGTTGGTTGAGTAGGAAGTTGCTGCTGCGATCCAGGATGACATTGCTCCAGCCTCGTTGATACCTTCTTCAAGTACTTGGCCTTTCTTGTCTTCGCGGTAATACATCAACTGATCGGAATCTTCAGGCTCATACTTTTGGCCTTCACTGGCATAAATACCGAGTTGACGAAACAAGCCTTCCATTCCAAAGGTGCGTGCCTCATCTGGAACAATTGGTACCACTCGATTCTTAATATTTTTATCGCGGATAAGAGAAGATAAAATACGCACGAATGCCATAGTCGATGAAATTTCACGGTCACCCGATGACTCGAGCATTTTCGCGAACGACTCAAGCGATGGTATCTCTAGCTTATTTGACGGGTTTGGTCGAGCAGGCAAGTAACCCCCTAAAGCTTGGCGTCGAGCATGTAGGTACTTAATTTCAGGAGAGTCAGGGTCGGGACGAATGTATTCTACTTTCTCAACTTGCTCATCTGATACGGGAATCTTAAAACGGTTTCTAAAGCCTTTAAGCGACTCTAAATCCATCTTCTTCTGTTGATGTGACGTGTTCTGGCCTTGGCCCGATTCGCCCATGCCAAGTCCTTTAACGGTTTTGGCTAAAATTACGGTTGGTTGGCCAGAGTGCTTTACCGCAGAACGGTACGCAGCATAGACCTTGTCAGTATCATGACCACCACGAGACATTAGATCTAGATCTTCGTCGCTCATGTGCGCAACCATGGCTTTGAGTTCCGGTGTATTCCAAAAATGCTCACGTGTGTAAGCGCCGCCTTTAGCTTTGAATGCTTGGTACTCGCCGTCAACGCACTCTTGCATGCGTTTTTGCAGCAGGCCGTCGTGATCTTTTTCAAGTAGGATATCCCATTGAGAACCCCAGATTACCTTGATTACATTCCAGCCCGCGCCACGGAATTCTGATTCAAGTTCTTGAATTATTTTACCATTGCCGCGAACAGGGCCATCTAGGCGTTGTAGATTGCAATTAATCACGAAGACCAAGTTATCTAATTTTTCACGGCCGGCTAGACCTAAGGCGCCACGCGACTCTGGTTCGTCCATCTCGCCATCACCCAAGAAAGCCCAAACCTTGCGGTTCTCAGCTTTGATTAGCTCTCGGTTTTCCAAGTACTTTTGAAATCGAGCTTGGTAAATAGCCATGATTGGGCCTAAGCCCATCGAAACGGTAGGGAACTGCCAAAAGTTAGGCATTAACCAAGGATGAGGGTAACTGGATAAGCCATTGCCACCAACTTCTTGACGGAAGTTGTCGAGTTGTTCCTCACTTAAACGTCCTTCTAAAAAGGCGCGCGCATACATACCTGGTGCTGAATGACCTTGGTAGTAGATCATATCGCCACCATGCTCTTCTGAGCGTGCGCGCCAGAAGTGATTAAAACCAATTTCGTATAGAACTGCCGCAGAAGAAAAGCTCGCAATGTGGCCGCCGTACTCGGTGCTGATTTTGTTCGCTCTTAGTACCATTGCCGCTGCGTTCCAGCGAATCATCGAGCGAATTTTAAATTCTAACTGACGATCCGCGGGCAATGCAGGTTGTTTCTCGACTGGTATAGTATTGACGTAGGGAGTATTTAAACCGTACGGCAATTGAGCACCGGCTTCGCGAGCGGCGTCTGCAAGTTCTCTTAATAGAAAGCGAGCGCGGTCGGAACCGTCTGCCTCAATAACGCTTTGGAGGGCGTCAATCCACTCTTTGGTTTCTTGTGTGTCAATATCTTGAGGCTGGGCGTTAAGTTGTTGGCTTTTAACGCTTTGCGTATTCGTTTCTGTGCTCATAAGGGGTCTTCAGAGTTCGGATATTTAATAAGGTCTACAGGGGAGCCAGCGGAGTGCAGTACAACCCTTTATTTGTGGAGTGAATAGTATCTATAAGTTTTGGTGATGTAAACCTGTTAGCATGCATTTTATGTAACAAAATTACACAAACTTGACGAAAATGCCCTGCAATAAGAAAGGGCGCTCGAAAGCGCCCTTAAATAGATGGTGATAGATATAACTCTAGGTTGTTTTCAGTGTTAAGACTCCACGCTTGCGGTAACTAAGCTTGTTAAATTAACAATGCCTCGAGGCGAGGTGGTTTTGGTGATCGCGTGGATTGGCAGTGAGGCTCCTAAAATGATGGGGCCAACCGAAACACCGTTTGCTAAGGATTTGAGCGTGGTGTAAGTAATATTGGCTGCGTCGAGATTAGGCATAATCAGTAGATTGGCATCGCCAGTGAGGCTACTTTTACCAGATCTGTCTCGTATTTCAGAATTTAATGCCATGCCTGCTTTCATTTCACCGTCTACTTCTAAGTCCGGCGCGATCTCAGCGAGTATTTTTTTAGTCTCGGCCATCTTGATTGCCGACTTGGTTTTGTGACTACCAAAATTAGAATGAGAGAGCAGTGCTGCACGTGGTGTCATGCCGAAACGTTTTATTTCTTCAGCGGCTATTACGGTAATATGTGCCAACTCTTCAGGAGTCGGGTCTTCATGAATGCTGGTGTCTGCGATAAAGTACGAACCGTTTTCTAATAGTAGAAGATGCATCACCGCCATATGTTCATCAGGGTGTTTGGTGCCGGCACATCGTTCGATGGATTCGACTTGTTCGTGCAGTTTCACACCAGGACCCGTTAAGGCCGCATGCACGACGTTGTCTTTAATCAACTGGCATGCTTGCGAGATTCGGTCATGTTCACTATCGCCGTTTGCCGGGATAACTTCATAGTCCTTACTCTCAATGACTCTTAAACCGAGCTCGTTCACGGTTGCACGTATTTGATTGGCATCACCAATCAAAACTGGGCGGGCGTAGCTTTGATCAACGACGTCTTGAATAGCTCGAAGTACACGTTCATTTTCACCGTCGGTATAAACAACTTTATGTGTTGTGCTTTGCGCCTTCTCGAAGATAGGGCGCATCACGTTGCCGGTGCGATAGACCAACGGCTCGAGGCTTTGTTGATAGGCTTCAAAGCTTTCAAACGGCCGAGTTGCTACACCGCTCTCAATAGCCGCTTTGGCAACGGCTGGAGCGATAGTTGTAATCAAGCGAGGGTCAAAGGGTTTAGGTAAGATATAGCCAGCGCCAAACTGCATGGTCTCGTTTTGATAATAAGATGCGACCACTTCGTTACTCTCCGATAGTGCGAGGTCGGCGAGCGCGTTTACACACGCTATTTCCATCGCGCGAGTAATGGTGGTGGCGCCAACATCTAATGCTCCGCGGAATAAAAATGGAAAGCACAGTACATTATTAACTTGATTTGGGTAATCGGATCGGCCGGTCGCCATTACAGCGTCTGGGCGGTGTTCGTAAACAAGCTCTGGACGAACCTCCGGGTTAGGGTTAGACATTGCTAATATCAATGGTCTTTCAGCCATGCTCTTGAGCATCGCGACACTGACCAAATTAGGTTGCGATACCCCCAAGAAGACATCGCAATCAACCATCGCATCTTCAAGAGTGCGTGCTTCGGTCTCGATTGCGAAACGTTGTTTGGTAGAGTCTAAATTTTCACGACCAGAGTGGATTACGCCGCGGCTATCAAGCATCAATACATTATTAATGTCAACGCCAATATCGAGCAGTAGATTGGTACAGGCCATGGCCGCAGCTCCTGCGCCTGAGACCACAAGTTTGACCTTGCTGATGTCTTTATTGACTACGCGAAGGCCATTTTTTACCGCAGCTGAGCAAACAATCGCAGTGCCATGTTGATCGTCATGGAACACAGGAATATTCATGCGTTCGCGTAATTTCTTTTCAATTTCGAAGCACTGTGGTGCTTTGATATCCTCAAGGTTGATGCCACCAAAAGTTGGCTCCAGTGCTGCGACCACATCGCAAAACGCATCTACGTCTGTTTCGTCAACTTCAATATCATAAGCGTCAACATCGGCGAAGTTCTTGAAAAGAATAGCTTTGCCTTCCATAACAGGCTTTGATGCTAAAGCGCCAATATTGCCTAGACCTAGCACCGCCGTGCCGTTGGTGACCACGCCAACCAAGTTACTTCTAGACGTATACATAGCAGCGGCAAGAGGGTCTTTCTCGATCTCTAGGCAAGGCTCGGCAACACCTGGAGAGTAGGCGAGCGCGAGGTCACGCTGGTTAGTAAGAGGCTTGGTTGCCTGAATTCGAATTTTGCCTGCTCTGGGGTTGCGATGATAGTGCAACGCGGCGTCGCGAAGTGAATTGCTCATAAGATTATTTTTGTGTGTGTTTAGAGTTCGTGGATCTAAAGTTATCTTAAGTGGTTAGATGCGTTTTATGAGTCGGCTTAGTGCATCTTGTTGCCGATCTTTATGTTTGTTTTCTTTTTTTAATTTGTTTTTTCGGCTTCGTGCGCTTGAACATCGGCGTGGTAAGAAGAGCGTACCATTGGTCCTGAGGCTACGTGCTTAAAACCGAGGTTCTCGCCAAATTCCTTTAGCTCAAGGAATTCATCGGGGTGCACATAACGCTCAACCGGTAAGTGGTTCAAGCTTGGTTGCAGGTATTGACCTAGCGTGATCATGTCGCAATCGTGTTCTTTTAGGTCGCGGAGCACGTCTTTTACTTGCTCAAGAGATTCACCAATTCCTAGCATTAGGCCAGACTTGGTATTCACTTGCGGCTGGGCAGCTTTGAAATTCTTGATTAGATCAAGTGACCATTGATAATCTGAACCTGGGCGTACCTTGCGATACAAGTCGGGAATGGTTTCGAGGTTGTGATTAAACACATCAGGAGGATTGCTCGACATTAGTTCCACTGCGATGTCCATGCGGCCGCGAAAATCTGGCACTAATACTTCAATTTGTGTGTTCGGTGTCAGCGCGCGTACTTCTTTAATGCAATCTACAAAGTGGCCGGCGCCGCCATCGCGCAAATCATCGCGATCAACCGAGGTAATAACCACATACTTGAGTTTCATTGCAGCGATGGTGTCTGCTAAGTGACGCGGCTCGTCTTGATCCAGGGCAAGAGGGCGACCATGCGCCACATCACAAAATGGGCAGCGACGAGTACAGATGTCGCCCATGATCATGAAAGTAGCGGTGCCGCGTGTAAAACACTCAGACAAGTTCGGGCAAGAGGCTTCTTCACAAACTGTGTGAAGTTTGTTTTCGCGCAAGGTTTCTTTTAATTCTTGTACTTTATTGCCATGTGGGAGTCGGATACGAATCCAATCAGGCTTTCTCAAAGGAGCCGTTGTTTTCTCGATTTTCACCGGGATTCGCGCCATTTTCTCGGCGCCGCGGAGCTTCTCTCCAGCGATAACAGGTTTGATTTTTGGACGAGTGCTTTTTACAGGAGTGTCAGACATACACAAGCTAGGCTAAACTAAGGGAGTTTGAAACGGGAGAGAAGTATAACAACTAATGTCAAAAAAAGACGTACTAGAGCGAGCAGATATTGAAGATATCGTCACACGATTCTATCAAGTGATGCTACAAGACCCGATTGTTGGCTTTATTTTCACCGATGTTGCGAAAATTCATCTTGAAGAACACTTGCCAATAATTGTCGATTTTTGGAGTGATGTTGTTTTCAAACAAAAGTCGTATCAGGGAAATACACTGCAAAAGCATTTAGATATACATCAAAAAATGCCCTTGAAACCGGGGCATTTCACTCGTTGGTTATATCTGTTCGATAAGGCAGTGAACGATTGTCATCAAGGAGAAAATGCTCGATTGATGATCGAACGCGCTGAACTGGTGGCTAAAAGTATTTCTGCCGCGATCGTCAAGGCCAAGCGATCGGAAATGACGCTAAGGCTTTAGCGTATCGTTTTAGCTTTCGAGTTTTCTAACGAAAACAGGGTTAAGAGCGTCGGAATCATTCGGGCTGTATTCATAGCCGGTTTGATTGAACCCTAACAAGGCGTCCACTTCGTCAACTTGATTTTGCAGTATCCAAGCCGACATGACACCTCGCGCCTTCTTGGCATAGAAACTGATAATTTTGTATTGACCATTTTTCCAGTCCTTAAAAATCGGAGTAACGATATCGGCATCGATTTCTTTAACTTTTACCGATTTGAAATACTCGTTCGACGCAAGATTTAAAAGAATATTCGAATCAATGCTCCGGAGCTGCAAATTGAGTTGCTTTGTGATGCTGCTTCCCCAAAAATCATATAGATTTTTACCTTCTGAGTTTTCGAGCTTGATACCCATTTCGAGGCGATAAGCTTGCATTAAATCAAGCGGCCTTAGCACGCCATATAGCCCGGATAAAATTCTTAGATGGTCTTGCGCGTAGTCAAACTCTTTTTCACTAAAGGTCTCAGCTTCTAGACCTGTATAGACATCGCCTTTGAACGCGAGAACCGCCTGTTTCGCATTGTCTTGCGAGAATGGGCGATTCCAAGTGTGGTAACGCTCGGTGTTTAGTTCTGCTAATTTGGGGCTGATTTTCATCATTTTCTCAATGTCGGCTGGCGACTTAGTTGTGAGAATGTTGATCAGTTCTTCGCTCTGCTCGAGCATGTCCGGCTGAGTAAATTTAAGTGCCTTTGGCGCGGGTTCTAGGTCAAGTGTTTTTGCTGGAGAAATAACTATTAACATGAGTAGCTGTCTGTATGAAATGAGCGTCAGGGGATGAAGGTTCAAATATAGCCTTTACCACGTGAGAATCCAATCGACTCGTCTCTCTTTGGGAATCTCAACAGAGATCTATATTGATTTCTCTGTTATGCAAAAATCTATTGCTTATTCGGCTAATTAACGAGGATATACCAAAGTGTTGCCTTTTTGGCGGCGGTTCTGCAGTACTCATTCATCTGATAAAAACTCTAGCAAGCAAACGATGATGCTCGTTGAATCGGACGAACCGGATTCATGTTCTATTTCAGAAGAAGACACCATTCGAACTTATTTTCGAGATGCTCTGGATGTTATCTTCGGCAGGGCATTAACCAGTGGCCCTGAACTCGGTCTTTAGTGGACTGTAGCAGAGTGTAAATTGATTCGCGATTTTACCAGGCGTATTGTTAAATCGTTTACACTAGCTTACCCTGTTAGAAGAATCTCTTTCCTCTGAACTTGAATGTATACCCTATTAATTAGCTTCTTTGTTTTAGCCATCTTTTTCTCGTTTATGTGCTCATTGTGGGAGGCCGTTTTGCTGAGCGTAACCCCCACTTATGCGCGCATAGAGCACAATAAAGGTACGGTTACTGGCCGATATCTACAACAGTTTAAAGAGAATATCGATCGGCCATTGGCAGCAATCCTAACTCTGAATACCATTGCTCATACCGTCGGGGCGATTGGAGTTGGCGAGCAAGCAGCAAAAATATGGTCCGACAGCAGCCCGATCATTACAAGACTCTTGGTGCCAGGTGGCATGACTTTAGCGGTCTTGATTTTATCTGAGATTTTGCCTAAAACGATCGGTGCACTACAGTGGCAGCGTTTAGTGAAATTTACGGTCTATTCTCTGCGCATTTTGATGGTGATTCTTGCTCCTTTGGTGTGGCTCGGGCAATTGATAACACGTTCACTTAAGAACGACTCTGATAAGCCAGTGCTTACCCGTAGTGATTTTCTTGTAATGGCAGAAATGGGTCAGCAAGACGGAGTATTCGATGCCGAAGAATCACAAATGCTCGGCAGTATGATTCGATTTCAGAGTATTCAAGCCCGTGATGTTATGACCCCACGCACTGTCGTCAGCGCCACTACCGAAGAGCAGACTATCTCTGAATACTATGCGCTTCGTAAAGACAGCCAGTTTTCTAGAATCCCAACTTACAGTGAAGGCAATAAAGATTTGATTACCGGCTACATTCTCAAAATCGATGTGGCCGAAGCTTTGATCGAAGAGCGGGGAGACAATTCTGTGGCAAGCTTACGTCGCGACATCGTTGCAGTTGGTGAAACCCTAGCGCTTACTGACCTATTGAATAACTTAATGGAGCGTCGTGAACATATCGCCGTGGTGCTCGATGATTTTGGTGGAATGGCCGGAATCGTTACCATGGAAGACATAATCGAGACTATTCTTGGTATGGAAATTATGGATGAAACCGACACGGCCACCGATATGAGGATTCTTGCGCAAAAGCATAGAGAAAAGAGGGCGAAGGCGCTCAGTGTTCTAGACCCGAGCCCCGAAGATTAAATCGACAGAGGCTCTTAATCTTGAGCTTTTTTAATGCTAAAGCTTCTATTTTAATAGTGGCGCTAAGTAATGGCCTGTATACGAGCCTTTGGTTTTGGCTACTTGCTCAGGCGTTCCTTGGGCAACGATTTCACCGCCGCCACTGCCACCTTCTGGGCCTAGATCAATAATCCAATCCGCCGTTTTGATAACATCTAGATTGTGCTCGATAACCACTACAGTGTTTCCATGATCACGAAGTTTGTGTAATACCTCAAGCAGTTGTCGAATGTCATAAAAATGTAAGCCGGTAGTCGGCTCATCGAGAATGTACAGGGTTTGCCCGGTGTCTCGTTTTGATAATTCACGCGCCAGTTTAATGCGTTGTGCTTCGCCGCCCGAGAGTGTAATTGCGCTTTGACCAAGCTTGATATAGCCCAAGCCGACCGACATGAGCGTTTCGAGTTTACGGTGAATATTTGGTACTGCACTGAAAAAGTCAGTGGCATCTTCAATGGTCATGTTCAGTACGTCGTGAATATTCTGACCCTTGTATCGAATATCAAGAGTCTCTCGATTGTAGCGTTCGCCCTTACAGACATCGCATGCGACATAGATGTCCGGTAAGAAGTGCATCTCTACCTTAATCATGCCATCGCCTTGGCAGGCTTCACATCGGCCGCCTTTGACATTAAACGAGAATCGGCCTGGTTTATATCCTCGAGCGCGTGCTTCGGGGGTGCCTGCAAACAGCTCTCGAATTGGTGTGAACAGCTGCGTGTAGGTTGCCGGGTTTGATCGAGGCGTGCGCCCAATTGGACTTTGATTAATATCAACGATCTTATCCACTTGCTCTAAGCCGGTGATGTCTTCATGGGGAGCGCACTCAATGCGGCTTCGATTGATTTTCTGCGCAGCAGCAGGGTAGAGAGTATTGTTAATTAGCGTTGATTTGCCCGACCCCGAAACACCGGTAACACAGGTGAGTACGCCGATGGGGATGTCTACCGAGACATCTTTTAGGTTATTGCCGCTAGCACCTTTAATCTTGATTTGCGATTTCTTGTTATTCTTTTGGCGAGCTTGTGGAATGTCGATTACTTCTTTACCGCTTAAGAATTTACCAGTTAGAGATTTAGGATTGTTTTTAATCTCTTCAATTGTGCCTTCGGCCACAATATTTCCGCCGTGAACACCGGCACCAGGCCCAATGTCCACAATATAGTCGGCATGGTGCATAGCGTCTTCGTCGTGTTCTACAACGATTACGGTGTTGCCAAGGTCACGTAGGTGCGTAAGCGTGCCAATCAGGCGATCATTGTCGCGTTGATGTAAGCCAATCGACGGTTCGTCAAGTACGTACATCACGCCAACTAAGCCCGAGCCAATTTGTGAGGCTAGCCGTATACGTTGAGCTTCGCCGCCAGAAAGTGTTTCCGCCGAACGGTCCATGCTCAAGTAGTTCAATCCAACGTTGACTAAAAAGCCTAAGCGGTCGTGTATTTCTTTGACGATCTTATCGGCTATCTCGGCTTTATTGCCAGTCAGTTCAAGCGCCTCGAAAAAGGCCAGCGCGTCACCAATCGACCTATGTACAATTTGATCAATCGTCGTTTCATCAATGAACACATTGCGAGCCTCGAGTCGCAAACGAGTGCCGCTACAATCGGGGCAGGTTTGTGAATTGATGTACTTGGCGAGTTCCTCGCGCATGCTGCTCGATTCAGTTTCGCGATAGCGGCGTTCCATATTCGGAATAATGCCTTCCCAAGAGTGATGCCTCACCACGCCTTGGCCTTTGTGGCGCAAGTAGCTAAATTCAATTGCTTCGTCACCACTGCCGTAGAGCAATTTGTTCATCTGCTCTTTGCTCAGTGTGTTTAGAGGTTCATCTACTGAGAAGCCATAGTGCGTCGCAACATTTTGCAGCATTCTGAAGTAAAACAAGCTGCGACGATCCCAGCCCTTGATGGCACCTTGTGACAAACTAACTTCATCATTGAAAATGATCTGTTTGGGGTCGAAGTATTGTTTATTGCCTAAACCATCACACGATGTACATGCGCCGACAGGGTTATTAAAGGAGAAAAGCCGAGGCTCTAATTCGCTCAAGCTGTAACCACAATGTGGGCAAGCATAAAGAGATGAGAAGACCATAGTTTGTTCTTCTTGCTCGTCGCTCGGCATCACCAGTATTTCAGCAACGCCTTCAGCCAGCTCTAGCGCCGTTTCAAACGACTCGGCCATACGTTGTTCGTTCCCTTCCTTGATAACCAAGCGGTCGATAATGATATCGATATTGTGCTTAAAGTTTTTCTTCAAGGCTGGCGGCTCAGATAAGTCTATAACTTGGCCATCTACCCGCGCGCGAACAAAACCTTGAGCATGCATACTCTCGAGCAAGTTAAGGTGTTCACCTTTTCGATCACGAACCACTGGCGCCATCAACATTACCTTGGTTCCTTCAGGTAGTTCCATGGTTTGATCTACCATCTGACTAATGGTTTGCGCTTCAAGCGTAACATTGTGATCAGGGCAGCGCGGGTCGCCTACACGCGCGAAAAGCAAGCGCAGATAATCGTATATCTCAGTAATTGTGCCAACTGTCGAACGTGGGTTATGCGAAGTGGCTTTCTGTTCAATTGAAATAGCGGGAGATAAGCCCTCAATGACGTCAACATCCGGCTTTTCCATTAACGATAAAAATTGGCGCGCATAGGCTGAGAGTGATTCAACATAACGACGCTGACCCTCAGCATAAATAGTGTCAAACGCCAGAGAAGATTTACCTGAGCCAGACAGCCCCGTGATGACAATTAACTTGTCTCTAGGAAGCTCTAAATCTATGCCTTTGAGGTTATGAGTTCGCGCACCGCGAATGGTAATTTTTTCTAACACGTCTGAATCGTCTATATTTTTTAAAACTGGCTAAAAAGTTGGCAGAACGTCAAAATTTAAAGCGGTATCTGCCAACAGAACAACCTGCTAATATACGTGCCTCATCGTCAAAGTGATATCGTTTTTTACTCGGCAAACATGATAGTTTGCCTCTTTTTCTGAATAGGTTGGGTTAACGGCTCGTGAAAGCATCAACGCTGAATAAATCTGGTTTAAATCGCTTGGAGCGACGTTCAATTGCGGCACTTGCCTCTGTTTATGGGCTGCGCATGTTTGGTCTGTTTCTGATACTGCCAGTACTCGCAATTTATGCGGAGCAGTTAAACGCATCACCTATGCTGATGGGTATTGCCCTCGGCATCTATGGCATTACGCAAGCCATGTTTCAAATTCCGTTTGGCATACTCTCCGACCGTTTTGGTCGTAAGCCTATCATTCTCTTAGGGCTGTCGATCTTTGCTTTTGGTAGTTTAGTCGCGGCGTTTTCTACCACAATTGAAGGCGTGATTATTGGTCGTGCTCTTCAAGGTGCTGGAGCAATAGCCGCAGCCGTGCTTGCCTTAACCAGCGATTTAACTCGCGAGAACCAACGAACCAAAGCCATGGCCATGATAGGCATGACCATAGGTTTTGCTTTTCTTTTGGCGTTAATAGCATCACCCTGGTTGGAATTTTTCATTGGTGTAGAAGGCCTTTTTATCATGACAGCGATGCTGGCGGTGGCTTCGATGATAGTGATCGTTAAGGTGGTACCAACACCGATTCAAACACGTAATTTAGAAGTGCGCGCCGTTCCCACTAAAATGCTCGAGTTGCTTAAAAACCCGCAACTGATTCGACTTGATGCAGGCATCTTTATTTTGCATTTCGTGCTAACTGCGATGTTTGTAGTGGTCCCGATCATAATGCTTGAAAAGCTTGGTTTAGAAACACGTGAACATTGGCAGGTTTATATCCCTGCATTGATAGGCTCGATCGTCTTTATGGTGCCGATGATCATTTTGTCGAGCCGTAAACATCTTCTTATTAAGGTGTTTTTAGCTGCAATTAGTATATTACTCTTTGCCCAAGTCCTATTAATGCGCGGGCCAAGCAGTGTTCTCGCGCTGACGCTCTGCATGTTCTTCTTCTTTTGGGGTTTTAATCTACTTGAGGCTATGCTGCCATCCATGATTTCGCGTGTCGCACCTGCAGCAAGTAAGGGCTCGGCAATGGGGGTGTATAACACATTCCAATTTATAGGAGTATTCTTCGGCGGCTTGGTTGGCGGCCTTATCTACGGCAATTTGGGCACCTCTGCTGTTTTTGTGATGTGCGCGTTCATGTTATTGCTCTGGGTTTACCTTGTTTATAGTGCGCCAAAGCTGCGTCTGCTAGACAGCCTAGTAGTTGTGGTTAATCCGCAAGCTGACGTATGTTGTAAAACTCAGTTAGAGGGTATAGAAGGTGTTGAGGAGGTGATTATTATCGAAGGTGAGTCTACTGCTTACCTCAAGGTTGATAAAGATATTCTCGATTACGACGCCTTAGATTTGCTTATTCAAGATTAGTTGCTTGTCGGTTTTAGCTTTTAGCCGCCCCTGCAATTCTGAAGATACCCTGTTTCGCGCCACTTTTGTATTCGCTTTTTTATAGACTTAGCTTTGCACAAGACTGAATGCGAGTTAGAATTCAGCGGCTGAACAAAACAAAATTAAGTGTCCCAAAAGGGCAAAACGGAGCAAAAAATGGCAGGTGTAAATAAAGTAATTATCGTTGGTAATTTGGGTAATGACCCAGAAGTGCGTTATTCAAATAACGGCGCGGCGATAGCAAACATCAGCGTAGCAACATCGGATAGTTGGAAAGACAAGAACACGGGTGAGCGTCAAGAACGCACCGAATGGCATCGTATTGTAATGTTCAACCGCCTCGGCGAGATTGCCGGCGAATACCTAAAAAAAGGCTCGAAGGTATACATCGAAGGCAAGCTGCAAACGCGTAAATGGCAGGATCAGCAAGGCAACGATCGTTATTCTACTGAAATCGTTGCCGACCAAATGCAAATGTTGGATTCGCGCGGCGGTGGCATGGGCGGAGGTCAAGGTGGTGGCGGTGGCTACCAACAACAAGGCGGCGGTCAAAACCAATACGGTGGCGGTCAGCAGCAACAGGGCGGCGGGCAGCAATTTGGCGGCGGTCAACCTCAGCAAGCTCCTTCGCAGCCTGCACCAGCTACCGATTTTGATGATGATATCCCGTTTTAATCAGAGATTTATACCAAGTTTTAAAAAGGCCTGCTAATGCAGGCCTTTTTTATTTGTCTTTACATCGCAGTTTGTAAAATTACTTGACGATGCTGGCTAGTAATTAGATGCTTAGGCTCGATTTCTAACTTATATCTTTGTCCAGTATTTTAACAAGTAACCACTAAATCTAGTCGACTGAGTCCCTATGCTTATAAAACGTTCTTTGATCTTTTTAATATCGTGTTTCACTTCAAGTGCTTTGCATGCACAAGATGTTACGGAGGATTCTCTCGAAGATAGACGTAAGTTTACGTCTGAGCGAGTGTTTGACCTAGAGTATGCGGCCGCTCCGAAAATTTCTCCCGATGCAAAGACGATCGTATACACACGGCGTTCAATGGATAAGTTTAGTGATTCGGTGGCGAGTGATTTATGGGTGTTAGACACTCGTAGTGGTGCCCACAGGCCATTGATTACAGGTCAAGCTTCGAGTTCTTCTGTTAGTTGGTCACCAAGCGGTGATCGGCTACTTTATTTAACATCGGTTGATGGTAAACCTAATTTACGTGTTCGTTATCTAGACAGTGGTGAGAGCTTCTCCTTAGCTCAGTTCGAACATAGTCCAAGTTCTCCAGTCTGGTCACCCAATGGAAAACTGATAGCCTTCTCGATGTTTGTCGCTGATAAAGCGCCGTCATTTGCAACGCCGATCGCAGCTCCAGAAGCATCTGAGTGGTCTGAGCCTGTGCGAGTGTTTGACGACTTAACTATTCGCTTCGACGGTGCTGGATACCTTAAACCAGGGGCTAGGCAAGTATTTGTTGTCAGCGCCCAAGGTGGTACGCCTCGTCAGGTCACCTTTGGTGAAAACGGCTTCAGCGCCCCTGCATGGATAGGCAATGACGAGTTAGTAGTAGGCGGCAATGATGTAGAAAACCCTGAGCTCGACCCTATTGAGAGTGAGCTTTACCGAGTGAAGCTAAGCGATCTTTCCATTTCAGTTCTGACTACTCGTGACGGACCTGATCATAGTGCTAAGGTATCGCCGAACGCCGAGAAAATTGCGTATCTTGGCTACAATGACAAGCTCAAGGCATACCAGCAGACTGATTTGTATGTGATGCAAGCTGACGGCAGTCAATCGAAAAATCTTACCGCCGACTACGACCACCCCATCGATTCTGTCGAGTGGCTACCAAACGGTCGTGGTTTAGTCGCGCAAAGTCTGGTTAAAGGCTTTGTGAATTTGGTGCAGATAGACCTTTCTGGAAACATTAAGGTGTTGCTTACAGACTTAGGTGGCACTTCATTTGGTCGACCGTATTCAGCTGGTAGTTTTTCTATCGCGAGCGCCGTCGGCGGCGGTACTCCGCGCATTGCCTATACAAAAGGAGCGATTGATCGACCCGCAGAAGTCGCCTACCAACAAGGTTTTGGCGATAGCCGAGTATTGACGGATTTGAACTCTGACGTATTACCGTATTTAGACATGGCTAGCCTTGAAGAAATATCGGTAAAGTCGCGCCACGATGGTCGCGAAATCGAAGCATGGGTGGCGTTGCCTCATGGCTTTGAAGCCGATGCTAGCTACCCTTTATTGCTTGAGATTCACGGAGGCCCGTTTGCAATGTATGGGCCGTTTTTCGCGGCAGAGATTCAACGCTATGCGGCCGAGGGCTATGTCACTGTGTATGTAAACCCTCGAGGCTCAACCGGTTATGGTGAAGAATTTGCTCAACTGATTGATAAAGCTTACCCAGGTAACGACCATGAAGACCTCATGACCGTGGTAGATGAGCTGATTAAGAAGCAATATGTCGATAAACAACGTTTATTTATTACCGGAGGATCTGGCGGCGGAGTATTGACCTCATGGGCCATTGGTAAGACTAATCGCTTTGCCGCGGCAGCAACTATTAAACCGGTAATTAA
>CAKZRZ010000221.1 GCA_937918955.1 uncultured Arenicella sp.
TGAAAAAGGAGCCTTGTTTTTACGTGAGCTCGAACAAAAAGTTGGCCGTGATAACTTTGACCAATTCTTAAAAGATTACTTTAAAGAGTTTGCCTTTCAGAGCATTACCACTGATCAGTTCACCGACTATCTCGATCGAACATTATTAGTCGAATATGCCGACAAGCTCGATAAAGATCGAATCAATGAATGGATTTTTAAAGCCGGTATTCCCGATGCTGCCCCCAAGCCCAGTTCAGATGCCTTTAGCGTTATTGATAACGCTCGAAGCCAATGGTTAGCGGGCAAGCTCGCGGCAAAGGACATTAATACTCAATCCTGGACTGTGCACGAATGGCTATATTTCTTAAATAATTTGCCGGAGGTACTTAATGCCGAACAGCTTAGTTCTCTGGATAGCGCTTTTGATTTAACCAATTCAAAAAACAATGAGATTGCTCACAGTTGGCTGTTGATATCAGTGGAGAATTGGTACGAGCCTGCAATGTCGCGTTTGTATCAATACCTTACAACGATTGGGCGTAATAAATTAGTTAAGCCGCTTTACCGTGAGCTCTCTAAAACTGATAAAGGTAAAGCCTTGGCTCGCAAAGCGTTTGCCGAAGCTAAGCCCGGTTATCATCCCTTAACCGTTAAGGCTAACGAAAATTTTGTAAAATAGGTTTGAATGTAGAAGGCTGTATTGATCAGCCTTCTATAGCTTCTTCATTTGCGTCGTATTGAAGAGACGTTTGCTGATTTTAAATGCGGTAAGCAGCCTCTTTCCTGCTGAGATTGACATCTCCATGGTGTATCGACTGAACTAAACCAGAATCTAGTTTAAGAACTTGTGACTCGATCACTGGCCAGCCTGGATTTTTATGGTCTTCCTCGAAGAATTCGATATTTTGCTCTCTAAAGTTTGCGAACACTTGGCCCTTATTTTGTTGGCTATATTCGAGCCGGCTCTTATATATTTCAATGAATGTTATTGCAGTTGCCTTTTTCGTGGCCTGCGTTTCGTCTAGGTGAACTAAATACATTAACGTACCCGACTCTTCAGTTTGAATGAGTTCAGAGGCTGAATTTAAGTTCTGCATTAGCCTCTCGGTTAAGCCGTTTTTGAGAATCCATTTCGATGTTAGTCTGATCATGATGCTTAAGTTATGTAGGGTTAGGGACTACTTTTGTTTAACAGTTATCTATCCTTGAACGCTATCTTAAGTATCTTTATTCGAGATGTCTGTAGCACATATGGATTAGTGTTGTACTAGGGCTTTAAGCACGCTGGAAAATAAGACATAAAAGCTCGACGATTAAGCATATCGGTGAGCCGAGCACGACGCTATAGTGACATCGTAAACTATAGCGATGTGTGTGCATCAGGAGCTAACTATGTCTAAGAAGACCCCTCAAAACGTAACGATTTATTCCAAAGACTATTGTCCATATTGCAAGGCTGCAAAGCGTATCCTCGAAGCGCGCGGGATCGACTATAAGGAGATTGACGTTGAATTTCAGCCCGAGAAAATAGTTGAAATGGTGACACGAAGCAAACGTCGCACCGTCCCGCAAATCTTCTTCGGAGACCAACACATAGGCGGTCACGACGATTTGGTTCATTACTACTCACAGAGAGCTGCTTAGTCGCGGCTCTTTTTTTACCTAAATACAGGTCGCTCAAAATGTTTGCCGTTTAAAGTAGAGTTGTGGCGTAGTATTAATTAGCACTTTGATTTAGTCTCAAGCATAGTCCTTAGTCTTTTTTCCGTGATTTTTGTCGGAGCTCGCTATGCTGTTTGATTCAGAGAATGTTCGCACAAGTGAAACTGTCTGCCCGCTCGATTGCGCAGACACCTGTAGTTTAACCGTCGATATTGTCGACGAAAAAATCGTCAAGGTTCGAGGCTCGAAGGCCAACCCTTTTACCAATGGCAAAATCTGTAGCAAAGTTGCGACGGGCATGGTCGAATGGGTACATGGAGACAAGCGTTTAACAACACCACTTCAACGTGTTGTCAATGATGGCAAGCCGAGCTTCGAATCCATTTCTTGGGATCAAGCCTACCGAGAGATCAAGCATAATTTTGACCGTGTAATCGCTGAGCATGGGCCGCAAGCGATTCTTCCATTAAAGTACGCTGGGCCAATGGGGCTTTTATCGGTTGGTTCGATGGACGCGCGTTTCTTCAATCGTCTTGGGGCTTCGCAGCTTGATAGTGCGCCCCTTTGTGCTGGAATATCGTCCGCCGCTTGGAAGTCTGTCCTCGGTGACACTGGCGGCATAGCCTATGCCGAGATGGCGTCATCTAAGTTGATCGTTATTTGGGCCAACAACATCACCGTAGGGCACTTACACCTAATCAAAATAATTCGCCAGGCGCGCAAGCAAGGTGCGAAAGTTGTGGTGATCGACCCAAAGCGAATACGTATCGCCGATGATGCTGATTTATTCCTGCAAATTAATCCCGGAACGGACTTAATATTAGCTTATGCAGTGGCTAATTTAATTGCCCAAAAGGGCGGATTAGATAAGGAATTTATTAATGAAAATGTGAGCGGTGCCGATCAATTCCTTGAGCATGCACAGCAATATTCGCTAGCGCTTGCGGCCGAAAAATGTGGTTTGAGTGTAAACGATATTACTCGTTTCGCTGAGTATTGGTGCACGCTGAAGCCCGCGTCACTGAGTATTGGGGTTGCCTTAGAGCGCAGTCGCAGTGGCGGCTCAGCAATCCGTGGCGCGATGTCATTGCCGTTGCTTACAGGCAACTTTTTGGAAGAGGGGGCGGGTATTTGTGACCCTTCTTCTTATTTCAAAATTGATCGAGAGTGTCTTAAGCGCCCTGACTGGATCGACCCCCAAACCCGCACTATCAATATTCTAGATGTTGCCGCGCACATTGTTGATGATGATTTGGATGTGCCAATTAAAGCCTTGTTTATTTATAACCATAACCCGATTGCGGTGCACCCTCGGCAAGGGCTTCTTAAACGGGCTCTTGAGACTGAAGACTTGTTTATTGTCGGCTACGACATCAATATGACTGACAGTATGCGGTATGCAGACATCATTTTGCCTGCTTGCAGTTCGATGGAATATGGAGACTTATACAAAGCCTATGGACATACAGCCTTGCAGCGAACTAAAGCTGCGATTAAACCAGTGGCCGAGTCTCGTGCGAATACTCGCGTTTTTCGCGAATTGGCTGAAGTGTTTGGTTTTGCCGACAGTGAGTTTTCTGAAACTGATGAGCAAATGATGAGCGCGGCTGTTGAGAATTTACCTGATGAAGGTGAGCTGATCGATAACGCTCAAATCTTGAGTGCTAAGAATAATGTTGCATTCAGAGATTCAGCACCAAACTCACCGATAAACAAAGCCTTACTCTACAACTCGGAAGAAGAAGAGCGCGCTGGGTTAGGGTTGCCTCGTTATAAAGAGTTGCTGCGTGACTACGAATTTATTCTAGTGAGCCCAAGTTCGGATAAACGTATTAACTCTACCTTGGGAGGTACTCATGCTAACGCTGAGCCGTATCGAGTTGAAATGAATCCAAATGATGCTCAAGCAAAATGCCTAATCGCTGGCCAAAAAGTAGCACTAAAGAATCAGTTCGCCGAAATAGTGCTTGAATTATCGTTGAGTGACAAGGTCAAGCCTGGCGTGCTTTATGTGCCCAAGGGCGCTTGGATGTCTGAAAGCGAATCTAGTTTGACGATCAATGCGCTCATTCCGTCACATAAAGCTGATATGGCCGATGGTGCATGCTACAACGATACTCAAGTTGACATTTACGCTGTTTAGTTAGTGCTATGACAATTAGATGACTGCTTTCTGTCATGAAAACTTTTTGTTCGATAAGCTCGGTGAACCTGGGGATTCGCACTTAACAATTTAGTATTAGATTTAGTGTCTCGAATAAATACACCGGCACAGTGTAAACTAATGAAGAATATGTCCGCACTAAAAACGAGGCTCGATGTGGAAGAAAAACGAAAAGACTTAGATGCTTCTCGGCAAAAGGAACTAATTTATCGCATGGTTAGTCAACTTAATGAGCTGTATCCATCACTTTACTATGCTGCGACCAGTGAAATTGCCTATCAAATAGAAGAAGCCATCTTGGCGGGTCAAGGTCTAAATCATGATGAATCTCAATTGCTCAAAGGTTTAAGTAGAAACGACATTCAGATGATCTTGAGTCTTCACAACGACTGATTTCCAATACCTCTATAAGAGGTTTAGTGCTCTGTGAATACATCCTCGGCAGGAATTCCCCAATATTTAGACAATTGTTGCTGGTAAATTTTTTCACACTGATGGAGTAGGTTCTCCACGTCGCCATCGGTCATTCCAATTGTTTCGATTGGCTCGAGAATTTTAATTTCGTGTTGCCCGCCCTTTGCGTTTTTTTGAGGCACGTTCAGCACATCTTCCAGCGGTTTTGAAATCATAGGGATAATCGGAACTTGCGCTCTAATTGCCATCTTGAAAGCACCTTGTTTAAAACGCGCCATTTTTTTGCCTTGGCTGCGTGTTCCTTCAGGAAATATCCAAATATAGCAATCGTCGGCTCGTAAGCGCTGGACAGCAAGATCAATGCTTGAGCCATTTTTACCCTTTGCTTTTCGGTCTACCATGATGTTGTTAGTCGCATCCAAAAGCCTGCCCCAAAGTGGAATTTTGCGAAGCTCTTTTTTTGCGATGATCACCGTGTTTTTAGGGAACACGGGGCCTTGTAATAGTGGGTCAAAATTAGATTGATGATTCATAATAATCACCGCAGGGCCAGCAATCATATTTTCGCGCCCGAGAACGTTTATGCGAATTCTTAAAGCGATGCGCACACCAAAATTCAGTGATTTCGCAAACGCCCAAGAAAGCGATTTGTGATGATTAAACGGGAACGA
>CAKZRZ010000222.1 GCA_937918955.1 uncultured Arenicella sp.
GAGCTCCCAAGCAATTGGGACGAAATAGCTGAAAATGGCAATTTCTTTGATCACATGGGCGCGGCAAATCACCCCTATAATCCGAATAAACCTCTACATAGCCACCCCAATAATTTCTTAATTGAGCCGCACGAACATACTGGTGTGCGTGATATCGATATCGATTTATTCGAAGTGATAAACCCAGGTGGTGAACATAACCAAGAGCGCATTCAGGCCTTGCGTAAAGATTGGTTGTCACTGCTTAAGCAAGGTGAGCGCATCGTTGCTACAGCCAATAGTGACTCACATTCTGCCAATGAACAGGTCGCCGTGCCTCGGACAATGGTCGCAATGCAAAGCGACTCTGTGATCGGCTTTGATCAAACCGAGTTTATTCGTTCACTAAAGTCGGGTAACGCCTACGGCACCACTGGACCACTACTAGATATTTCACTTTCGGGCGCGCAAATGGGCGGCACTTTTCAGGGGCAACGAGGCCAGCTAAGCCTAAAAATTGACTCGGCAAACTGGATACCAGTCAATCAAATTAAGGTTCAAATAAACGGCAAGACGGTTGATCAATATGAACTCAACCCCGGTGACTCACACACACTACTCGTGCCCTTGTCCTTTGAGAAAGATTCATTTGTAACAGTGGAGGTCAACGGGCAAGCAACTCAAGACTACCAAACTGTCTATCCCGACTTAGCTCCATATGCCTACTCCAACCCTATCTATGTCGATTTTGATAGCGACGGAAAATGGCAAGCACCAGGCTTATAAACTTGGCCAAGTCAAAAATGCTTCGTCACTACAGATTTAAATTAGCCGCCTAGTCACTTGCATGCTGGTGAAAGTATTTGCCGTTTGAGAATCAATTCGCATTCTGTAGAAGCAATAAAAATACGGTAAAATAGGCGCAATATCAGACCAAATCGAGGCTCGCTCCTATGAATCACCCTTTAAACAATGGCACCGGCTTTGCACGTGCATGGAAAGCATTTAACTGCTCAATGAAAGGACTGAGTGCGGCGTTTAAACACGAGAGTGCCTTTCGGCAAGAGCTTGCGCTTGCCTGTATTTTTATACCGCTGGGGATATGGATAGGAGAAGGCCTTAGCCAGAAGATGCTACTCTGTGTTTTGGTGGCTATCGTGCTAATAGTCGAACTACTCAATTCAGCCGTTGAAGCCACCGTTGATCGTGTTGGGCTGGAGCATCACGAACTCGCAGGACGCGCTAAAGACTTAGGGTCTGCGGCCGTGATGATCAGCCTCTGTTTGACTGGCGGTTGCTACGCGATTGTAGCCTTCAACAAATTTTTCTAGCCTGTAATAGGCACCAAAACAATTTCAACTCTTCGATTTAGTGCTCGCCCTTGTTCGCTTGCGTTAGACGCAACTGGATAGTCTTCACCATGTCCATAGGTGGCGAGTCTAAGATGCTCAACGCCTCGACTGCGAAAGTACTGTGCCACTGAACCTGCTCGGCGCTCAGATAATGCTAGATTATGGCTGCTCGAGCCCGTGCTATCGGTGTGCCCCATCACTTCAATTAAGGTTTTATTGTATTCCTTAACAACCAAATTAACCGAGTTTAGAACATCGTAAAAGTCGCCACTTATATTCGCGCTATCTACGCCGAATGTGATATTCGATGGCATATTTAGAACCAAATTATTACCTTGCCGAGTAACACTAACTCCGGTTCCTGAAAGCTGCTGACGTAATTTTGCTTCTTGAACATCCATGTAGTAGCCAACTGAGCCACCAGCGATAGCACCAAGACCAGCTCCGAGCAGTGCTCGCTTACGTCGCTCACGACTATCATCACCACTAATTAACCCAATAACCGCGCCGGCTAAGGCCCCTACTCCGGCACCATACGCAGCTTTACTTGTTTGAGTTTCATTAGTGTATGGGTTAATGGTGGTGCACGCGCTTAAGGCGAAAGAGCCTAAAATAAGTAAGACGGTTCGAGGCTGTGAAAGAATACGTTTTGAGTCAGACATAAGAGTATTTACCTTGGTTTATATCGCTAAATTATAGCCTAGCGTAAAGAGCAGTGATGGAACTTAACATTTTACTAAAGCTTTCTTAACGCAACCTTAACGTTACAAATCGGAACTAACGAGTTTTAGAAGATAAGAGCTTGCGATTGAGCACTTATACTCTGTAGTTTTTGATTTGATTTTAATCGCGCCGAATTAGTTAGACACATCAAGCGGCCGCAAAATAGTCGCCAGACATCACTAAAAAGTGAAGGGTTTACACCTGCTTCGCATACTAGGCGCGTCTTGACTAAAGGAACATTATGAGTTGCCAGGGTATTTGACAACTAAGCCATCCAGAACAAGATCTACTCCTTAGGCTTTTGATACTTCAAATCAGGTGTTGCTCGCCTAGAACTTTGTTCGTCTTGCGCGCCACGCTCCAGAATTGTGTTAACGCTTTTCGAATTTTGTGTTTATCAATTAAGTCAGACTTACTCTAAGCGAATTAATTTTTACAGCAGAGCAACATGCTCCAGAGAACCTCTCTTAGAAGCATCAAAGCTATTAGCGTGTGAAACTCGGCGAGCCAAAGTACCCGCTCGGCAAACACTAAATCACCTGTAAAAGCCAGCCTAGCAACTCACAACCGCAAAGCGCCGTAATCGCAAAAAATACTAATTGTATTTAGACTTATTGTCCAAGTTGGCCAATTCGTTCGCCGCTCTGGAGGCACTTGAAAACAGCCCACCAAGCAACTTATCTTGTAAGCCTTGTTTTACTTCGATACTGATCTCGTAAATATCAAACTCTTCAAGTGCCTTAACCAAATACTCATCGCTGGTAAGCAACTCATCAACAAGGTTGAGCTCGAGTGCTTGCTTGCCATACCAATGTTCGCCGGTTGATACTTTATCAATATCCAGCTTTGCTCGATTTTCCGAAACAAAGTCGCGAAACAGATCGTGCGTTTCTTGCAACTCCAGCTTTAACTTCTCACGCTCTTTATCACTATTCTCGCCGAACATCGTAACCGTGCGTTTATATTCGCCGGCGGTATGCTGCTCCCAATCAACGCCAACTTTATCAAGCAGTCTATTAAAATTAGGAAGTTGTGCTAAGACCCCGATCGAACCAACAATAGCGAACGGAGCCGCAATGATCTTATCGGCAACACAGGCCATCATATAACCACCACTTGCGGCAACCTTGTCCACAGATACGGTGAAATTTAATTTAGCATCCTTAATTCGCTGCAATTGCGACGCGGCCAAGCCATGTTCGTGCACCACCCCGCCAGAATTGTCTAATTTCATAAACACTTCATCTTGAGGCTCTGCAACGGATAACAACGCAGTGATTTCATCGCGCATCGTTTCGACCTCAGATGCGCGAATATCGCCTTCAAAATCAAGCACAAATAACTTTGGTCTCACTGCGCTGACCCTGGAGGATTTCTTTTCCTTCTTGGCACTTTTTTCTCTTTCTTTCAAAAGAGCCTTGTACTGTTTTTTATCCAGAATTGATTGTGTGACCGTGTCTTTAAGTTCTCGATATTTATCATTTAAACTGGTTACCTTTAAACTTGATGCCTGTTCTTTTTTTCGACTGCCGCTTACTATGGCTACGGCAAAAACAAGTGCGATTAGGCCCGTGATGATTTTGGCAATGAAAAGGCCATAAGAGAATAAAAATTCAGACATTAGATAGCTATATAAAAGAGTTCGTAAACAGCCGCGTATTATACCGAGCTAAACTCTCTATGCACTAACCTCAGGGGCTTTACTTGACATTTAGCGTTGCTTAACTATAGTTGGAGCCACTTGTTTGTATTAAAAGTATAGTTTGAGTTTAAATTATGTCGTTATCGGGTTTGATAACTTCTATTTTGGTCAGAAGTTTTTTTGCCAAATAGTTTTGATTTAAGAGCTCACTTGAGAAAAACTTTGCGATAATAATTTTGTCGCTACGAATACCACAACCAGTCTCAAATATCAGAGAGAGGATCAAATGGCCGCAGCCAAGTCAAAAAAGAAAGCAAAAAAAGTTGCTAAAAAGGCAGAAGTAAAAAAGACAACGACAGCAGCCGCTGCCAAGAAAGCCTCAAAAAAGGTAGCTAAAAAGGCCGCTAAGAAAGTAGCCAAAAAAGTTACGAAAAAAGTAGCTAAAAAGGCCGCTAAGAAAGTCACTAAAAAGGCGACTAAGAAAGCCGCCAAGAAAGTCACCAAAAAGGCGACTAAGAAAGTAGCAAAGAAAGCCGCTAAAAAAACTACCAAAAAGGTAGCTAAAAAAGCAGCTTCGAAAAAAGTA
>CAKZRZ010000223.1 GCA_937918955.1 uncultured Arenicella sp.
GACTGATATTTCGGCCCGTGTGGGAACACTGTTCGCAGTTAAGGTCATAGCGCAATTCCTCTTCTGTAGCCGTGAAGATTCATATGGTCACAGCAAAGCCTTGTCCGTTCTTTCGTTCGCTCCTGCATGATAAGCTGACTCAGCAAGTTTTTGCGTCAGAACAATTAGGTCATTGGCTACGGATCAATAAGCCGTGCCAAACGGAATCGGCCACGGATTGCCACGGATATGACGGATTAGCACGGATCATAACGATCCGTGCTGATCCCGTCTATACCATACCATGTCCATCCGTGTTCTTTTTCAGAGTACAGCCGCGCTTCCTTTACTGGAGTAGGCCTTGGATCGGCAAGGATGGAGCGGATGACCTATAGATCACACGATACAGTACGCTCAATAGCGAGATACGAGCGGTAGCCACGTTAAGATCATCTCAACTGCTCCAATATCGCACCGACCACCTTGCGGGCGAGTAACGCCACGTTGGTCTTTACTGAGGCATGTTGTTGTGTCCGCTGCATTGAGTGCAGGGCTATCTGCATTTAGCGGGAAGTAGTAGGGAACTGTGTCGGTCAATACCCCAAGCTTTGGATCTTGGCCGACGATGTTGCCATTATCGTTATTTGCCAAACCACAAGTATTAGTACCATCTTCTATCAGATTATGTTTACTTCCGGGATTGAATGTCCCTTTGCAATCCCCACCACTACGACTTCTTGCAATTATCGTGTTGTTGACTATTACGCTATCGCTACCATCGGCTATAAAGATACCACCCCCTGCTAAAACAGCGCCATTTTCAGAAAGCGTACTACTGTTCACATTCATTTTTCCTCTCTGCACATTGGCAATCCCACCACCGTAATCTGCACGATTTCTAGCAAATGTGCTATTTTCAATCGTCAGTTCGCCACCATTGATAATACTACCACCGTATACGAAGGCGCGATTTTCGATGAAGGCACTATTAGTTATTGACAGGTTGCCGGCATTGCCGATAGCGCCACCACTACTTGCTTTATTATTACGGAAAGTACTATTGGTTACAGTTAACTTGCCTAGGTTACGAATAGCTCCGCCAGAATTGGGACCGGGTGCATACCCATTCACGAATATCAAATTAATGATCTCAAGATTAGCATCCTGATCTACTTCCATGATCCTTGCCGAGTCTTTACCATCAATCGTAACAGACTGATTGCTACCATCGATTCTCAGCTGACCCTTAATGATAGGCAACGTACTAGTAAGCTCGATTACCCCACTCTGGTGAAAAGTAATAATGTCGAAGGTACTAGAGCTGCCAGGCGAACAGGCGTCTACTGGATTGTTGGTATTTGCTGCCTCTATCGCCTCACGCAACGAGCACTTACCATCTGTATTCGACGTATCCTCGAGCGTGGTTACAGTAATTTCTACCCCGCTCGCATATACCGTCCGTGTTTGTGGTACAGCTAGTGTTAAAGACAACACTAGCAGAAAGACTGAAGAGATACAGAAGAAATGGAGCTTCATTTATGCACCTCCATGATTTAGAAAAAGGCATTCCCAGTACTGGAAACTTACTTGTTCTGCAACCTTGCTGCAGTCGCTTCTCTTGTAGCAATCTGCTGACAAACCTTCGTCAGACGCCGCACCTGCTCATGGACAACCTCCACTGTGCTCGGCAGTAACTTTACCCCTACTTCTTCCACTTGTTTTTCTGGCTGAACGAGCCAAAACCGCTGCTGTCCAAACACTATCAGACAACCCTCATCCGACACTGGCACTCGATGTTCACCGCTGTAGTAAATGGCCAACATATCGCCAATAGCTTTCGTATTTACCATATCTTCGGCTAGCAATGTACATGTGGCCTCGGATATCCCATGGCTACGAAGTAAATCAACCGTTACAGCGAGATCGCGCTGACGGAGAGCTTGACGAAAGATTTGGTCGGGAAGTACACCGGTTGCTGTAGCAACTTCTTGGAACTGACCAAGATCAAAAAAGGCATCACCTCCCTCCACTATAACATCTTCACTCACCCGTGACACAACGTGAGTAACACTTCGATCAATCCAGTGCTCGTAGATAGCATCATTAATGAAATGATACGAGAGCGCACGTTGACCGACTCGCGTCGATAACGAAAATCGAAGAGTAGCCGATGCTTGGGTAAGCACGAGACTTATCTCCGTCAGTGCTGGTGAAGAAACGACTGATCCATCATCTCGGATATCAACAAAGCCTTGCCCGAAGAGTGCACTACCTGCTGCCGAAAGCCGGCCTTGGGCTTCATCTTTACTCAATTCGCGTCCAACCCCGCTTATTAACACTTGCTGGGCCGCAAGTGGTTGGTTATTCAACAGTAGTGCGAACGCCAGTTCGTCAGTAGAAAGACGAAGAGTTGATACCATATGCAATGCTCCTTTGCTTCGAATGGAAGCATGATCATATTAACGCATACCAAGAAAAGAAGTAAGTATGCCGTCTTTTTCACGTACCCCACCACTTCAAGTTACTACTGATCAAGTTATTGAATACTCGCTGTACCTGCTGCCCCGTTTGTATAACTGTTGTTATCGTTTCTTGGGCTACCTTTTGCCCATCCTCAACCATTTTTTGCCCTGTCTGAACAGTCTCATCAATAAGGTCGGCCCCTTTATCAACTAGAACTTCTTTCATGTCTTTATACAACTTTTGATCTTTTATCCAATCTGAAACTATTCCCGACGCATACGATCCCAAAATCCCACCTACATTCGCACCGATCGTTACACCCAATGGCGCTAATGTACCACCACTGACTACACCAAGCAACGCACCACCGATAACACCACCTGCAAATGTACCACCAGCAGACCCCAACCCTAAAAGTACCGTATCAACGGTCGTATCGATAGCTATTCCAGCTACAGTCTTTTGCCAATTTTGTGCTTCACACTTGTATTCCTCCCAGTTATCTAATACATTATCAGCTAGTGTGACAAAAAAATCCGATATTATCGTACTTGGCACCTTTTTAGGAATTGCATTTTTAGAGGGATTGAATATCATTTTCTGAAGGATATTTTTCGTTTCACCTTTTAAGTGCCGCAAGTTCGGATTAAGAAATGCCATCTCAAGAATTTCTTTGCTTCCTCTCACTTCCAACTGCTTAGGATAAGTAGTTCCCTTAACAATCCTCAAACCTCCGGCTACTTTTGTTACTTCGTAAATTGAAGATATTATATCCAATCCATGTCCTGTGGTTTTTAATATATTTAATGCAGATTTTATTTTTGTTAATTCTGTATCTGCCTGACACTGAGCAGGAGTAGCAATATTAATGTCTCTCAACCCATTGTTCTTCTCAGCATCCGTCGGGCGCTGCCCCACCCCCCAATTGATCAACGCCGGCTCATTAAAGCTCCGCCCTGCCTCAGCCAAATTGTTAGCGAACCGTTCGGTACGTGCGATCAGCTCTTCAAGAGTGCTTATTACTGGTGGAAATTGGACCTGAATCCGTTCCCACACCGCTTCAGCCTGTTCACGATTTCGTCCGATCCACGGACTCTGCTGCATTGCCTGCATTGCCTGTATTGCACGCTGAAACGCCTCATTTAGCTCTGCACTGCTCCGTCGAAATACCGCAATCGTGGCATAAAGCTGATCTATATCGGCACCAATAAGCATAGGGATATCTCCTCAATTACAATACACTACCACAACCACTAGAGCCTGTTCTGTTCTTTCGACCATCGCGGTACTGAACCGCTTCAGCATGAGCATCGCAACGGCCAACATGCAACCCCGCCATAGTCTCTGGCAACCACTCATTATCGCGTGCCAACCGGCGAACGCGCGCTATTTAGGTGATGCCCCGCTCACCAACCCAGCGGCGCAGCAGCAGCACAAAGCTACGTTGGCGTCCGACCGTTTGACACCTCAAGCCGAATGCCGTGGGCGTCGGCCGCTGGTTGTTTGCCCCTATATCGACTTGGTCGACAAACGCCACGTCGACCGACTCGCCGGTAACGGCTCGAACCCGTTCCGCCACTGCAGCGACCGGCGCGCGTTCCGGTCTGTTGGCGGGCGCGACGACGACCAGCAACTGGCCCAGCGGATCACTCGCCACGTGGACCTTGCTCCCCGTGCGGCGTTGCTGCCTATCATCGCTGGCGCGCGCCGCGTTCTGGGGTCGATGGCATCGTGCGCGCGGCGTCGGTGCGCGCCCTGTGATGGCACGTACTAGCACGCGCCGATCGTGGACGAGCGTCTCAACGACCCCGGCCTTCAGTAGAGACGTTGCAATGCAACGTCTCTACTGCAAAACGGTAGACTACGCGGCAGATCGGTGGGCAGTGCATGGTCGCGCTGCGGAGCGTCTTCGGTTATGAAGGTCAGGGAGGGAGCGACGACAGCCCACGCCTCGTCGCTCGCATCGCTTGGATAGGGTTGACGTGTCATGCTGAAAGCCTCTCACGTCTGTCTCTGAAGTGTATAACAGGCTCCTAAGTGTGAGGAACAACACCACCAACCGAAACACTGCCCATTCAGGCTTGCAAGGTCTGGTCACTCTTATCCTGCAGGCCTGCCCAAGATAAAGCTTACACCACCTAACGGTATCGGTTTCCCGTTTATTGATATCACTTTCCCATCGTCACCAATCTGCAATTTAAGCTCGCGGGTAGTCGGATCGGTATGAGTGCCCCATATTACCGAACCGTTCTTGCCATACACAACATTTGCCTCGCTGATTTTCACTGTCATCGTACCGTCCGAATGGTATACCACGTCCTCAACGTAAGCTACATGCCCGGCTGTGGAATGTGCGCTTGACACGCCAGCTTCAAAAACCATGACCGCTCCCTTCGTTCCCGCCGGTGGTGTATCACTAACCACGTAACCAGCATCTCGAGCGGCTTCATTCCAGCCATGCGCATCGGGCCACCGGCCCATGTCATCCAGATTGAGCCGTCGCAAGACATAGTTTGTACAACCGGCTGTGTTATTTAAGACAAAGGAATTCGTCGTTGGCTCTTTTTGGAATGGTTTATAAGATAGTGACGGCTGTCCACCACTCACCCCTTTAATCGATGACGGAGAATTCTCCAATACGACACTTTGGTTCGGCTCTCCGGACACCACGGTATTAGATGCTGCATGCGAAATCTCTGCACTAGCACCACTAATCAC
>CAKZRZ010000224.1 GCA_937918955.1 uncultured Arenicella sp.
CAAAGTAACCTGTGCATGCGGAAACACATTCACAACAGGCTCAACACTAGGTAAAGACCTACATGTAGAGATCTGCTCTGATTGCCACCCGTTCTACACTGGCAAGCAGAAAGTAATGGACACTGAAGGCCGTGTTGGTCGATTCAAGAACCGTTACGGCAAGAAATAGGTCTTATTCTTAATAAAGGCTTAGTGAAAAAGGCGCTTTTTAGCGCCTTTTTTAATGCCCGTTCGATACAGAGCTGGCTCAAGGGTCGTTCAATCTATCAAGAATTAGAATAAGAGGTGTATTTAGCCTGATATTTGCTATTCATTTGTCATTTTTTGTACGCCGAAACTTGAATATGCTACTAATGCCACTAGGTCAGGATTAAGAGTTATAAAATTTGATGGTATTAACAGAAATTAAATTTATTAGCACTCTCGTATGCTGAGTGCTAATATTGTTCCGTAAACACGTTATCAATGATTGACGACTGCTTAACAAAGCCTCTCGAGTGCCTATATTAGGGCTCATTTTAGAAGCAACAGGAGAAATAACTTATGGCTGCTAACCCAGTATCGTTACACCCAGACGCTAATTTGGCGGGCTTCCTAAAAGCCGCTAACTCAGCACCCGTATTAAGTGCCGAGCACGAAGCTCGTCTTGCACGTCAGTTCCGCGATCATGAAGATGTCGACGCGGCACGCGAACTTGTTCTTTCGCAATTACGCCATGTAGTCCACGTTGCCAAAGGCTTCACAGGCTATGGCCTGCCCGTTGCTGACCTTGTTCAAGAAGGCAACATTGGCTTAATGAAAGCAGTAAAGAATTTCGACCCCGATCGTGGCATACGCTTAGTATCGTACGCGGTTCATTGGATCAAAGCTGAGATCTACGAATACGTTCTGAAAAATTGGAAGATCGTAAAAGTTGCAACTACAAAAGCGCAACGTAAACTGTTCTTTAATTTGCGCAAAAGCCGCAAGTCACTCAGCGCAATGACCGAGAGCGAAACTCAAGACCTCGCTAGCAATCTCGATGTGCCTGTGAAAACTGTTCGCGAAATGGAGCAACGCATGACCAGCACTGACGTTGCCTTTGATGGCGCCGACAGTGATGACGACGACTTCGTCACAAGCCCGTCAGGCTATTTGCCAGACATGCGATACAACCCTGAAGAACTAGTGATGAAGACAGAGACCAGCGATAACAATCGCGATGCTCTGTATGACGCAATCGCTGATTTAGATGAGCGAAGCAAAGATATCTTACAACGTCGCTGGCTATCTGATTCAAAGGCAACACTGCATGAGCTTGCTGCTGAGTACGGTGTTTCGGCTGAGCGAATTCGCCAAATCGAAAAACGCGCTATGCAAAAAATGAAAGGTCAATTGGCTGAGTAGATAGATATTGCCCATACGCGCTATTGAGTAAAAAACTTTTACTCAATAGCGCGGTCAATAAATGACCAAGATAGGGCTCTTACCATTTGGAAAGAGCCTTTTTTATTGCGTGCTACTTATTTGGTCACAAGCCAAGCGGTATACTTAAGAATAGAATATACAAACGAACTTTCTAAGGAACATCAACAATGAGTATTTATGATTTGGTCGTCATCGGTGGCGGCTCCGGCGGTGTCCGAGCTGCTCGCATCGCTGCAGGCCATGGCGCTAAAGTCGCTATTTGTGAAGAATTTCGCTACGGCGGCACCTGTGTTATTCGCGGTTGCGTACCAAAGAAAATGATGGTTTACGCCGCTCACTTTCATGAAGACTTTGAAGACAGCCGACATTATGGTTGGAACACGTCGGTTGATAGTTTTGACTGGTCCCGACTAATCGAAAACAAAGACAAAGAAATCGATCGGTTAAACGGTATCTACGAAAATCTACTCAACAATGCAGGCGTAGAAATCTTATATGGCACCGCGAGTCTTCTAGATGCCAACACAGTAAAGCTGATAAATACAAGCGAGCCCGGCGAGCAGCAGCTTAAGGCCGATAAAATTCTCATTGCCACAGGCGGCACACCGTTCTATCCAAATGTGCCCGGCATTGAGCATGCAATAAGCTCAAACGAAGTTTTTCACTTAGAGAACCAGCCCAAGTCTGCAATTGTTGTAGGCGGCGGTTACATCGCGGTTGAGTTTGCTGGAATTTTTAATGGCATTGGCACCGACACCACATTGCTGTATCGAGGAGAGCAAATCTTACGCGGTTTCGATAACGATATTCGCAATCATTTGTCGTCTGAAATCGTTAAAAAAGGCATCGATTTACGCCTCGAAACCAATATCGAGAAAATCGAATTAGATAGCGATGGCCGTAAATTGGTCACTCTGACCGACGGCAGTACCAAGACGGTAGACTGTGTTTTATATGCCACCGGCCGTAAGCCAAATGTTGACGCGCTGAACTTGGACAATGCGGGTGTTAAACTTGGCGCCAAAGGCGAGATACCTGTTGATAAGTATTCTAGGACTAACGTTGAAAGTGTGTTTGCCGTAGGCGATGTTACAGACCGAATCGCATTAACGCCGGTTGCTACGATGGAAGGGCACGCCTTTGCCGATACGTTTTTTGGTAACAACGAACGCTTTGCCGATCATAGCAACGTCCCTTCCGCGGTGTTTTCACAACCGCCCGTTGGATCAGTTGGTTTGAGTGAAGAACAAGCTCGAGAGCAGTTGGCGAATGTTGATACCTATACTTCTGAATTCAGAATTCTAAAGCACACCTTAACCGACAATACCGAGCGCACGATGATGAAATTGATTGTCAATGCTGATTCAGACAAGGTTGTTGGCGCGCACATGGTTGGGCCTGATGCGGCAGAAATCATGCAAGGTATCGCCATCGCAATTAAAGCCGGCGCTACCAAAGCAGATTTTAATTCAACTGTTGGAATTCACCCGAGCACTGCCGAAGAATTCTGCACTATGCGAACAAAAGACTCAAAGTAGAAAAGCACTGAAGTAGAAAAACACCATGGCGCGATACAGAGAAGGGGAGATACCTAAAGAGCAACTTGCGGTTCATTCAAGTGACGATATGTTGCTGCTTACCGCTGTTCTGGGTTTTCTAATTGGTATCGTGCTCACCTATCTGGGCCGAAAAGGTCAACAAATGTGGATGTGGGTTTGGGGTATCGGCTTGATTATTTGCAGTCTATACCTTGGCCTGTCGATGACGGTGGGCCTAAGACTTTTCGGTAATTTTTAGTGTGCCAAACTGCTTAAGCAATAAACTTGGACACACCGTGCTGTTTTAGCTTGGTAAAACTCTTCACGGAAAAGATGCTGCAAAATTGGAAAGCAAAACAAGGATCTGTCAGAATAGTTGACTGAACGCTGTATCAAACCAAGCATGGATTTGATTGCCATCTCTGATGAGAATTCGATGACTAGATACATCTTTATATTCACACGCCTAGCTTTTTGCTCTTTGTTTGTCATTGGCATTACGGCCCTATCAGTAGCACCTAATTCGCACGCTCAGTCCTCGACCCAACAACAAATACGAGCCTCTCTACCAGGCATTATTTGTTTGCTAATATGTGAGGCCGAACCCTTCTCACTGTCCAGTCCGCAAACGACAATTGTCATCGTGCAAGATCAAGCAAGATCAAGCGATATCACCAATCAGGCTCGCTTCTAATAACAATCAACCAATCACTAATTGCCAAAGTTCACCGGCACTGCCTGCTGGGCTAACACTAGCGCTTTCTGCCGACCAACTTGCTTGTGAAATCACCGGCACAGCAACCGACCTTCAAAGTTCTCTGAGCTATCAAATCAGTGCTGAGTCAGGCACGGAAAGCTCTGCGGTCTCTATCAGCATCGAGATTACCGATAGCATTACTATTGCCGGAAAGATAAGCTACGACTTAGTCCCCACTACCGATTCAGCGCCGTTCCCAAGACTAGACTACAATGCAATTAGCCAACAAGCAGTGCGTGGCGCAACGGTAGAACTGCTCAATAATAGTGGCTCGGTGATTCAAACGACCACCACCGATATGCTCGGCGACTATTCATTTGCGCTTACTCAAGACGCTATGGTTCGAGTTCGAGTTCGTGCCGAGTTGCTCAGCACGGGCGGCACCGCGACGTATGACGTAAAGGTGGTCGACAATACAAACTCTGGCGCTCTTTACACCCTTACCGAGCCCGGCACCAGTAACGCATCAACAAACTCTATTCGCAATCTAAATGCAGGCTCCGGCTGGAATGGAACGGCTTACACGGAAACCAGAGCTTCAGGTCCGTTTGCTATCCTAGATTCAATTTATCTCTCAGTCATTCGATTCATTGAAGTCGACCCTAATATAAACCTGTCACCATTAATCGTTAATTGGAGTGTTAATAACGTGCCGGTTGGTGGCAATTTATCGACTGGCCAAATCGGAACCTCATTCTACAGTAACAGCAACTTGTTCATTCTCGGAGCTGCCAATAGCGATACCGACGAGTTCGACGATCACGTTGTGATTCATGAATGGGGGCACTATTTTGAAGATAACCTTTCTAGGTCCGACAGCATTGGTGGCTCACATTCGGGCAATGACAGACTGGACATGCGTCTCGCCTTTGGAGAAGGCTTTGGCAATGCTCTATCCGGCATGATTACAGACGACCCAAAGTATCTCGATACATTTGGCCAAAACCAAGGTTTTGGCTTTGTGATTAATGTTGAAGATAATTACAATCAGACACAACGCGGCTGGTACAACGAGAGTAGCGTGCAATCGCTCTTATATGATTTCTACGATGCTGATGACGACGGTACCGACACAACCAGTTTGGGCCTTGGCCCGATTTACGATGTCCTTGTCAATGAACAAAAGAACACTTCGGCTTTGACCAGCATTTTCTCGTTCGCGACGGCATTAAAAGCTAATAACACAATGGCAAGCACCAATATATCTGCGCTACTCGATGCCCAAAATATTGTCGGTGCGAGCATTGACGAATACGGGTCAACCGAAACCAATAACGCGGGTAACGCAAGCGGGGTTTTACCAGTATACACCTCATTGACAATAGGCGGTGGCGCTCAAAATGTATGCACAGAAACACAGTACGGCACACCAAATAAGCTTTCGAATTTTCGCTACATGCGCATGACGATTGCGACTGCCGGGATGTATCAATTTCAAGCGAGCCGAACTTCTTCAGCCTATGGCAACACTGACCCAGACTTTCAAATCTTTAAGGATGGCGAGCAACTATTTGTCGGCCAATCTGGAACCCTAAACCAAGAAACACAAATATTTTCATTGAGCCCAGGTGAACACATTCTTGTACTACACGACTTTAACGCTCTAGTCGGAGTCGGTATCGGACAAGCCTGCTTTAATGTATCAATATTAGCTCAATAGGGAATAAACTTATGAAGAAGACTCTGATCATTTCATTTTTTTTGGGCATCATATTGATTAGCGCAATTGGTACGAGTCGCGTTGACCTCAAGTCTGAAAACGAGCGAATCGAGCACACTATCAAGTCACCCAATTACGGTAAGCCTGGAGCTGCGGTTACACTAAACTATTCGATCCCAAAGCAACTCCAAACCAACCAATCAATTGTTATTCCAATAGAATTACTTTCAACTAGTGCTAGATTAAACGTCGGGCTTAGCTCAAGTGAAGGCGTAAAAGTATTAAGCCAACCCACAACTGAGCTTGAGCTAGAACAAGGAAGTACACTAATCGAAGTCGCCTTACTTACACCACCTAAAAGCGGCCTTTACTACTTATATCTGAATGCTCAAGAAATAAGCGACGATGGCCAAAATCTACTGAGTCGTAGCCTAGCAATACCTTTATATATAGGGATAAGCAGCAATAGCTATATATAGGGATAAGCAGCAATAGCAAATTTGCACCTGCGGTTAAAGAAAATGGCAAAGTTGTCGAGCAGAATGGCGAAAAAATTATTGAGATGATCGCCGATCCAAACTAGATCAAACCTTTTAAATTTTGCACAGAATGATAAAGAGCGTCGGTTAGGCTTTGCCGGTGCTCATACTGCTTCAGCTGTGTCCAGGGCATGGGTTCACCGATAGCTACGTTCACATTTGAGCCAAACTTATTAGTCGCTTCGTGCATCAATAAGCCTGTACGTAATGAAGCCGCTATATGTGATGCCACATGGAATTTTCGACTGTTTCGACCATGAAAATAAACAGGTACGACCGTCGCCTTAGATTTTTTAACTAACTTAGCGGCAAAGGTAGTCCACGGTGCATCTTTAACCGTACCAAAACCAAATTTCCCTGCGGTTGACACCATCCCAGAGGGGAATAGCAACAAAGGTACATTAGCCTCCAAAGCGTCTAGTGCTAGTTGCTTAGTACGAATATTGGTTTTCATTGCCGCTTTATTTTCATTGAAGTCGACTGGTAAAAAATAAGGAGCTAAGTCGACGTCTTGACAAAGTATAGAGTGTAGGAGAATCCTCATATCGCCACGCATACGCGCAGCGATGTCGCACAACACCATTCCGTCGACGATACCAAAGGGGTGATTCGCCAAAAAGATAAGCGGACCATCGACAACTATTTCACTAGGCAACATCCCTCGATGATTCACCTTGATGTTACTGGCCGCGATCGCATCACCAAAAAAATGCTCGATACTGAAAGGCTTTTCTTTCAGGTCGCGATAAACCGATTCCAACTTATCACGGCCCATCATCAACTCCAGCCGGTTAATAATAAACTTAGTTAAGCGACCATCGTCTGGCTGCACATAAGAAAGGCTCGGATTTTCGACCACATAGCTTTGAAACTGCGGGTCCACTTCAGGTTGCGACATGATACTTCTACTACAATTAAAAATTTATATTTATTCGCTAATACCGTGTGCTAAAAACATAAAAGCATACTCTTCGGCATAATCTTTTAAGCGCCCGTAACGGCCACTGTTAGAGAAATGACCAGCACCCATATTGATACGCATCACTGTTAGATTATCATCCGTCTTCAACTCACGCATACGGGCGGTCCACTTCGCTGGCTCCCAATAAGTAACTCTAGGGTCATTAATGCCGCCACTGACAAACATCGGAGGGTATTCACGCTTATCAATATTGTCATAAGGTGAATAGCTTTCAATCAAAGCATAGTCTTCTGCGCTTTCGATCGGATTGCCCCATTCTTTCCACTCAGGCGGTGTTAGCGGCAATGATGCATCTAGCATCGTATTAAGCACATCAACAAACGGCACACCTAAGTTAACAGAACGCCAGAGCTCAGGCGCTTGAATAACCGCGGCACCCATCAGCTCTCCACCAGCGCTTCGACCAGAGATTGAAATATTGCCAGAAGCAACATACTTTTCATCAACTAAGTAGCGCGCCACATCGACAAAGTCATTAAACGCATTGGTCCGTTTTTTGAGCTTACCATCCAGATACCAGTTATAGCCCATCATGCCACCACCTCGAACATGAGCGATTGCGTAAATGAAACCTCGGTCGAGTGCGCTTAAGCGTCCACTTGAAAAACCAGGTTCAATGGTAGCTGCGTAAGCCCCATACCCATAAAGCCACATAGGCTGACTCGCATCTTGCTTCATACCCTTTTTATAAACCAAAGACACTGGCACCTTAACACCGTCGCGAGCCGTGGCCATCACGCGTTTTGTTTCGTACTGACTTTTATCATAGCCAGACGGGATTTTTTTCACCTTACGCGTGGTCAGCTCTTTGCTTTCAAGGTCGTAGTCGTAGACCGTACTCGGTGTAATCATTGACTCGTAGCCAAGGCGCACAAAGTTTTGAGCAAACTCTAAGTTAACTCCTAAATCAGCGGTAAACAGTGCTTCAGGAAAACTTACCTCATGCGAATTACCTTCATAATCTCGAATGTGGATTTTCTCCAAACCAAGGTCACGTGACTTGATCACCATGAAGTCTTTAAACGTTTGCAAACCCAGCAGATAAGACTCATCAGAGCCTTGAATGATGGTTTTCCAATTTTCTTGTGACGGATTTTCATCGCTTACAGTAACTAAGCGAAAATTCTTATGCGTGTCGTTGGCCATGATGTAAAACTCACCATGTGCATGATCAATCCGCTGAGTGAAACCATCGTCACGACTCACAATCTGTTGCGGCTCACCACTAAAATCAGCTGGCAGAACATAGGTTTCTTGCAGCTCTCCCTGTGATGAAACAATCAATATGAACTCTTCACTACTGGTTTTTCCAAAGCCAATAAAAAAGCCATCGTCTTTCTCATGATAGATGGTTGTATCGCTCGCCTGCTCGGTGCCAATGCGATGCAAATTAATATTTTTTGACAGCCAACGATCTTTCTCCAAAAGCCCGTACATGAGCATTGAACCATCAGCGCTGTACTCAATCTCACCATGAACGTCGTTGAGCACGTCATCTAGATATTCACCGGTTTGCAGGTCTTTGATTCTCACCTGATAACGCTCATCGCCCGCTGTATCAAACGAATAGGCTAGATAGCGATTATCAGGGCTAATTTCCCAATCGCCGATCACGAAATAGTCGTTATCTTCAGCCAGCGCCGTTTCATCAAGAAAGATAGCTTCTTCGCCTGTGGCCAAATTCTTACGACTGCGCGTTCGGTACTCTTCTCCGGGGCGAAAAAACCAGCGATATTCATAGCCATTCGAGATGTAAGGAACGGATGTCTCTTCCTCGTCTGTACGGCCTTTAAACTCTTCAAAAATAGTATCGACCAAGGCCTTGTTTGGCGCTAGAAACTCTTGGTAGTAGGCGTTCTCTTTCTCGAGATAGTCGATAATATTCTTATCGTCCACCGTTGGATAACCTTGGTCTTTTAGCCAGTGATATGGGTCACTCAAGGTTTTACCGTGATAATTCTGCTGATAATCAACCTTTTGGGTAACTGGTGCGGCAGAGTCTAGCTGCTTTAAACGAGGGAATTCGACGTCGGTCATAGTAGGTGTTTGAGTTTGTGAGCACCCGACTAATGCCAGAGCTGAAATCAATAGAGTAATCGAAAGGCGCATATTATTAGACCTATTTGAAGTAGGCATAAAAGAATAGGGCCTGGAGGGTGAAAAGTAAATCATAGGCGACTTCAATCAAGATGAAATCGACAGAAGTTTCATTTTAGCCGGCTATGGCTTTTGGCATATACGACAGAAAAAGGTATTTCTTTGACCGATGACCTTCGACTGAATCAGCTCAGAGCACTGATTGCAGGGCTCTCCATCACGCCCATAAACTTGAAGTTCTTGAGCAAAATACCCAGGCTTGCCATCGGTTTGAGTAAAGTCGTTTAACGTGGTTCCGCCAGCGCGAATGGCTTTGCTCAAAACCGCCACGATTTCATCGCTTAAGACTTTATAACGCGCTTTTGAGAGCCGCTTAGCGGCCGTTGTCGGGCGAATAGCCGCTTTGTACAAAGATTCACTGGCATAAATATTACCAACACCAACGACCACTTTATTATCCATAATAAAGTTCTTTACGGCCTGAGTTTTGCCGCGCGACAAACGAAATAATCTCTCGAAATTAAAGGCATCACTCAAAGGCTCTGGCCCAAGGTTTGCCAATAAGCGATGCTCATAAACTGGCTCTTTTAGAATTAGGCAACAACCGAAGCGCCGAGGGTCGTTCAAGCGAACTACATGACTCGCCTCAAACTCTAAATCAATATGATCGTGCTTTCCTGCCGGTTCATTGGTATCTAGCACGCGTAGACTGCCCGACATACCAAGATGAAGCAAAATGCAGGCTGTTTCCAGATGAATGAGAATATACTTGGCCCGGCGCTCGATTCGCTGAACCGTTTGGCCACACAATTTTTCAATATCGTGCACGGGCACCGGCCATCTGAGCGAAGAATTCCGCACAATCGCATTCGTCAGCGTTTTACCATCGACGTACGCTTCGATGCCTCGTAAAGTGGTTTCTACTTCAGGTAATTCAGGCATGAAAAAACCCGCGTCTAGCGGCTAAACGGTAACGTTGTGGATACAAACGAGCTCGTATCCTAACTTTTTGACGCCGGCAATAAGTCGCCTTCTAAAGTCGCGCTTGCATCGGTCAAGCGGTTTGCTGATTGATCGCTCAGCTGCGCGGGGCTAGCTTTGGCTAAATGACTCATACCACTCCGATAAAGCTGCAAAGCTTTACCACTTTCGTTGCTCGCCTCAAATACTTCGCCAAGTAGCGAATAGGCTTTTGGTAATTGGCCAAGCTCGATCGCTTTAGTTAAGTAGCTCTCAGCTTTGTCGTTGTTCTTATCTTTTAAAGCGTAATAGCCAGCCGCAAGGTTTAATTCGGCATTTTCCGGCCGGGCCATCAGCCAACCTTCTACCACTCGTAATTGCTTAGCCGGCTTGTCGAGTTTGAGATCACCGTACAAGCGAACCAAATCATCACTCCAATCGTCTTTTAGAGTACTACGAATGAGTTTTTCGGCAGCGGCCGATTCGCCAGAATCGATCAAATAACGCACATAAGCTGATACATTATCAACTTGTTTACGCTGCGCCTTAGGAAAGGCCTTCCAAGCAGTTTGCTTGTCACTCGCTAACTTGAGTGTGTTTGAATAAGATTGGTTAGCAATTTGATCAAGAACTTCATTCGGTAGCGCCGATTGCTTACGTGCTAGAGAGATCAGCTGACTCGCTTTGTCCCATTGCCCAGTCTGTTGATAGGTTTGCATCAACATTGCCGTGTATTGCGCATTCTTTCGACCTATAGCAGCGATATCATCCAGTGTTGCTTCAGCCAATTCGTATTGGCCAGCCGACTGATGTAAGCGAGCTTTGACCAAACCAATTGCTAGACGCTCTTTAGGCGCTTCTTTGAACGCAGCCGCTAGGTATTCATCACGCTGTTCTAGCCGACCTTGTTCTTGTGCCGCTTGGGCTGCTGCCAAATAGTTCACATACGGAACTGAGCTAGAATCAGATCGAGTGGTTAAACTCTTTTCAGCGCCACGCCAATCACCTTTAATCAGCGACAAATAGCCTGCGCCCAGTGCTTTACTTGCCTGCTTTTGCTTACTACGATCTCGCCAGTGCGAAAATGACTTTGGCATTTTCCAAGTCAAATGAAACGCCCGAATGAGAAGATAAAGTGCAAGAACCGTGAAAAATATCAGAGCTAGAAAACCCAATAAATTCAATTCGATTAAGTAAGGCCCTGCGTAAATCTTTACATAGTTTCCAGGTTCAATTTTACTAACCAAGAAAACGCTATAACCAATTACGATCGCCAGTAAGATAAGAAAAACAATGCGCATGGCTACTGACCGCCTCGAATTGATTGTAATTCACTGTAAGAGCCAGAAATATTCGGTAGCTCTTGGCCTAAGCTCACGGCCTTTAAATCGTTAATTTGTTCGATCACCTCAACAACCTGTTGGTCCCGAGTGTCGAAATATTCACCTAGCCAGTTAGTCGCTTCATCTAAGCTCTGTGAATAGACAGATGTTCTATTTTGCACTAAACCGAGCTCTGCCTTGGCAAGCTGCAATTGAATGTTTTGATTTAAAAAGTAACGCTGCTCAGGCACTAACAAAGGTTTGGGAGCTTGGTCAATTCTCTGCACCGAACCTAAACGCACAATATCAGCCCAAAGTTCTTTAAGGTGACCCATAGTGCTTTTAGGCCCCTCACTTTGATCTACCTCAATTTCAACCTCACCAAGAACAGGTACTTCGTTCTCCAATTTTAGTGATGGAACGCGCTCGGCAAGCGCCTTTAATTTAACCGTCAGGCCTGCAATATCAACTGTTTGGACGTTCTCTAGAGAAGCGATCTCTTGGTTAATTTTGCGTCGCACAATCGCATATCTAGGATCGGCAAGCTCTTTGAGTTGCAAATCAGCAAGCGACAAGGCCTTGATTGCCGATGACGTATCAGAAGAAAACAGTGCACTATTGTTGGCCATTTTCAACAACTGTGCGACTTCTGAGATAATGAATTCATTGACACCACCACTCATATCCCGATTGAGCTTGGCGAGCGAATCGGTCAACGCAACTTGGCCTTGCTCAACGTCCCTAAAACGCAAATCAGCACTATTGCTTGCTTCTAATAAACGGGTAGTCAATTGCTCAGTAGAAACGACTGAGCTCTGTTGGGCTTGCAGTCTGGAAACGGAGTCGCCTATTCGGCTAACCATTCCACCAATTTCAGCAATATCGACGGCTAGCTTTGCACTAGCGTCGCGGCCAAGAATTTCATCTTTGTATACCGTGTAGCCAGTACCGCCAAGCGCCATCAATGACAATAGAATCGCCACTATGCTTAAGCCTTTACCACCACTCTTAACCACCTGAGGCTGAACATTTTGCTGGGGAACATTTTGCTGGTGAACATTTTGCTGGTGAACATTGGCAGCCTGCGATTGAGGCTCATTTACAGCTTGCTCAGTTGCCTCTTGGCTTGCCTGTTCTGGTAACGGAGTATTCTCAGCTTGATTCGATTTTTCAGCGTCGGTCATGGATTAACAACTCATTTAAATAAAGCAGGGGAATGTTTAAAGCCAGTACCGCCACTCAGTATCCCCACGAAAAAGTGACATTATAAAAGGCTATCACAGAGCACATAGCATAAACTAAATTAGCAACAAAATTTTACGCAAATTATTACTGCGAAAAAGCGAGCATCATATGTTTATTAGACGGCGATTCAGCCACTCTAACATCACCTTTCCAGTTGAGCTCCTTTGCCGTTTGCGCAATACGTTCGCTGCCCGCAACTAATATTGATTCCATCAGAAGTTTTTGCTGATCGCCGGAAATACTCATGAGATTGCGCAGAGACTGGCTACTATGAATAAAAATGCCGGCCAAATTACTATTATCTACGAGGGCTTCATGCAATCGACTCTGACTTTTTTCGGGTATGATCTGACGATAACAAACCGCCTGATCAACTGCTGCGCCACGTTTGCGCATTTCGTCAGCAGGCCAATCGAGGCCGTGCTCTCCACGAACAAGCAACACTCTGCGGCCCGTTAGGTCGCGTAGTTGCGGTACGTTCAATAGCGCTTCAGCGCCGCTGCCTTCGCTTGGAAACAAAGCATCAATACCATAGCGAAATAATTGTCTTGCCGTTTCGGCGCCTACGGCCATTACCCTCACGCCATCTGGCATGCCTTGCTGTTGATCTAACATGGACATACCTACATCTACCGCATTGCGAGAAATGAACATCACGTCAGTATAGTCATTTAGATTGGCAAACACCTTAAGCAACTCGGGCTTGTACTCGGGCTCAACACTCAAAGTAGGTATATGTGTCGGCTGAAAGTCTAGGCGCTGCAGAATCGCGGCCGTGTTTCCTAGATAGCGATGCTGACGTGTTAGCAAAACAACTGGCTTGCTTAGCTTCTTAAGCTGCATTGGTTTACTGTAAATATTCGCTAAAATCGAACCTGCACCTTGCATGAGCAAGTCATGCGCAATTTGTTCACCCATCACCTTAGCACTGCTACTGCTCACTTTAGTGCTAGTCGTTTCGGCGCGTAATACAGTCTTACCGCTAGGCTCTCCGACCATGCCTCGCATACGCAATTTGCCCTTTTCTATTTGAGCATAACCCGCGATCGGTACTTGGCAACCGCCCTCTAAACCAGCATTCATAGCTCGCTCAGCCGCAAGGAATAGTTCGCTCTCCTTGCTGTGCAAGGGAGCTAGTAGATCTTTCGTCTCATGATCATCGCTGCGACACTCTATTCCGACAATGCCTTGCCCAACCGCAGGCAAGCAAAGCTCAGGCGTGATGTACTGACTAATTCGCTCTACAAAGCCTAAGCGAATTAAACCTGCAGCAGCGAGTATGATGGCGTCATAGTCACCATTATCAAGCTTACTCAAACGCGTGTTTACATTACCTCGAAGCTCGATGAACTCTAAATTAGGGAAGGCGCTTTTGAGTTGTGAAACACGCCGAAGGCTCGCAGTGCCTACGCGCGCCCCCTTTGGCAAGGCGTATAAATTTTGATAATCGTTGGAGACAAACGCATCGCGCGCATCTTCTCTTTCACAAACCACCGAAATCTCTAGCCCGCGAGGCAAATCAACAGGCACATCCTTCATTGAATGCACCGCAATGTCGGTCTCTTTATTTAACAAAGACACCTCAAGCTCTTTCAAAAACAGGCCCTTACCGCCTGCCGCGATCAAGCTACGGTCAAGCAGTTGATCGCCACGAGTGGTCATGCCTACAATTTCAACTTGAATGTCTGCGTGAACTTCGAGAAGTTGATCTTTCACGAAATTCGCCTGCCAAAGAGCTAGAGGACTATTGCGAGTTGCGATACGAATCGATTTCATCAACGGAATTTAGATGTCTTGTCTGGGGTCTCGAACTGTAACATAAGCTCTTAAATTGAGGATAGTTTTTAACTATAACTCGTCGCTTATGTTCAGCATCCGCTCGCAACCAAGCCTGCGCTCGCGTTATAATCGAGCACCTTTTCGATGCCCACACTACAACTCTCAAATGGCAACTAGCAAAAAACCATGGGGCGGCCGCTTTACTGAGCCGACTAACCAACTCGTAGAAGCTTTCACCGAATCAATCAGCTTTGATTCGCGCCTTTATAAGCAAGATATCCAAGGTTCAATTGCGCATAGCAAAATGCTGGCCAAAGTTGGCGTCATTAGTGACGCTGAAGCAAAGAGCATTGAAGACGGATTGATTGACATTAAAGCTCAAATAGATACAGGAAGCTTCGAGTGGTCGACCGCGCTTGAAGATGTGCACATGAACATTGAAGCGCGCCTAACTGAAGCCATTGGCGAAGCTGGCAAAAAGCTGCACACTGGGCGTTCACGTAACGACCAAGTGGCCACCGATATTCGTTTATATATGCGTCAAGCCAGCGACGACATTATTGCGCTGGTGCAGGCATTGCAAAACAACCTTCTAGATAGCGCCAGCAACGAAGTACAAACTCTGCTACCCGGCTTTACGCACTTACAAGTAGCTCAGCCCATCAGCCTTGCTCACCACCTACTAGCTTGGAATGAGATGCTGGAGCGCGATGTAGAGCGCTTACAGGATTGTCGCAAACGTATTAACGTGATGCCGCTCGGTTCGGCTGCACTGGCGGGTACCAGCTTTCCACTCGATCGCGACATGACATGTAAGCTACTGGAGTTTGATCGCCCAAGCCGTAATTCGCTCGACTCAGTATCCGACCGCGACTTCTTGATCGAGTTCGCTTCGGCCTCTAGCCTGATCATGATGCACCTATCTCGCATGTGCGAAGAAATTATTTTGTGGGCATCAGAAAGCTATAAGTTTATCGAAATTGGTGATGCCTTTTGCACCGGCTCTAGCATTATGCCGCAGAAGAAAAACCCGGATATCGCTGAAATTGTTCGCGGGAAAAGCGGGCGTGTGATCGGCAATTTACAGGCGTTGCTGGTACTAATGAAATCACAACCGCTTGCATACAACCGAGATAACCAAGAAGATAAAGAACCAATCTTCGATACTGTCGATACTGTCGCTCGTTCACTGCAAGTATTTGCTGCCATGATTCCAAGCATTAGCTATAAGCGAGATACCATGTATCAAGCCGCCCTAAAGGGTTACGCGACGGCAACCGACCTGGCAGAATACCTTGTGCGCTTACAAGTACCCTTTAGAGACGCGCATGAAATCGTTGGCAGTACTGTGCATTATGCAATTGAACAAGGCAAACCACTATCGGACCTTAGCCTAGATGAACTACAAGGTTTTGGAAGTATGATTAAAGACGATGTGTATGACGTATTAACTCTAGAAGGCTCAGTCAATGCTCGCTCGCATTTCGGTGGCACCGCGCCAGTTCGCGTCAGCGAAGCTTTAGACGCGGCAAAACAACGACTCAAAAGCGCGCAGTAGCATATACTGCTAATGTAAGAAACGAACACAACGCAATAAGAACAAACTAGCACTATGAACATGACGACACGGAACAAGACCATACGAAACCTCAGCATTGGTTTATTAAGCCTACTAGCCTTAAGCGCCTGTGGTCAAAAAGGGCCATTGATACTCGAAAAAAAACCAGTTGATGTGACCCAAGCGCCGCTCGAGAACTCCAACGATGTGATCCCCGTTGAAACCAGTGCCGAGCAAAGCGAAAACGACACACAACCCGAAGCCGAGTAAGCCTTTCAATCATACTGCAGAGCTAGTTTAGAGCTGCAGCAATCGTAAAACGACCTTTTTAATGCGCGGCACTAACTCCGCGCCACGTGATTACTATGTCTTTTTTTGAATATCGTCACGGCGAGCTATTTGCCGAACAAGTTTCTTTATCGTCAATCGCAGAACAGTATGGCACTCCTTGCTTTGTGTATTCGCGCCGAGCATTTGAAACGAAGTGGCAAGCCTTAGACGAAGCCTTTGGCGATCATCCGCACACGATCTGCTATGCGGTTAAAGCCAATAGTAATATCGCTGTGCTCAACTTATTGGCTCGACTTGGCTCAGGCTTTGATATTGTTTCTGAGGGCGAACTCCGCCGCGTTTTGAAAGCAGGCGGTGACCCTTCGAAAGTCGTATTTTCAGGCGTGGCGAAATCTAAAAGCGAGCTCGCCTTTGCCCTGAGTAACAAGGTTCGCAGCATCAACATAGAATCGGTTGCTGAACTCGAACGAGTACAAGAAGTTGCCCAAACATTGGGCGTTACGGCGTCAATTGCGTTTCGCGTCAATCCCGATGTCGATCCTGAAACCCACCCCTATATCTCTACCGGCATGGACAAAGCTAAGTTCGGCGTGACCATGGAAGCGGCTTTCGATGCCTACGTGCGTGCGGCGCAAATGCCAAACATCGAAGTGCATGGCATTGCTTGTCATATTGGCTCACAAATCACCAAAACCAGCCCCTTCTCGGACGCACTCGAGATCGTACTGAATATGGTTAAACGCTTAGCAGCCGAAGGTATTGAAATTAAACAACTCGACCTTGGGGGCGGTTTAGGAATTGACTATCAAGGCGAAACACCTCCGAGCGCCAATGAGTATGTACAAAGCATGATCAACGGCATCAAGGCACATGGTGTTGATTTACCTATTGCTATCGAACCTGGCCGCTACATATCTGGTAATTCTGGTGTGATGCTAACCAAGGTTGAATTCACCAAACACAATGCGAGCAAGAACTTCGCCATAGTCGATGCGGGCATGAACGATTTATTACGACCGGCCTTGTATCAAGCGTTTCACAAGATAGTGCCGATTAATGAGAAAACGACCGCCGATACCGCGACCTATGATGTTGTGGGGCCCGTGTGCGAATCAGCCTGTGTATTGGGATACGATCGAGACCTTGCGGTAGAAGCTGGCGACCTTCTGGCCGTGATGTCGGCCGGAGCGTATAGCTTTGTAATGGCAAATAACTACAATTCTCGTCGCCGACCGGCTGAAGTTATGGTTGACGGAGACTCCACACACCTTATTCGCCAACGAGAGAATTTTGAGCAATTAGTTGCTGGCGAAACACTGCTGCCAGAGTAGGCTATACAGTCTACGGGCGATTAATTTTGATTCAAATTGTGGCATTTAGCTCGCAAATAAGTTATTGATATTGCATGAAATCTATACTGAATAAAATATCCCTAGCGAGTGCTGCATTTATTGCCCTTAGTTTGGCAACCATAGACAGTGCAAATGCGGGCAAGTTATACAAATGGGTTGACGACAAAGGGAACATCTCTTATCAGGACCAGCCTCCGCCGAAAAACGCCAAAATTCTGAGCGAAAAAGAAACCAATGCTAAAGAGGCTAAAAGTACTAGAAATTACAATTTGCCCGACGTAGTGGTTTATACCGTTGAGAATTGCGATTTATGCGACAAGCTCATTACCATGCTTAGAAAAGACAAGGTTCCACACATTGTCTTACCGCTAGCCGATGATCGCGACGCTCAATCTAGAATTTTACAACTGGCTGACAGCATTATTGCGCCGTCTATCTTTATCGGGGACGAGCTGGTGCAAACTAATAATGAACAAAGCCTGAAAGAAAAACTCGAGCAAGCGGGTTTCGAATTCGAAACAAAGTAAAGGTCTCTTTTAGCCGCCCAGCTCTTTAATTTCACCAAATTTCAAATCATGAAAATTGTCTCTTGGAACGTCAACTCGCTGCGTGTGCGCGTTGAACATGTAAGCGATTGGCTAAAAACCAATCAACCAGACCTTCTATGCCTTCAAGAGCTTAAGATGCCTGACTCTGAATTTCCTAGCGAGGTATTCACTGAACTTGGTTATCACAGCGCCTTTACAGGCCAGAAAACCTATAACGGCGTAGCAATTCTAAGTAAGCAGCCGTTGGAAAATGTGGTTACAGACTTGCCTGATTTTGAAGACCCGATGCGTCGTTATATTGCGGGCGATTATTCATTAGAAAATGGTGAAACGCTGAGAATCGTTAATGTCTATGTTCCCAATGGCCAAGCACTCGATTCAGACAAATTCATCTATAAGCGTGCATGGTTTGAGAAACTCAGATTAGCGATGCGAGCGACACTCAGCGAAAATAAAAACACCGTGCTTGTAGGTGACTTCAATATCACTCCTAGCGACCTCGATGTGCATGCACCAGAGAAATGGGCCGGCAAAATTCATTGCAGTGACATTGAACGCCTGATGCTTCAAAAATTAATGAGTGAAGGGCTGTACGACACCTATCGTCACTTCAACAAAGAGGGCGACCAATTTTCATGGTGGGACTACCGCGGTGCAGGCTATCGCGCCAACGAAGGCTTACGTATTGATTTAGTGCTAAGCTCCTCGGCAATGCTCGACAAAGCTACGGACAGCAGCATCGATGAAACGCCTCGCAAACTAGAGCGACCTTCGGACCACACTCCTGCAATCGCTGAGTACCTAGTTTAATAAAGACGCGAGAACCTAGTTTAATAAAGACGCGAGAACCTACTAAGAACTTATCCCGCTAATAGCCTTCTAACTTTACTAATGCGACCTTCTTGCTAGTAATTTCGTTAGTCGAAGTGCAAGCAAGAAAAACCGGCTAACTAGCCCCGCAATAGACTTGCTAACTCTGGCTTACAACTTCCACATTTAGATCCACACCCAAGCTGAGCACCTAAGCTAACTATATCCGTAGTGCCTTCTTTAATGCTCTTATTAATACGCTTTTTCGAGATGCCGAAACACGCACAAATTGTGACATCAGGCTCTCCTTGTTCAGAACGAATTAAACGCGACATTTGTGCCGCATCGTTTTGCTCAAAAGACGTCGCTAGCCAAGTAAAACTTGGCAAATCTCTAGCAAGCTCATGCCGGTACAACAGCATCTCTATGGATTCATCGTTAGTCACCATAAGTGACTCTTGAGATCCACTGGGCGCACTGTAATGGGTAACGCTCGCATCGATCGAGCTATTAACAGAGCACCATTCTCGCCAATCAAAAGCAGAGTCTTTATCGTTCTTCATACCCACTAATGTGACGTAACCGCGAGCTGTTTTGGTAGATGCCCAATAATCAAATTCATTAGTGTCGAGCGCCTGCGTTGAGGCAATTCTTAACCAATCGTAGTTCTCGACTTTTGATATCGATACAGCAGAAGCTTTTAGCTGCGGCTGACCCGAAACGGGGTCGACTTCATCACTAACTACCGCTGTAATCACAGCGTTCTTAGCAAATTGATCGTTCCAATGAATCGGGCTAAAAAGCTCTTTAGGCTGCACACGATCGGAGACACGTAGCTGCGCCACGAACTCGCCCAAGTCATTGCTCAGACATACCATATCTAAGTCTTTTAACTGGCTGGCTTGCGCGTCTTGCGGATTCATCTCTACAAATGGAACATCGTCGTGCGAGTTAAGCCTATCGACATAGCCCGTTCGCGTCATGGTGTGCCATTGATCGCGCAATCGCCCAGTATTCAAGACGAAGTCTTGTTGCTCAAACCGCGTTTGAACCGAACTGACTAAACGTGGTGTCGCGGCGATAAAACGAGCACGCCGATTCTCAGTAAAAAACTGATTATCAGTAAATAACCGTGCAGTTCCTTCTGCATTTTCAGTATTTATAGGCCATTGAGTAGGCTTAAGTTCATCGTATTGCTCCGGGCTAAGTTCACTCAACGCGCTAATATCAAAAGCTCGAGAACCATCATTTTCAAAGCCTGACAAACGAGCATGTTCGATGAAAATTTGATGTGCCGATTGATAGTCAAACAACGCCTGATAACCCATATTAGAGGCCACCTTGGCTAACGCCCACCAATCAGGCTTTGCGTTTACAGGTGCTTTTTTAAACCCACGTTGGCGACTTATACGACGCTCTGAATTAGTCACCGTACCGTCTTTTTCAGACCAAGATTTAGCTGGCAATCGAATATTTGCGTATCGAGACGTATCAGTATTAACAACATCTGACACCACAACCGTCGGGCATTTTTCTAAAGCGCGTCGAACCTTATTCGAGTCCGGTAGACTTACCGCTGGGTTAGTAGCCATAATCCAAACAAATTTAACCCGCCCGTCATCAATGGCATCAAACAGATCAACCGCTTTCAAACCAGGTTGTTGAGCAATATTTGGCGACTGCCAAAAACGTTGTACTCGATCTTTATCCTGTTCGGCAAAGTCCATATGGGCAGCCAACTGATTAGCAAGACCGCCAACTTCTCGGCCGCCCATCGCATTAGGTTGGCCGGTAATTGAAAAGGGGCCAGCACCGTCATAACCGATTTTACCGCTGGCAAGGTGGCAATTAATAATGGCATTGCATTTGTCAGTGCCAGTTGCCGATTGATTGATGCCTTGCGAGTAAAAACTAATCGTTTTATCGGTTTCGGCAAACCATTCATAAAACTCAATCAACATATCCTTTTTTACATCACAGCTTGCAACAATGTCGTCCATTTTGACGCCTTTGAGCGATTCAATAACGCTGTCGAAGCCGTCAGTGTACTTTGCAATGTATTGCTCGTTGGTTGAGCTGGTATCCACAAGGTACTTAAGCAAGCCCTGAAATAGAAACCCATCGGAACTCGGCGCAATCGGCAAATGCATGTCAGCAATATCGCAGCTAGCGGTTTCTCGAGGATCGATCAATACGATCTTAAGATTTGGATTAGACTCTTTTGCCGCGACCATGCGCTGATAAAGTACCGGATGGGTCCAAGCAGCATTAGAGCCTATCAGAACGATCAAGTCGGCATGGTCTATATCTTCGTAACTACAGGGAACCGCATCGGCACCAAAGCTTCGCTTGTATCCTGCCACTGCTGAGGCCATGCAGAGTCGAGAATTTGTATCAACGTTAGCCGAACCAATAACGCCCTTCATGAGCTTATTAGCAACGTAATAATCTTCAGTAAGCAACTGACCCGATAAATAAAAGGCGACACTGTCAGGGCCATGCTGCTCAATGCAGTCATTGAGTTTATCGGCAATAGTTTGAGTTGCTAAATCCCAGCTAACCGGCTCTCCTTCGATACTAGGATAAACCAGGCGTGCCCCTTGGTTTTGCTTTACTAAAGTTTCACCGAGCGCACTGCCTTTACTGCATAAGCGTCCAAAATTAGCGGGGTGTTGCTCATCGCCAACAACACGAAAGTTTGTTGTCTCTAGACCTTCAACCCGAACACCGCAACCTACACCGCAGTATGGGCAGGTGCTATTTACTGATTTCATCGCTAACTTTTTAGAACGACATTTTGATCTTCGATCGCCAACTCATAAACCGGCAAGCTCACTTCTTCCTCCAAACACTTACCCGTAGTTAACGAGAAATGTTGCTTATAAAGAGGAGAGGCGACAACCAATTCATCATTAATGCTGCCAACCATGCCCCGTGACATTACGTTCGCTTGACCAATAGGGTCCCAATTACCAAGCCCAAATACCTTTCGCTCGGTGTTCGGTAAATAGTAAATTGCAATCTGTTGTTGCTGCCCATTTTGTGTGAGCAAAGCACAACTTCCAGAGTTTTTGGTCAAATCGTCGACCTTACAAATAACTGTACTCATTACTTAACTCACCGCCTTAAAGGCTAATCTCTTTTTCTCAGCGTCGGTTGCTGGACGCTTTTGTCCCCGCTCTTCGACCATAATTACTGCGTCATCATCTTTGTCTGAATTCACAAACTGCGTGAAACGCTTTAGTTTTTCTTTGTCAGTGATCGCCGTTTTCCATTCGCATTGATACGTATTTACTACGTGTTGCATTTGCGCTTCTAGGTCTTCAGCAATGCCGAGAGAGTCGTTAATAATCACGTCTTGCAAATACGGCAGGCCGCCCTCAAGGCTTTCAAACCAAGTTGAAGTGCGCTGCAAACGGTCAGCCGTGCGAACATAAAACATCAAAAAGCGATCGATATACTTAATCAGGGTTGGCGTATCTAAATCGGTAGCAAATAGATCAGCGTGGCGAGGTTTCATGCCGCCGTTGCCGCAAACATATAAATTCCAGCCATTCTCAGTTGCAATAATGCCGACGTCTTTACTTTGCGCTTCAGCACACTCGCGAGTACAACCTGAGACCGCCATTTTGAGTTTGTGCGGTGAGCGTAAACCTTTGTAACGGTGCTCAATATCTATCGCTTGACCGACACTGTCTTGCACGCCATAACGACACCATGTACTTCCGACACAAGACTTAACCGTGCGTAATGACTTAGCGTAGGCATGACCCGTTTCGAAACCAGCATCAATCAAAGCAGACCAAATATCGGGCAGGTCATTGAGCTTCGCACCGAACAAATCAACCCGCTGTCCGCCGGTAATCTTGCTGTATAAGTCGTATTTTTTTGCCACTTGCCCAAGCACAATAAGCTGCTCTGGCAATATCTCCCCAGCTGGTACACGCGGCACAACCGAGTAGGTTCCATCCTTTTGCATGTTGGCCATAAAGGTATCATTGGTGTCTTGCAATTGAACTAAATCGCTCTCAAGAACGTGCTCGTTCCAAAGCGAAGCCATGATAGAGGCCACTGCCGGCTTACAAATATCACAACCGTGACCGGTTCCGTGTTTTTCAATTAGCTCATCGAACGTTTTAATTTGGGAGCTCTGAGCAATGGTGAACAAATCTTGGCGAGTGTGTTTAAAGTGCTCACAGATGTCAGTATTGACCTCAACGCCGCGAGCGGTTAATTCGAAGTCAACAACGTTTTTCAACAAGGCTGAACAGCCTCCGCAACCGGTTGCTGCTGACGTGCATGATTTAACATCAGCTACACTTTGACAACCGCCATCAATCGCACTAACGACATCGCCTTTAGAAACGTTGTGGCACGAACAAATAGAGGCCGTCATTGGCAAAGCATCAACGCCTAAGCTAGGCGCCTCGCCGTCAAGCGCTGGCAAAATTAAGTTCTCGGCGTTCTCAGGAAGGTCGATATCATTTAAATAGTATTGAAGAATCGTATCGTAGTCATCACAATCGCCAACCAAGGTAGCGCCCAATACTTTTTTACCGTCTGCCGAAACATTTAGACGCTTATACACGTCGTCACGCTCGTCACTAAACACGAATGCGCGAGAGTCTTTAGCCAAGCCTTTAGAATCACCAATCGAACCAACATCGACTCCAAGAAGTTTTAGCTTGGTGCTCATGTCAGCGCCAGTGAAAGATACTTTATCGTCACTTAGCTGAGATACGGCAGCTTCTGCCATGCGATAGCCTGGTGC
>CAKZRZ010000225.1 GCA_937918955.1 uncultured Arenicella sp.
CTTACGTTAACTCCATTTTGCAAAGACCGAGATAGTCAAACAACAGTTTACTTAGGCCTTAGCATCTTTCTCAACGGCCTCTTCTTCTACAACCTCACCGCCGACACCTAATGATGTACGCACCTTAGCTTCGATTTCTTCAGCCATCGCGGTGTTTTCTCTTAAAAATTCACGAACATTATCTTTGCCTTGACCAATTCTCGTGCCGTCATAGCTATACCATGCTCCTGATTTCTCAACGATATCGTGTTCGACACCAATGCTAATCAGTTCGCTCTCTTTTGATATACCTTGATTGTAAAGAATATCGAACTCGGTTTGCTTGAACGGAGGGGCAACCTTGTTCTTAACAACTTTTACGCGTGTTTGGTTACCATAAATCTCGTCACCCTTTTTAATAGCACCAATGCGACGAATATCCAATCGAACCGAAGAATAGAACTTAAGAGCATTACCACCAGTTGTTGTTTCAGGATTACCAAACATTACACCAATTTTCATGCGCAATTGGTTAATGAATACCACTAATGTGTTCGACTTTTGGATATTACCCGTAAGCTTACGAAGTGCCTGAGAGAGCAAACGAGCTTGCAAGCCCATGTGCGAATCGCCCATATCTCCTTCGATCTCTGCTTTTGGTGTTAATGCTGCTACTGAATCAACAACAATCATGCCAACTGCGGCTGAACGCACAAGCATGTCAACAATCTCAAGAGCTTGCTCACCTGTATCTGGCTGAGAGACAAGTAGGTTATCAATATCAACACCGAGCTTTTTAGCATAAGCTGGATCTAAGGCATGCTCGGCATCAATAAATGCACAAGTCAGACCTTTCTTTTGCGCTTGAGCAATAGACTCTAAAGTTAGTGTGGTTTTACCAGAAGATTCTGGACCATAGATTTCAACAATTCTGCCCTGCGGCAAACCACCAACACCCAGTGCTGCGTCTAGGCCAATTGAGCCAGTTGAAATAACGTCGATTGCTTCGCCGTTCTTGGGATCATCACCCAAACGCATGACCGACCCTTTTCCGTATTGTCGTTCAATTTGCGTTAACGCGGCTTCTAGCGCTTTTTGTTTATTGTCATCCATTGTTTTCTCCGCTTAGGGGTTTTAGTGCGTGCTTTCAATATGCTGTTAATTTATACAGTAGTATAGATATTGTCAACCAGTAGTTTAAAAATAGTTGTTTATAGCTCTAAGCCGATAGATAAATTGAGCTCCAGTTCGCAGGACATTAGCCGCTGTAAGGGCTTGTGCCTATGGCGACTCGAGCAAATTTAATAGTGAGGCGGACGCTCATCAACAATATGGCTTTGGTTATCACCGCTCGACTGCATGCCGCGAATCTTGATTATCAAGCCAGCGTATTTAACTTTTAAATCATCAAGCTCTCGTTGTTGTGTGAAAAATTCGTCGCTCATTTTAGCTAGCGAATCTTCTAAAAACGCGACTTTAACTTGAAGGTCTTGAATATCTGAACTACTCATCTGCGTCAATCCATTGCATGCTTCGCCCAACTGCTTTGTGCCACTGCTTTAACAAAGCTTCAATCTTGTCGATTGATAATTTTGGTTCGAACTCGCGCTCGACCTCGCGAACTTTATCAAGATCACTCATTTGCCAATACCCTACTTTCAAACCCGCTAGATAGGCTGCGCCAAGCGCCGTCGACTCTAACACTTTAGGGCGAGTAACCGGTTTTTGCAGCACATCAGCTTGAAACTGTGCGAGAAAATCGTTGGCTATCGCACCGCCATCTACATTTAGTTGACTGAGCTCTATGCCACTATCCTTCTGCATCGCAGTGAGCACATCGAAAATTTGATAAGCCAAAGACTGCAACGTCGCCTTTGCGATTTCAGGCCGACCCGAGTCACGCGTTAGACCAAATATCGCGCCACGTGCGTACATATCCCAATGCGGTGCGCCAAGGCCAGCAAACGCCGGCACAACGACAACATCACTTTCAGGGTTAGCGGCAAGTGCAAGCTCTTCAGACTCGCTCGCTGATTTAATAAACTCTAATTCGTCTCGAAGCCATTGTACTGCGGCGCCAGCGATAAACACGCTACCTTCTAGGGCATAAGTTATCTTGCCGTCAAGAGACCAAGCAATGGTGCTCAACAAACCAGACTCGCTATCGATGCGCTGCTCGCCTGTGTTCATTAACATAAAACAACCCGTACCATAGGTATTCTTGGCCATGCCCTTGTCAAAGCAATTCTGGCCAAATAGAGCAGCTTGTTGATCTCCAGCAACACCAGCAATGGCAACAGACTCTCCTTGAAAACTAACTGAGCCAAAATCGGCCGAACTGTCTTTGATTTCAGGCAGCATCGATGCAGGGATAGCAAATAGCTCAAGCAATTCGTCATCCCATTCGCCAGTATTGATATTCATCAACATAGTTCGCGCAGCATTACTTGGATCGGTGGCATGTACTTGGCCCTCGGTAAGATTCCAGATCACCCAAGAATCGACCGTACCAAAAAGTAAATCACCCGCTTCAGCTTGCGCCC
>CAKZRZ010000226.1 GCA_937918955.1 uncultured Arenicella sp.
TTGAAAGTATAGGCAATGCTAATGAGGAAGTTATTCGTGCTTATGTCCAAGATCAGCTCACGGCAATGAATGAGCGAGAAGACGAAGCTCGGCAGCAGGGTCTTTTCTAAACTCGGTCCCTTGGGGCCGAGTAGTTAATAAAATATTTTATTTACAATGATTTACAATGATTTTATAAAACCAAAGTTAGGAAAAAGGAATAACTGATAAAATGACTTTTTGTAATCCAGACACTTCTGCTTGAATGACCATTTGATGTTCGATATTAGCCGATACCGTTTTATATTCATGGTTGTTGCGCTTATAGGTGTTGCAAATGTGTTTTCATTATTATGGTATCTGAATGCGCCTATATATGATTTTTTGGAAAAAAACCTTGCTGACCAAAAGCCGGCCGAAGTCATTTTAATTGATTCAGAGTCAAGACTTAGTCGTTCGGAAGAAGAGGCTATTATCGGTAAATTGGCGAATTTTGGTGTTGTCAAAACCGTTCTTCTTCGTGATTGGGAGTATTATCATGAACATGAGGCGAACTTAGGCACCCAAAAATCGGTTGGCATGCGGAGACATCAATACATCAACGCATTACCTATTAGCGCCTTTCAATCAGATCTAGGAAAAGGTCGTTCTGTAAATAGACCAGTGAATACAATGTTATTGTTGGAGCCATCTAATGACGTTGGTGGCATTTCACGGGTTTTCGATGCACGAAACTATCAGCGACTTGGCCTAGATTGCGCTGAGTGTTATCTACTTGGAAAGGAATCAATTAACAACGGAGATAATGCCCGTGCGTTTTTGATCAACTACTTAAATTTACCGCGTTTCAGCGCTGAACAGGTACTTAATGAATGGGTACCTAGCGACGTATTTGCCGACAAATTGGTTGTTTTTGACTTGAGCGTCGCCTCGATAAAAGAGGTGTATCAGACGAATCTCTTCAATAAGAAAAAGGTATCTTTTGCGTACTACATTGCGTCAGTATTAAATAGCGTGTTAGCAGAGCAAAAGAACGTTGTATTGCCTGTGTACGCCGTTTTGTTGAGTCTGCTTGCTGTTGGTATCGTGCTCAGTGTGTTTTTACGTGAAATTTCGCTAAATTCGGCGTTAGTTTTTGTTGCTTTCGCGGTACTTTTCCTGGTTGGTTTAAATGTGCTCACCTTAAAATTGTTCGACCTGTTTGTTCCCGTCTTGGAGTATCTTTTGCTTATCTCCTTGTCTTTGTTGTATGCCGTTAAGGCTAGAAACACCTTGGTTGTGAATGATTTACAAGCCAGTAATGGTGTGTTGGAACTGGCTCTTGCAGAAACTAATACCTATTCAGACGTGCATGACACAACACTGTGTGCTGATCTTCATCGATTTTTCAGCAGGGCCTATGATATCCGCAGCTTGTCTGTATACCAGATTAATAAGTCTAATCAAACGCAATGCGCATTAACTTTTGATCAAGATGATCTTGATGATGTTTCTTTAGATAAATTAGTAGCTGCGATTGATGGGCTATCCTCTCGCTCCGAACGTTTAGACTTTGTCGACGAAAGCGGTCATGCTCATTCCTATTTTCTTGTCCCGATAAGTAGGTCTAATAAGGCTGTGGCATGCATAGCGATGTCGATCGGTGGCATCAATGAGTTAGCGATCAACCAACTTATTAACCTAAGTGATAAATATCGAGACGAGCTCAATGCTGAAGTTAATTCATGGCTTATGGCCAAGGACGATGTATCAACGCACAATAGGCTTAGTCCAAGTTCGATGCACGGGAGAAGACGCACCCTAGCTCATAGAAATCGTCAATACGTGCGAGAACTGATGGAGCGATACAAGCAAGCAAAAGGTAATTACAACCGCTTAGATTCAGCTGTCGCTATTTATGATGTATACGGCAATATAATGTCAGTGAACGCCAGCGCCGAGACCTTCGCAAAACAGTATGACACGGTTTGGTATGGCTCTCCGTTGAACACATTATTGAGTCACTTATCAGGGCTTAACTCTCAAAAAGCACAAAACGTTATTAATCGTGTATTAATGCAGAACATCGCACACCGCTTTACGCTCAAGGGCGCGATGAAAGACCATATTGGGGTACTGTCCTATCGCCATATCTTAGGTCAACAAGGAGATGCGCAAGAGCAGATTCGTTCATTTTTGTCATTAGAGATTCTCGATGTTTCTAATATCGGCACATCGGCTCGATTAAAAGACTCTTATGTCAGAGATCTGACTAATCAGATAAAGCAGGATCTTAGCAAGTTGACGCTTTTAGTTGACCGCCTATCCATAATGGATGAGGATTCTGAAAAGTATCAATTTCTTAGTAGCGTTATTGAAAAGCTCAATGATCGAGTTCGTAAGTCCAAAGAGTTTCTTGTCGACTTGCCGTCTATTGAAAGAGCAACCCAATACTCCGTCAATTTACTTGAGAAACTTGATGAAACCCTCAAACATTTTGAACAAGCTCTGGCGGATAAAAGTATCAAGTTAGTCTACAACAAGCCGTCTTTCCTTAGCCAAATTGTATTGGATTATCGAAGTTTAGAGTTTGTGTTCAATTATCTTTTCGAATTGTTGTTGGACGATTCGATGGTAAATTCAGTATTGGAAGTTTCAATTCAAGAAACGATGCTGACAAGCGGTCGATCAATATACGTGATTGTGAAAAATACTGGCTATGGCTTACCTCAAGATATTCTGGAATCGGAAATAGAGAGCGATAAAAATCATCCGTTAAAACGTTGTAAGGAGTTTGCAGAGCTTCACGGCGGTCACCTTGAACTCTCTACCAAAGTAGGAGAGGGAATTGAGTTTTGTTTAGAGCTACCAGTCTTTAATAAGGTACATTAATGGGGGAAAAGTCGTTGAGGGGCGAAAATAGATGAGTGATCAAATTAAAATTCTTTTGGTGGAAGACAGCGAGGAAATACGTGATCTTCTGCGGTTCGTTTTTGAAGCCAGAGGTTTTGAAATTGACAGTGCCCAGGATGGTGTAGATGCAAGCTCTAAAGAACTTGAGCAATTTGATGTCATCATCCTTGACCTGCAAATGCCGAATATGGATGGTAAACAGTTTTTGCATTTATTACGAAAGGAGAGGGGCTTATCGATTCCCGTTATTATGTTTACCAGTCATGAGCAAGGCGGCTTGGAAGCGGAATTACTAGAGTCTGGCGCAAACAAATTAATTGCCAAGCCTGCACGAGCTGACGTGTTGATCAAAGAAGTATTAAGTATTATGCAAAGTAGTTAGACCACCGATGTTAGAAGGACTATTTCCAATTGCGCTGTTCCCTCCAGGGGGCTTAGCCAGCTCGGTTATTGTTCCTGTTTGGGTTGGTGTGCTCGTTGTGGCGTTTTTCAATCTACGCTTTGGCTGGGTTCTATCTGGCTTGGTGGTGCCGGGTTACTTAGTGCCCATGCTGATCGTCAACCCTTCATTGGCCTTGGTGAATTACATTGAAGCATTAATCACTTTATCGCTGGCCATGTTTGTGTCAAACCGTGTGACGATTTGGGCTAACTGGAGTCATTTTTTTGGCCGAGATCGATTTTTTCTAATCGTATTGGTCAGTGTGTTTGTCCGTTTAACCTTAGATACATGGGGGTTCGACTTATTGAGTGCCGCTGTTTACCAATACAGCGGCGAACAAGTTTCTTTTCGCAATGACTTACACAGCTTTGGCCTAATTATAATTGCGTTAATGAGTAATCAAATGTGGAAAACTGGCGTGCTTCGCGGCAGTTTTCACATGCTGGTTACCGTTGGTGTAACCTTGATTTTAGTGCGTTACGTATTAATGAACTTTACTAACTTCAGCCTGACCAATTTAGCGTTCATGTATGAAGAGGTGTCAGTTGCGATTTTGGCTAGCCCGAAGAGCTACATGATTCTCTTGGTGTCGTGTTACGTCGCATCACGGATGAACCTGCGTTACGGGTGGGAATACGCGGGTATCCTTGTACCATCGTTATTGGCTATTCAATGGTATCAGCCGTTAAAAATCGTTGCCACGTTTGCTGAAACCTTAGTGGTGCTTGCTATTGCATCACTGCTGCTGGGAAATCGGTTTATCGCTAACCTGGACATAACTGGGGCGCGTAAAATCGTACTGTTTTTCACTGTTAGTTTTGCCTATAAGTTTGCATTAGCGTTGTCTTTAGGTGTGATAGCACCTTATCAGAAAGCTTCTGATTTCTTTGCCTTTGGTTATCTATTGTCGACACTCATTGCTATTAAGATGCACGATAAGAATTTGGTTATCGGCATGTCACGCACAGTGTTACAAAGCTCACTGGCTGCACTTTTTTTTGCCACTATTATTGGTTTTACTTTACTTAAAACGGTTCCGTCACTTAACCAATCTTGGTTTTCAAACGAATTAGTGAGCGAACACCGTCAACAATCTGTGGTTGACGATGATATAGACCTAGTGTCGTGGCTTATTGAAAATAAGTCTAAAGCTTACGAGCTCCGAGAGCAAGCAGAGACCGCGACTCAGTCTCTGCAATCAATTAGTCGCTTTAGAGAGGCGATAGACTTACTAATGAGTTATCGAGCGCAGCCAAACTCAATGACATTACTAAAAGCGCAAACAACATTGGCGGATATTGGGGCTGATCTGAAAAAAATAGAGGCGAGATACCTGGTTATCAGTCACGACGACGATGCAACGTTTGGTAATTATGTAATAGACCTGAATAAGCAATCCAAAGAGCTGCTTATTCAAGCTCCAAAAGGCTTATCAGAGAGGCAATCTTATAACACGGCTTTGGCACTATTTAATCTCAGCGATGCAGCCTATTTGGCAATTTCCAATGGCCTCGTGGTTTCCGGGGCGAGTGACCTAAGCAATAGCAATTCAATATTTAACCATTTTCAAATGTTGACGGCCAAAAGTAATGTTGTGCAAATACGAACCGCAACACGCGGCGTGTCTGATAAGGCGCGTCGTTGGTCGAACGGTAAAATTTTAGAAGAAGGTGAAGTGTTCGCGTGGGTTAAACGCGCTATTCCCAGCGGTTTAAATTTAAATCAAATACTACAAACAGCACCAAACCTCAGTCTAAATTGGTTTACACCCTCATTTACCAATCGCCAACGAGATCTAAGCAATCAAGCGTTTGTTGAATTACTATTTGATCGGCCAACGGCAATAAAAATTCAAACTCTGGCACGACTATCTGATCAACAGCCGATACTAGAAGAAGACCGAATCTCAATCGATGGTTACCTGCAAAGCTGGTTGACTGACAAAAAACTACTCATTGCTGAAAAGAACAGTGCGACTTATCAGGTGCCGAAGCTGGGTGAAATGTTGTTCATATTGGATGAAGTAGTTGCTGAAATACTCAGTTTAATTGAATCTGAATACAGTGAAGGCCAGTGGTCGGAGTTAGGTTATACCAAGTTGAGTCAAGTTAATCAGCTGTTGAGTTATTTTAATTATCAGCTTATTCAATATCGAGATATCAATACTCAGGAAACGTTTATTGTGATTTCAGAAGTGTTTGGGCCTCACGCGCCAAGGCATTGGGGCACTTACGTGTTTAGGTTGAATGGCGACTCGTCGTTTGTGGTGGAAGTACCAAGACCCATATTTGAACGCCGCACCTTTGAGTTAGGCCTGCACGCTTTTCAGACTCTCAAAGCCAAAGCACTGTTCATAGCAGGCGCGCATCCACAAGCCAATACCGATGCCAGTTCGGATATTCTAAAACTGCGAAACAGGCGCAGTTTGTTTACAACCATGCACTATGGTATCGCCAGGTATTACGCCGATTATCCACTTCATTTTGCGCAAATTCGATCAATGTCTTCACGTCAGCGCCAAGACAACGCCAATGTGGACGTGGTGATTGATGGAACTGCGGCCGACACCCAAAACCGGAAGCAACTGGCGAACTACTTTTCTGATCAGGGTTTAAGGGTTAACGTTGCATCAACACAATCAAATGACCGAGCGACTCTTGCCGTAGAACAAGAAGTGACTGAGTTGGGGCTCAATAGTCAAACCGCACAACTTCGTTATCAAAAAAATAAGGCGGTTTCAGTGGCATGGATCTCAAACGATGTACGACAACGATTTCGCCAAGGCGAGTCGTTGACTAGATTGAACAATCAATTGGCGGTAAGTGGTATCAATATTAGTTCTGTTGACGTTAGTCGTTATATAGATGAAAGTGAAAAAGTGGACGAAAAGATCAGTGACAAGGCCTTAGAATCCCTTCTGAAGTACGCCGACAGCCACAATATCGTCGACTTACATAAAGCAATGGAAGTGGAGCAGTTACGCCTTGTTGGCTTTGTTGATACAGTGACCAACCAATATATACTTGAAGTGAGTCAAAATAATCAGCCCATCGGCTTTTTGAACATAAACCCGGTTAGCTTTGAGAAAAAATCGCTTAACGATGTTGGCGGTAGCGCCGGGCGGCATTTCATTGAAGGGCGTTACGCATGGCTGAGGCTAACAAGATAACTTAGCATGAGGTATATCAGCTACAGCTTGCTTGGAGCCTTTTTTCTGATCGGAATTGTCATACTCGGCATGGCTTGGTTTAGCGGCGCTCCTGATATTGCAACACTAGAAGATGAGCAATACCGACGGGTTAACGCCTATCTTTTACCTGAACAATCCTCTGTTAAATTTAATTTTTCATCATCCGCGGCCACGACTAAGCTGTTGTTCTATGCCCTAGTAGATCAATCAGAAACCAGCAATCACAGCGACGAAAAAACGGCTTTCCGGTATTCAATCGAGTATCGTTTTGGCCAAACAGACGCCTTCCAACGAATCGATTTGTCCACGCAAATAACCGACTATCGTAGCTTAGAAACTGACCAGCTAACCCCCGCTTATCGCCTGCCCGAAATTGCACTACGCGTAAGCGACAGCCGTAGTCTGGAGTTTTCGATTCCGCCTAATAAAAGAAAAACTCTAGAGCTTAGATTAGTGAGCAAGGACCAAAACCTTGAGGGCGTGGTTTTTCGCTCTTACTACACTGAGAGTACCACCATGCGCGATAGTCGACGTCGATGGGCGCGTTTGAGTCGGCGCGATCAAAACCGATTGGCACGGTTTCACCCGTTTGGCCGCCACTATTTAAGTGATATCGAGATTCAAAATGTGTTGTCGAACCGTAATCAAATAATCGCCCCTAGCGGCGTGTCAGGGCAAGACTTTACGCAACGCTCACTATGGTCATATCGGCATCCCGATTTACTCATCGCTGACTCAACAAGCGACGCACAGAAAAAGCCAAATTTAGGCCCAAATTTTAAGCAGTCTTTACGGGTCTTACAAAATGCGCAAGTTGAATTCCGGTATCAGGTTCTAGCGAAGCAGTCGGCGCGAGTTATCTTTTGGCATCGTGGGCTTGATGGTAATGTCACTCAGGGCTCTTTTACTTCACTGAGCGAAGAGGGTAGCGAAATTCTCAATCTCGACGCAGGAGATTACGTATTTTACGCCGACCAACTAATGAACGTTGAGGTGGCGTCATCTGAGTACATTGAGTTGTCACAATTGTCTCGCCGATTCTATCCGATTAATACCAACGCTTTGATATATACGTTAGAAAGCCCTAATTCGGAGCAACTTATCAAAGTCGACTTCTTAGCGCCGCCCGACATCGTGTTTGGTATTAAGTATGAGTTCAAAACCGAATCCGATGAGTTAGTATCAAACGGCGTGCTTAACCATCAACAGACGTTAGATGCATTCTCCTCAATCCTAAAAGGAGCGCATGCTGGTACTGAGTCATCAAAGGTCAACCATGTTTCCAAATCAAGCGAAAAAATAATCAACGTGCCTGAAGGTGCCAGTAAATTCATTATTCTGCCACACAAGAATGCTGGGCTGATCCGCATAAGTAATAGCTTAGAGTCACTTGCACCTAAGGTTGTTTTCGCGGGTGAAGGCTCACGATTTCATTCGAATTGGTTTGAGTTAAAGCCAGAATTTATAAATTCGATTACGCACAAGGACAATACTCTGCCAAGTTCAATAGTCTCCGTTAAAGAACGCGCAACTTGGGTCACTAGTTTTGAAAAATATGCGTTTTCTGTAAATACGGCCCCTGTGCAAGTTCGCAGGCTTGCCACAGATGAGCTTCTACCGGTAATTGATCTGTATGAACCGATAGTTGTGAACGACGTTGAGCCTAAAAGTGCCATCATGTACAGACCCGTTAAACTTAATCAAACGTTTGAAATTGACGTTGAGACTAGTATTGAGGGCGATAAAACCGTTGTTCTTCAGGCCTTATATCAAGGCGCGAGTAATGACCTAAAACCGCTTTCGATCAGTATTGATGGCAAACACTATTCGTATGATTTGCTCAACACTATGGGAACAATAAGCTTGCCGGCAATTAGCACCGGCAAACACAACTTAAGGGTTCAAGCTGAGAAAAATCTTAAGGTTTTTCTCAGCCATCTTGCTAGCGGCTCGGAGCAAAGTAACATTAGCTATAAAAAACGATCTTTTTTACAGTTTTCATCGCAAATAACGTATCGCCTGCCGAGATCAATAAAGACAGACCAAACCTTGCAAATCTTGCTTGCCGATACAGGCGTTTCGGAACCAATTAATCTTGCTATTAATGCGATAAATTCGCAGAAAAAACGACTTATTCGGCGCATACAAATTCTTCCTCAAAAGAATGAGAAGACAAACATGCTAAACCTGAGTGGTCAGCGCGTGTATTCAATGTCGCCAGCAATCTATCTTCCTTTAGAGACCTTAGAAGGTTTTGAGCCTCATCAGATAGAGCTATCATTTGATGATACACAAAAGCGTTTAATCAGCGTCGCACTACTTGACCGCTCGAGCGTTCAAATTAATCGTGCCTTTAGTGACACAATAGACGCAAGTCAAAGCAAGGAGCGATAGAATAATGACAGGTAAACATCGATGATCGCTAGATTTGTGTTGATCACTGCGGTGCTTTTAATCGGCCTTGGGGCTATTTGGGCTTACGAGTTGGTTTTCTCGGCGCGAGCGACAGCGAACGACCCGACTACGAGCCTCAAGGGGAATGATGATAAACTGGTGCAGATAACGCGATCAGCAAAAAACAAGACAAAACAAGACAGCCATCATCACCTCATACCCGTTAATCTGGATGAAATACAACCCTCTAAACAATTCATGTCACAATTAGTTGTTCAAAAGTTTGAATCTGCTTTGGAGAATCGAGAATCATCTGAATCCAGAGCGATTAACGCACCGTTTGATCAAATAGAATTTGATGCGGCAGTATCGCAAGACCGTTTAAGCGTTAGGGGTCAGTTCGGTGGCGTATTTCTACAAGCCCCACACAGACTGGCCGACAAACATACTGGCACTATCGTAGAGAAATTAGCTGATTCCACCGCAGTGATAGACGCATTTTTTATCAACCAACGCCATCGGCGAGAACTCGATTACAGCCGCCACTCGCCAAATGTTCTTAGTGATTTAAGCCTATCATATTTACGGCATACCGAGCGCGGTGTCGTGGTGCAAATTCATGGCTTCGCACAGGAGAAACGCAAATCGGCCGTGGCCAGGGACGCTCACTTTATCTTAAGCAGTGGGCATAAGGGTGCGCTAAAGTTACCGTCCAAGTTTTCACAATGCCTGCAACAGAGTGGTTTTTCAGGTGTTACCGTTTTTGGTAAAGATGTTGATGAGTTAGGGGCGACTCAAAATGTGGTAAAACGCGCCTTGCACAAACACCAGTTTCATCGGTTCTTACACATAGAGATGAGCCTGTCGCAACGCATAAGCCTAACAAAGTCAACGGCTGAACTCACTCGTTTTTCAGAATGCTTAGCGGCATTGGTGGCAATTTGATAGCAATGGAGAAATCGTTTGTGGCCGTTAACAAGCCTAGCTTGTATGTTGTTAGCTTGAGCTTGCTATTTCTCCAGTGTGCCTTGTTGCTGAGCGCTCATACTTCTGAGGCTCAAACCACAACACCAAGTGCGCCCGTTTGGTATGAGGCCGACCTTACTGTTTTAGCCCCTGATGAGAATCAGTCTGACGGCATTAAACAGCAATCCGGGTGGGTTACCGTAACGACTGAAAGACCTGCTTTTTTTGAGCTTCGTTCAGGGCAGGTTGCGCAATTAGTGCGCCGCGATGAAACGCATTCAGAACCGGTTCAAGTGCATATTGCTCAAGGGCGCGGCATGTTTCGTGCCCAAGCCGATATACGCTGGCTTGATCGCCGGCAACTAATTAACAACCCGCGCAGTCGCGATGTTTGGGTGATGCTGCAAAGCACAAACACTGTCGACATTAAGCTTCGCATCGGCGACCAACAAGCTCTTCGTGATCGAGATTATTGGGAACGCGTGGAGTTAGAAGACTCTAAGACGATTGAAGCCAAGAGCCTGGAATCAGGCAGAGAGGGCAAACTAAGCCCACTGCAAAAAGATGAAACCTTCACGTATCACGCTGAGCGCGATGAGCGAGTAAAACTCGACTACTACGCTGACTTTGATAACTTTAGGGGCTTGAGTAATGTGCCTGTCCATTTTCAATGGCAAATCGATCAAGGAACGCCCAGCAGTAGCATACGCTATGCTAATTTTAATTTTAAAGCACTAAATCAACATCAATGCACGCTGGCATTGTCGTTTCGAGAATCGATGGCTATCGATCTCAAGCGCGGCGAGACCTTGGTATTTCGTGCCTCAAAGGCGGGCTTTCTTACCGTAGATTCAAACCATAAAGGAGATTATTTTTTCTCACGAAATAGGGCGAACTTACTGGGAGCGAAGCCCAGCGCTTTAGGCCTGCCTTTATTGAGCGAAAAGTGGTACCCCTTGCTGCGCGCCTACAACCTCTCTGTGCCATTGAATTTCACCGATGAGAACAATAAGCTGACCACGCGCCGTGGTTTGTATCCGCAGAAAAACCTTCACCCAGTCAATTGGTTGTACTCGGTTCGTGGGCGTCCAATAGAGTTTCAGCGGCGTACCGTTGAACAAACGTCTCAGACTAACACACTGCATTTCTCGTCCCAGCAGTCGCGTTCAAATTTGACCAAGATGGTATTAGGGCGCTACCACCGCCTTGATGCCGTCCAAGAGGGGTTAACATTTTCCTTACCACCTAATCGAGTGTTGCGAGAACTTGAGCTAGAAGTGGCGACCCCACATGCGGGTTCCGACACTGTTTCACTCTGGGTAACGGTAGATGACCTGCCAGCCGAAAAATGGTTGTTAGTCCCCAGTTTACAAGCCTTATCTGGCCAGCCTAGTGTGTTGAGTTTGTACCTAGAAGCGAGTTTGAAGTCGACGGACACTGAGCCGGTGTCAACGACGGGTGCCTTCGCTCATTTAAAACAAGCCGCGCCGATGGTTCGAACCAATATAGCGTATTTGCCAATTCCGGATTCTGCCAAGAAAGTCACCATTAATCTCGTTAAACGAGATTCACAACAGGGCAAAGAACACTGGATATCGTTACGAGACTTTGTCTATAGATCAAACTTAGGTGACGTGGCGATACTGAATGAATCGGGCTCTAAAACGCTTTCGAGATTGTTGCATGCCTTTGATTTGTTTAGAGAGCAAGAGTCAAATTTTATAGGGCTAACGAATGTCAGCACACGCGATGCAAATTCAGCGCTTGAGGATTCACTTCAAGATTTAGAAACACGATCGTTTACTGAGCAACGAAGTTTAATTCACTGGGCACGCTTTTTTCATGTGGTGAGAAATGCACGACAAGCACTAGAGAGTGACTATATGGCTGAACCGGCTAGTGAGCAGCTGCGCCGATTTAACGACGTTAGCGCTTCGATATGGCGTGATATACAAGGCTGGCTCAACGGCCCTCAACCCTCTACTAGTGTGCAGGTGTTGATTGGCCTTTTACTGCATCACCCCGATCAAGCAGTACGCCTGCGCGCGCTCACGCTGTTAACCCAGCTAGAAGAGGGGGGCCTGATAGCCACCAATCGTTTGGAGCAAGCACTTTTGGCGTATTTGTATCAAGACATGCGACAGCTGGAGAAGGTCTTACCTAAACTAATGCAACTATGGCTGCAGCAGGGCAAATACTATTTGATAGAGTTACTACCAAAACCCCCTGAATCCGCAGCGTATTTCGATTTATTGAGTTCTGTGGTGCAACGTCGGGAGCTTATCGAGCTTCAACAGCATTATGACAATTCCGCTTTTGAACCAGAAAAATCAAAGACGCTTTATCACGTTGCGCGTTCGCTCTACAAGCCTGATACAAAGGCACAAGTCTTGACTGAAGAAATGCGCTTATCCTACCTCAAAGAGTTTGTCTATTGGCGGGCCAACCAGCAACCCGTACAAGAGTACACGCAACACTTGACTCTACAACATCGGACTCGTCCAGAACTAAACCAACAGGCGTTCCTAGTAGGCCCAGAAAGTACATTGGTGATCAAGAGTAATGAGCTGCGACGTTATCGTATAAAGGCGGCCCCATTGTTAAATAATGACCGTCGAGCGAAAGGGATTAACAATTCAAGCCGCATCACGATTGGTGACAATTCGCACTCGATTACGGGCGTAAACCAAAGTAACTGGTTTAGCGTCGCTACTGAGAGTGACTCGCCGAAAGTATTCGGCAATTTTTCCACGCTCATGTTCTCTCGCAATGATCAAGAGCAGAACCAAGTCACAATAAAGGCAAACCAACCTTTGGTTGTGTATCTGGAGCGCATGGATGACCCAGCGGGCCTGTTGCAAACACACTCAGCGTCGTTAGAGGCGGTTTCTTCGGGCGCTTACAATGCAACCCGGCCCTTATTAACGCCCATATCGGCCTATCTGTCATTACCACGACAACAACACGATGCCTGTGGTGAGATAGAGCACAAAACCCTAACGCAAAGTGATTTTGTGCGTCCACTCGACATCGCTAATATTAAACACCGAGTGTCGAAATCAAAATCGAACCAGTGGGTTGAGCAATATTTAGCTGAGGGTGATACGGATATTATTGACATTCAAGGACCTTCCGATGACATAGCAACATCGGCTAAGCTCATTCATTGGGCTGAAAGTGAAGCCGGGCGACGACGATACCCCGATTTGCGCGCCACGGCATTTCAACAGGTTCGTTGGCGTGAATTATTGGATATACAACATCATGCGGGTTCCTATCAATTACAGTTCCAAAGGCCAACGGCGATCTCCCAAATAGAATTACAACGCATAGCTCTGTCTAGCAAAGTCAGACGTGATTATTCATTTAAGATTTCGGGTCAGACTGCGCAAGGGTTTACCGTTTCTTCGCCTTCAGAAGAATCAGCCAGCCTCAACGTTGCCGTGAGAAAGCGTTTGTTTGACAGGACGAAACCGGTACATATATGGGTTCAGATTGACGATAAAAAGGCTAAAAAATACGACATCAACACCGGCTCGACTCGCCGCATCATATTGCCATTGAAGCAAGGGAGCAATGTAATCAAGCTCTGGATGGGGCCGGGTAGCATGCGAGAAACGGCATTTTATGATGTTGTCCTGCCGAATAATATTCAAGCAATTCAAACCGCTGCAACTCGCTTTTATTCAGCAGCGCCGAACAAAGGAATAGACTTGCTTATTCGGGGGCCGCAGCGCTTAAAAGTGGTGGTGGCCAATTCCGCTGGGCAGACTAACGTCACTGAACGGCATCTGCCAGCGGGCTCGAATAAACTGCGCTTTGATGCAAAGGGTGATTTTAGGTACTTCCGTTTCTTCGTTTTGCAAGAAAACTATCAGGCCGTGCCGCCGCCGATTGACGAAACTCAAGCCGTCGTGCGCGCGCAAAGCTGCTATAACAACGTAAAGTGCTTATCGAGAAACTCAATACTTGATAACACCAAGCTTAAAAAGATATTAGACTTTGGTTTTAACTCGGCAGTAAAACACTCGTATGACGTTTCTAATAATACTGGATTTAAGCGTCTGCAAGGTACTAACCATTTAAACGCCGACCATTCTTGGATTGATACCAAATTCGAGACGATACAAACAATTGATATCCCAAAACCAACATTGGGCTTGGATTTTCGCTGGGTTGACAGAGACTCAAGCGATGAAGACCCTGATAGTTTGGATCAACTGAATAGCGCCTTTGTTCAGTTAAATGGGTGGTCTCGCCAAAATCGAGCGGATGGGCATCAAATAAGCAGCTTCGACGCTACGCTGAGACGATTCGATATTGCCAATGTTTATCGCCTCCACGGGCGCAATGATTGGCTTAAAAGCGGAAACCAAGTGCCGTTTAATTACGCATTAGGCGGTGATGTGTGGCACCAAAGCGAGACCGATCTCAACTCATCCATCAGCAGTGGGCAATTGTACGCGCGCACTCGTTATACTGTTCAAGCTACGCCGCGCATTAGTTTAAGTACGCGCGGTCGTGTTTGGGTTCGTGCCAGCAATGCGGGCAGTGCGGCAAACTTCAGTCTGATTGACCCTGATGTATGGAGCCAATTTAAGGAACAACACCAATACGGTATCGGTTTAGCGCAGAGAGCCGTGTATCGTCATAAACTTGATAGCGAAACATATGCTGAAGCCAATTTTCTGAGTAACGAAAACCCCTTAAGCGCTGATCGGATTGGCCTGTCATTGGGATGGAGATCTTATTTTGGCCAAGCGTCGAGTGATATTAACGTCAGTCATCGACAATTTCGAAATGACAGCGATCGTGAACAAGCGTTTGACCGTACCGATGTCAATGTGTCCGCCGACTGGCTCTTACCATTTTCACGGCAGTCAAATTTTCGTTTATCAGCAAGAGCACGATTTAACACCGATGCCAACGATGTATCGTTGTGGCTTAACATAGGCTGGTTTCAGCATGCGGGGCAACAGCTATTCGACTTTCGCCCCGACGAACTTCGATTTCGGCGCCCCAGAGATTGGTGGCTCCGACGATCAACTCAAACGCACTATTTGGAGGGGAATTACTAGTGAGTAGTACACTCTTCACCCTGCGGTTAAGCGAGATTGACCAGCGCGTTTTCGCAAACATTACACGCAAGCATGTCACACTATATGAGCAAACTGCGAAGGCAGACTCGGTTTTGTCGTACGTGATAGAGTCTATCAAATTCAGCGTTGAACAACTTCGCACACACGTTCAGCAGAATGAACGATTTAAAAAGCGTACTCGCATCGCCAAGTCGCAGGTAGACCTAAATGAAATATTGCTGGAGTACTCACAAGTTTTAGGGGCTAATAAAAAGCAGCTACGCGGAGACAAAAAAGCCTTAGATCGATATCTGGACGCTGAAGCTTTGAACGATCGGTTTGCACGGAATCTAGGCGAAGATGAACGTGAACTGATTTATTTACTGGGTCGATTGGCCGTTGTAATGACAGAATCGACAAGCGAGGTATCGATCAAGGTTTGGCAAGCTTCAGACGCAACCAAACTATTAGAAGCGTTACTTATTTACAAAGGAGATGCTCGTGTTCGAATAGCCACCAAGGATTGCATCAGTCTGGTTTTTCGAAAAAATAATGGCACCGGCTCGCCGACCATTGCGCCGACGATATCCTTGATTCAACTATTACTGCGCGTCGCACAAAACCCTAAACTAGAGATTGAGCTACAAATAGCGTCGTTTTCCGCACTTGCTCAAGTTAGCCCAGCGGAGTTCAGTACCTTAGCATTAAGCACCATAGAGAAGTCGCGCCTGAATGAGCAGGGCGGAGGTAAAGATGATTTTTTTGTGCGCGCAGAAATTGCCAGAATTTTGTGCCGAGACTACTTACAACTACCTTCGGTCGAAAATTTAATCAGTGAAATCAAACACGACAGAAGTGATTTTGTGCGCCAAGAGTTGGTAAGAGGATCTTTAACATTGCCTCACGATATCGCCTTAGATCTGTTACTCGAAATGTTACAGCATGAAACAGTCGATAAGGTATCGGCCAGTGCCATATTTGCATTGTGCCAGTTTCACTATTTAGACACACCGACGCTATTCAGAGTCGGAGACTACTTGGGCGCATTAATAAGATCGAGCGACAGTGAACTGGTGACTCGGGCGGTATTAGATGCGTTACCTAGGTTGGCCGCTCGACTGGCGAGTGATTCAAACCTGTGCTCAGACACTTCTGATTTACAAAAATGGTACCGACGCTTTAACCCCATTATCAGTGAGACTCACTTAAATACCGATCACCTTAAAATTCGGCGTTGGGCCTCAAGTTCGCGAGAGGCGCTATGGGTTCAGTGTCATATTACTGAGCGTAAACACTATTTGAAGCTCAAGCAGCATTTAGAAAGCGTTCGGCCTAGTAAAACAGCTCACATCAACAGTATTGGCGAGCTTTCTGAGGAGGCACTCGGGCGTGTATTGTCAGTAATAGCGCAAGAAGACTTTGGATTTGATGTGCAATGTAAACGAAAGGGCATCAAGTTAACACGCTGGGTTCGATTTAAATTTCGTTTGTGGCGATTTTTATACGAACTCAAGAATTCAGCCTCGGATAAACGCCAAGCACATAAACATATGATTGGCCGCGTGTTCTACGGCTTGATGTCAGTGCCATCAGGCCGCCTCGCTGAACAAACCATCACAAAAGTACCCGGCGAGCCCGTTACGGTAACGGCCGAAGATGGACCGAGAAACTACTTACCATTGGTCGATGAGTTGATCTCAAGTCTCGACCAGTCGTGGCCAACTCAACCGCTGAAAATATACACCAGTGAAGGAATCACACTAATTACCCCTCCCAGTGGTTTTATCGCTCGTTTGCGTGCAAGGTGGACTTTAACTTGGCAATTTGCACTTTATGCCGAGCTGCGTAATTGGAAGGAGGGAAGTACCAATGACGCCAACGAATACCTCAGTCGAGTTGCCGACTTAGGTTTTACCTTTTCAATGACGGGCTATACACAGGAAATAGGGCAGGAACCATATCCGATACATGCATCTATTAGTCGTTTTCTGCCAGCCTATACCTTACCCAGCTTGGCGCTATTTTGGAGTGAGATAAAAGACTATTTCGCCTCTGTTTACGCCAATAGCCTAAGCCAACTGTGGGCATTTATGCTTGGTTTGTTTGCCTTGTTCGTTGGTAAACACGCTGTAGCAAATCACCAAATGAATAAGTCTCGAAGCGCGATACCACTGTCTGTCGGAGGCTGGGGCACGCGAGGTAAGTCCGGAACCGAACGTTTAAAAGCAGCGGTGTTTAATGGCTTAGGTTTAAAGGTGATTTCCAAGACCACCGGTTGTGAAGCCATGTTCTTGGAGGGCGGCGCACATCAGCCTTTGCGTGAATTATTCTTATTTCGACCTTACGACAAAGCCACTATTTGGGAGCAGGTTAATTTGATGAAAATCGCCGCCCAACTCAAAGCCGATGTCTTTTTGTGGGAGTGCATGGGGCTAACACCCGCTTATGTTCATATTTTACAACGTCATTGGATGCGCGATGACATCGCCACGATCACCAACACCTACCCAGATCATGAAGATGTCCAAGGCCCCGCTGGGATTGATATTCCGCTGGTGATGAATGAGTTTATCCCCAAGAACTCAACATTGGTAACCAGCGAAGAAATTATGCTGCCGATACTACGTGCGGGCTGCCAGGAGTTGGGTACAGCATGTCATGAGGTAACTTGGCGCGAGACGATGACGGTAACTGACGACATTATGAGCCGTTTTCCTTATGAAGAGCATCAAAATAATATCGCTTTAGTAACCGTCATGTGCGAACAATTAGAGGTGCCAAGGCATGTTACTCTAAAGTCGATGGCCGATAATGTTGTGCTAGACCTAGGAGTGCTGAAAACATACCCGCGTTCAACCATTAATGGCCGCACCCTTGAATATGTGATGGGCAACTCGGCTAACGAACGCTTAGGGGCCATGGGCAACTGGCGGCGTATGGGCTTTGAACAAAACACACTGGAGCTAAGCCCCGAAACCTGGGTGTCAACCATCGTCAATAATCGCGCTGATCGCATTCCGCGCTCTAAAGTATTCGCATCCATGTTGGTCAAAGATATCAGCGCAGACTCACACGTTATTATCGGTACTAACGTTGAAGGCTTTGAGACATTTCTACATGAAGCTTGGAATGAACAGTATGCGGGCTACTCGATTTGGCAGTCAGATTTAGAGGAAGCAAGGAAACGGTGCATCGACATGGCTACACGATTTCGGGTAGCGACCGATGCGTCACATATTGTTGCGAGAATTTCCGCGATGAGTGTCGGCTTAGGAGGCGAACAAGTTGTCGAAATCGAATCTTTAACAGCGATCACGGATTTATCACTGCCGCAAGAGCAACAGACACACACAGAACATATCAAACAGCTCGCTGAACAATGGTTCAACGAGCATAAAGCATTTATAGACGTAATTGAAAACCTAGCTTCCCGCGACCAAGAAGAATCTAATAGCTTGATCTTAGCTCTGGCCAAGCAAGCGTTTTTTGATCGTATACATTGTTACGTAGACTCATCCATCAGCGGCGAAGAAATTATCTCTGAAATTGTCACAAAAACGCCACCAGGATTAACCAACCGAATCATGGGATTACAGAACATTAAAGGCACTGGATTGGACTTTGTATATCGCTGGCAGGCTTGGGAGCGCTGTCATCAAGCCTGTAAGCAACTCGAAAGTGAAGACGAGGCAAGTAGATTAAATGGCCTTAAAGAACTCCGATCATTTGAAGAGTATGGGCAGCTATCGCGCGACTACGTAAGAGAAAAGACCGAACTCCATAGAAACTCTCCGCAATTTCAAATGGAATCAGCCCAAGCTGACCTTCTTGAAATAGAAACCAAAGTAAGCCCAAATAATAATCAGGTGGTACAAAAGGAAAGTGGTCGTTTTAATCAGCCGTATATTCGTAAAGCGATAAACGTAGTAGAGCAACTTCTCGATCTTGGCGATGCAGTCGACCGTCGTAAGAAGGCAGATCGTATATATCAAGACCTAATTAATTACCGAATCAGTAGGGCGCGAGCAACTGTCGAGTTACAAGCTTTAACCAAACGCCAAAAAGGTAATTGGCTAATTAAACAGCTTTCTGGATGATACTACGCGGCCTCTATATTTTATGATGATGTAAATGATAATGAAGAAGGCGAAGAAACAGGCTTTGCTGCTCGTTATACGATTGCGCCAATAAAGTCAGACTCGAGTGTTGTCCATCTTGGCTTAGCTTATAGGGATATCGACGATGAAAGTGCGTTGGGTTTTGAGGCAGCAGCCACTTCAGGCCCGTTTCATATTCAAGCAGAGTATATGGATGGCGAACAAGGTACTGATGA
>CAKZRZ010000227.1 GCA_937918955.1 uncultured Arenicella sp.
TTTCACTAGCGCCAGAAGTGCTATAAGCGGCTCAGAATAGGTCAAGACAATGAACAAGATTAAAAAAGGCGATCAAGTGATCGTAATTACCGGTCGCGATAAAGGTAAAACTGGTGAAGTTCTCCAGATTTTGGAAGACGGGCGCGCGCTGGTAAATGATATTCAGTTGGTAAAAAAGCACGTTAAAGCTAACCCAATGGCGGGCGTAACGGGCGGCATCATCTCTAAAGAAGCGCCAATCCAACTTTCAAACGTTGCTTTATTGAACCCTAAGACTAACAAGGCGGACAAAGTTCGCATTGAAGGCGAAGGTAAAGATAGACACCGTGTATTCAAATCTGATGGAAGTAAGGTAGACGCGTAAGCGCCCTTATTTCTTTCAAACAGGTAAAGAACAATGAATAGAATGCAAGAACATTACGTGAAGAACGTAGTTCCACAATTGCAAGAGAAGTTCCAATTTTCGAGTGCAATGCAAATCCCACGTATAACCATGATCTCGATCAACATGGGTTTGGGTGAAGCAGTAGGTAACAAGAAAATCATCGAAAGCGCAGTTAAAGATCTAGAGCAAATCTGTGGTCAGAAGCCAGTGGTTACTTTGGCTCGTAAATCAGTAGCGGGTTTTAAAATCCGTGATGGTTGGCCAATTGGTGCGAAGGTAAACCTTCGTCGTGACCGTATGTATGAGTTCTTTGATCGCTTAGTGACTGTTGCGATTCCTCGTATTCGTGACTTTCGTGGTTTGAATTTAAAATCATTCGACGGTCGTGGCAACTATACGTTTGGCTTGAAAGAGCAGATCGTGTTTCCAGAGATCGAGTATGACAAGGTTGACGCACTACGCGGTATGGATATCACTATCACCACTAGTGCTGCAAACAACGAGGAAGCAGAGGCGCTATTACGCGGCTTCAACTTTCCTCTTAAGACTAAATAGAAAGAGAATAGAGACATGGCTAAGAAATCTATGATCGCTCGTGACGTTAAACGCACGAAATTAAACAATCGTTTCCAATCGCGTCGCGATGAGCTTAAAGCAATCGTAAGCAACCCAGAAGTTGAATATGACGAAAAATGGGAAGCGATGTTAGCGTTGCAGAAGTTGCCTCGTGACTCAGGTAAAACTCGTCAGCGTAATCGTTGCAGTTTGACTGGTCGTCCGCACGGTTACTATCGTAAGTTCGGTCTTAGCCGTAACAAGCTTCGTGAAGTAATCCTTAAAGGCCAATCGCCAGGTGTAGTGAAAGCGAGCTGGTAAGCTCGAACTCCACAACATTTAGTACAGCTGCCCAAAACGCACAGCCAAGTAAGCAGATCAATAGTTTAGAAAAAACGGTACACCATTATGATGACTGACCCAATCGCGGATCTACTAACTCGCATCCGCAATGCGCATCACGCTGAAAAAATCTCATTGACCATGCCTGGTTCAAAGATCAAAGCAGCGATTGCAAAAGTTTTAAAAGAAGAAGGCTACATCGAAGATTTCAGCACAGCTGTTGAAGACAAGAAGCCATCTTTGACAATTAAACTGAAATACTTTGAAGGTGCTCCGGTAATTGAGCAAATTCAACGTGAAAGTAAGCCTGGTCTTCGTGTTTATAAAAGCGCTGAAGAGCTACCAAAGGTAAACGGTGGTTTAGGTGTTGCAATTATCTCTACTAGTAAAGGCATTATGACTGACCGTGCAGCACGCGCTGCTGGTGTTGGTGGTGAAGTTCTTTGCAGCGTTAGCTAGAGAGCATAAATATTAGAGTAAGTGTGAGCAAAAATTAGTCAGATTTACTTTAACAAATGGCTGTAGTAACGCTCAAATAGCTGTTAGTATTGCCGCCCTTCGAGGTTCTGCTTCGAAACTGCATTAAAGGCTCCGTGTTGTCGGGGTCTTTAGTGCAACTGTAGTAAATGAATTAAGTAAGCTGCGGCATGGTGCCAAAGCTGCATTAATAGAGAAAATAGAATGTCTAGAATTGCAAACGCACCAGTCAGTTTGCCAAGCGGTGTCGACGTGACACTAAATGGCCAATTGGTTAAGGTGAAGGGCGCGAAAGGCGAGTTAGAGTGGAATGTCCACGAGCTCGTATCAGTAGCGCAAGAAGATGCAACTATTAAAGTTGCTGCCAACGAGAAGAGCAAAAGTGCGATCGCACTAGCCGGTACAACCCGCGCTCTTATCAATAATATGGTTACTGGTGTAAGTGCTGGTTTCGAAAAGAAGTTGACCATTATTGGTGTTGGTTATCGTGCTCAAGCACAAGGTCAAAAATTGAACCTTACTCTTGGTTTCTCTCACCCGGTTGTTTACGAAGTTCGTGAAGGCGTAACTGTAACAACACCAAGCAATACTGAAATTGTTGTTGCTGGTATCGACAAACAAAAAGTCGGTCAAGTTGCTGCTGAGATCCGTGCATACCGTAAACCTGAGCCTTATAAAGGTAAGGGCGTACGCTATTCAGATGAATATGTATTGCGCAAGCAAGCTAAGAAGAAGTAAGGGGAGTCTAAGATGAAAGATAAAAAACAAGCTCGTCTACGTCGCGCTAAGAAGTTACGTGCCAAGATTGCTCGCCAAGGCGTTAGCCGTTTGAGCGTTCACCGCACTTCACAGCACATCTACGCGCAAGTGATTGATGAAACTGGTGGTAATGTTTTGGCGGCGACGTCTACTTTAGACGCTGGCATCAAGAAAGAAGCGAAAAACACAAGTAACTGTGATGCGGCAGCATTGGTAGGTAAGCAAATTGCTGAACTTGCTAAGAAAGCGGGTGTTGAGTCAGTTGCATTCGATCGATCTGGTTTTCGTTACCACGGTCGCGTAAAAGCACTAGCTGAAGCCGCTCGCGAAGCTGGCCTCAAGCTGTAACGGTTAACCAGGAGATATAATCATGGCTGGTCCAAAAAGAAATAATCGTAACGATCGCGAACCTGTTGATGAGAGCCTAGAGCAACTTATTAACGTACGTCGTGTAGCGAAAGTAGTAAAAGGTGGCCGAATTTTCGGATTTTCAGCACTAACAGTTGTTGGTGACGGAAATGGCAGTATCGGCATTGGCCGAGGCAAATCGAAAGAGGTACCGCTAGCAGTGTCTAAAGCAATGGAATCAGGTCGTCGCGAAATGAAGAAGATTCATTTGGTCGGTGGCACATTGCAATACCCTGTTGTTGCAACGCACGCTGGTTCAACAGTGATCATGCGCCCTGCATCGGAAGGTACTGGCATCATCGCCGGCGGCACAATGCGTGCTGTTTTTGAAGCAGCAGGCGTTAAAGACGTATTGGCTAAATGTATTGGTTCAACTAATCCGGTAAATGTTGTTCGCGCAACTATCAAAGGTTTACGTTCAATCAATAGCCCAGCGTCAGTTGCTGCTAAACGCGGTAAGTCAGTTAAAGAAATTATGGAGTAAGCGGCAACGCTTCTCCTGATTACATTCGGTATAGACAAATGGCTAACGAAAAGAAAATCCAAG
>CAKZRZ010000228.1 GCA_937918955.1 uncultured Arenicella sp.
CGAATAGTGATCAGCTGCTCGATCGAGGCGTTCTTGATCGAGGTGCTAACGTTAGTGGCTTGGCGCAACTATCTCATTTTGAGATTGATTCAGCCTGGGTTTCTTGCGTGGCGAGCCAGCAAGTGTTGGCAGATCTAAAGCAAAGCGTGAGAGATCATTTTTCATTAAGCCTAAACGAAGCAATCGTCGAGCTAGAAGCCGCTGGAATGCTGAACAATTATGCTGATCTGGCGCGTCTCGGGGTTGATCGCTGGGTGGCAGCGCTTGGTGCACGTTCTATATACCCTCGAGGTGCATTAATTGTGGTTGATGCGGGAACCGCGGTAACGATTGATTTGGTTTCGGCTGCTAATCGTTTTGAAGGTGGGGTTATATTGCCCGGCTTTGTGACAATGCATGATGCCTTATTGGGTCGAACTGCGGGGGTCGAGTCTGAGTTTCATCAGGTGAGTAGCGTGGTCGGCCGCAATACTAGTGAGTGTGTTAATGCTGGTGCGCAATTCGGTCTGATTGGGGCTGTAGAGAAGGTTGTCAGCGAAATGAGCAAAAGTGACCTGCTCGGTAATGGTGGTGGCGAAGCGCAAATATTGTTGATGGGCGGAGATGCTAAGGCGATCATCGATGGGACGTCGATGAAAGTTGAACTGCAACCCGATATGATTTTTAATGGACTCATATTGCTCTCAAATCGATAGGTCAAAAAATGAATCGTGCTTTAGGCTACATTATTGCGTTGCTGATTCTTGCTAATTTTGGCATGTTATTGTGGCCAGATAGAACTCATCAAGCGCCTCACGTCTATCCCGTTAAAGAAGACGTGAACCCGCATTTTGTTCGCTTAAACAAGGAAATTGAAGAGCGCTTTTACAGTAACCCTATCGAGGAAGCGCCTGAGCCCTCATTGGCTTCTGATATCGATTCTAGTTTATCTGTCGAGGTGGCCACAGAAGGTTGTTATCGTGTCGGTCCGTTTATGCATCAAGCTAACTATGAGCTGGCGCAGGCGGTACTCTTTAACGCAGGAATTGATTACAAAAAGTCGAAGCGAGCGAGCAAGGCTTCTAATGTGTATCGAATCTTTCTTGGGCCATTTGAGGGGCAGGAGCAAGTGGTCGACGCTCGGAGAATGCTGCGTGACAAGAAAGTGCTGGATCACTTCGTTCGCAGGCAAGATGATGGGTCTATGATGATTTCTCTGGGTATCTATAGTTCGCCCGAATCCGCCGACACTGCGCTTAGGTTGTTTGAGCGTAAATTAAATAGTGTACGCAAGAGGAGTGAAAACGTGGTTCTGCCCGATAGCTATTGGTTGCATTTTGAGGCAACTGATGACGAGCGCTTACTCCCCCAGCTACGGGAGATCGATTGGGGCGAGCCATCAGCCAAGATGGGTCTATTTACTTGCGGCGTCTAGGTGTTTGAAGGTGCTCTAGGTTTGATGCAAGCGGCACCAGAATAAGACGATCTGAAAAACTTCTCTTTTTAACGATTTTTTTTAAAAGAATCGTTGTATTTCAGCTAAACACGACCTAAAATGCGCGACCTGAACATGGCAGGCCTGCATAGCTCAGTAGGTAGAGCAACTGACTTGTAATCAGTAGGTCGTTGGTTCGATTCCGACTGTAGGCTCCAGTTCATTCTCTTGTTTCAATTGAATGTCTGGCTCAAGTAAAGAGTCCTCTTTATTTGTGTGTGTTCAGATTGAAAAATTGATGGTGAGGTGGCCGAGTGGTTAAAGGCGACGGACTGTAAATCCGTTCTCTCTGAGTACGCTGGTTCGAATCCAGCCCTCACCACCATTCATTTTGGTAGTTAGGAGCTAGTAAGAGTGGCTTGAGGACGTGAATGTTTATTTTTCTTTCTCGCCGCAGGCGCTAGGTAGTAGTTCAAGCCGCACGTTCGGTTAAAAGGCTACAGGCTTGTTAAAGCAAGCGCTGGGTAAAGACCGGCAGCCTTGAGCTCAAGCGCGCTAAGGCGTGCGCCGGGTAAAGAGTGTGCGGGTGTAGTTCAACGGTAGAACCTTAGCCTTCCAAGCTAATGATGTGGGTTCGATTCCCATCACCCGCTCCAGGTTTCGAGTTTAAGTTCGCGGTGCGCACTTAAATATCGCGAGCGCCATGTCTCAATATGAGTCGGGCGGCATTGCGAAAAGGCCAACCTAAATTGGCCTCACAAGATTATTAGCGCTGTTGCAGCTTTAGCAACCGGCGCTTTTTTGGTTTTTAGCGATTGTGCATATTTTTTGAGCATGAGCGCAAAAAGCCCACGTAGCTCAGGGGTAGAGCACTCCCTTGGTAAGGGAGAGGCCATCGGTTCAATTCCGATCGTGGGCACCATTTCAGTTTAAGTTCGCGTGGCGAACTTAAAGGCCTCAGGCGCTATGGCTTCTGATGGGTCTTGACTGAGGTGGGAAAGATTTGTTGTTGGGTTCTGTCATTAAGTTGTCATTGGATTCTGCGATAAGGCATTGCTCATAATGAGTCGTGCAAAATGATTGCCGATTGGTTGTTGTCTTAAGTGGTGACGTATCGGTATCGATTAAGTTGGTAATTGTTTAACAAATTAAGTTTAGGTAGAAATCATGTCTAAGGAAAAATTCGAAAGAACCAAGCCGCATGTCAATGTAGGTACTATCGGTCACGTTGACCACGGTAAAACTACACTGACCGCTGCTATCACAAAATGTTTGTCAGAAGCATACGGCGGTGAAGCTGTAGATTTC
>CAKZRZ010000229.1 GCA_937918955.1 uncultured Arenicella sp.
CGTCTTGCATTGCCTTTAGGCTAGCTGCACGTTTCTTAATTGAGCTTGGATCCAGCGCCTTAGCGCCTTTCGCTTGTCCATCATTTTGCGCTGTATAGCTTAGTATTCCTGCGATGCCGCACATAATATGTTTTTGATTTAGTTGTGGTAGTAGGGTCGGTTGACGGTTCCAGTTAAAACAACCAAAAATATCAACTGCATTACTATAGATACCCTCAAGAAAAACAGCAACTTAAAAGCGCAAATAGCATCTTAAGACTTGTGCAGTGCAAGCAAATAAAAAAGCCGTTTGTCTGAACCAAAAATAGTTAAACAAACGGCTTTTAATTAAGAGAGCAATCGGTCTGCTTATCGAGACTGAGGGCTCTACTAGGAGAAATTTCTGAGACTCTTACTCAGACTTGCCTCCGCTCGATTTATTTCCATCAGAGCTACTAGACTCCTTTGGAGCTGAAGGCTTACTGTTTTGCTTGCCCTTATTATCAGCTCCGCTGTTATTGTTATCGCTACCTTTATTGTCATTGTTCGGTTTGTTATTCGAACGGTTACGGTTGCGATTACGGTTTCTATTGCGATTGCGGTTACGATTATTGTTGTTACCGCCTTCCTTATTGCCGTCTTCGGGTTTCTTATCGTTACGATTATTCTGAGGCTTGTTACGATTGTCCTGAGACTTGTTATCACTCGATTTGGCATTCTTGTTATTACGGTTGCCGCCACGTTGATTATTGTTGCGGCCGCGGTTGTTATTGCGATTGCCACCGCGTTGGTTGTTGTTACGACCTCGGTTATTGTTTGGCTTACCGCCTTTTTTCTTATCTTCTTTCTTCGGCTGATCTTCATCGCCGGTGCCGAAAAGAGCACGCCATAGCTTAACGAAAATACCTGGCTCAACAGGTGCTACCGGCTCAGGTTTCGGTGCCGGAGTCGGCTTGTCGCCCATTTGTATCGACTCAATGCCAACTGCGGGGGCTGTATTTGGCGCGATAACAACATTGCTCGTTTGGTTCTTCTTTTGATACTTCGCTTTACGCGGGTCTTCCTTCGGCTCTTGAATCTCAGTTTTGTAGCTCGGAAGGTTTGGCATTTCATCCAAGTCTTCGCTACGTAAACGCTGAATCTTGAAGTGAGGCGTTTCTAATTCGATAGTTGGAACGATGGTGATGTTCGTGCCCAAACGATTTTCCAGCAAGCTTACCTCATGACGTTTTTCATTCAGCAAATAGGTCGCTGTTTTGATCGGCAAATGAGCGTTTATAGCTTCGGTGTTTTCTTTCAGAGCTTCTTCTTCAATGATGCGCAATACGCTCAAGGCTGAAGAGCCAATGCTACGGATATGGCCGTTGCCTTCGCAACGCGGACATACGTGGTAGTTTGAATCGCTGATTGATGAGCGTAAGCGCTGGCGAGACATTTCCAATAGGCCAAAGCGCGAAATACGCCCAACCTGCACACGAGCTCGGTCAGCTTTTAATGCTTTTTGCAGACACTGTTCAACAGCACGTTGGTTCTTATTGGCAAGCATGTCGATAAAGTCGATCACAACCAAGCCGCCTAAATCTCGAATACGTAGCTGACGAGCAATCTCTTCTGCCGCTTCCATATTAGTTTGCAAGGCGGTTTCTTCAATGTCACTACCTTTGGTCGCACGAGCTGAGTTAACGTCGATAGAGGTAAGTGCTTCGGTTGGGTCAATTACCAGTGCGCCGCCTGATTGCAAACGTACTTCGCGTGCGTAAGCCGACTCAATCTGATGCTCTACTTGATAACGAGAAAATAGTGGAACCGTGTCCTCATACATTTTCAGCTTAATCACATTGTGCGGCATTACTTGATTCATGAAACGGGTCGCGCGCTCGAAAATTTCTTTATCATCAATAATGATTTCAGAAATATCGCTGCGGAAGTAATCACGAATAGAGCGAACAACTAGGTTGGTTTCCTGATATACCAAAAACGGTGCCGCTTGTGCTTCAGAAGCTTCTTGAATCGCGTCTGAGAGACGTTGGAGGTAATCTAAGTCCCACTGTAATTCTTCAGAGCTTTTGCCAATACCTGCGGTGCGTGCAATCAAGGCATGCTCGCGAGGGATTTCGAGCTCTGACATAGCCTCGCGTAATTCTTGCCGCTCTTGCCCTTCAATGCGGCGAGAAATGCCACCGCCTTTTGGGTTGTTTGGCATAAATACCAAGTAGCGGCCTGCTAAGCTTATGAATGTGGTGAGTGCAGCGCCTTTATTGCCGCGTTCGTCCTTTTCAACTTGGACTAATAACTCTTGGCCTGCTTTTAATACGTCTGCAATTTTAACTTGCGAAATTGGCGTGTCAGAATTGTAGTTTTGGAAGTATGTGCGAGACACTTCTTTCATTGGCAAAAAGCCTTGACGGTTTCCGCCATATTCAACAAACGCGGCTTCTAAGCTTGGCTCTACACGTGTGATCTTGCCTTTGTATATATTACCTTTTTTCAGCGCGGTACTGGCTGATTCAATATCAAGGTCGACTAATTTTTGACCGTCTACAATCGCAACACGCAACTCCTCAGAGTGGGTAGCGTTAAATAGCATTCTTTTCATGTTTTCCCCATGCCTATTAAATGGCAAATTCAGAAAACAGCGATTACGTAGAAGAAGGGGATTGCTTGCGGCAGTTGAACTATTTTTGACGTATTAGCCGATTTCTCTAGCGCTTCGCATTCTTTAAGCTGGCGCTAAATGGCTTCTAAGTCTATGAAAAACCTAATCATTATCAAGCTTTTAAGTTGGCTTGAAATTACTGCAAGAAATAGCAGGAGTGTTATCTGTTTTCTTTATGCCTCTAAGAAAGCCGAAAAGCTCCAAGGCGTAAAACTGAATAACTAACTACTACACTTGCTCACCGTTTGCCCAATATAGGGTGGCGATTGGCTTATTCATTATGTGTTTAAATTGATCTAACTAGTAACGAGTCTCAAAACGAGGCTACGCTAATAATAAGGCTCAATCTGCAAACACATATCTCAAACTAAGATCTGATAAAACACTCAGAAACTTGGCTTGAGTTAAATTCGTTCAGCGATCACTTTGACAAAGAGGCTGACTGTATTTCAGCATTTGTAAGTAAGTATTTATTCGCTCTGTCGCAATCTCCTGACTCCTCAGTAATTGCTGTTTGTAAAGTTTGGCTGGCGGTCTCGTGGAGCGGTAAATAAGAACCACTTTTCGATGCCTTTGAAGCGCTAAGCTTTAATCTCTAAGGCTCGGTAAATCGGACTCAGCATCAAACTTTACGGTGTAACTCATAAATCAGGGTGAGTTACATTGCCCTGTTATGCAGCAAATTTAGGTATTTAAATTTGGAAGGAAGAGCGTGAATCAGTCGAGTGGGCCGTTTGTTGCCCGATTGGTTTGCTAAAACTCGTATAAGCTATGCTTTTAACCTAAGTTTTGCGACCTAAGTTTTGTAACTAATAAGTATGTAACTTATGCGAGACGCTTTTGTGTGAGTTTTTTCAAGTTCACAACTGCGTTTTTAAACCAATTTCGCTGCCACGTTTCATTGCCAAGGCAAATACTACTAAAACGTCTGCAATATCCTAAAAGCTATGTTCGCTCTGAAAAACAAAATGCGAAAACATAACCCGTTGAAATTCTTACAATTAATCGAAAAATCGAGAGATTTAAAGCTCAAGATAAACGATTGATTTTCCTCAGCAAGCACTGCTACTGATTGATGGCAAGTCTAACAGCTCGAGAATCTATTAGCAATGCGCTGAAAACCGCATAATTATTGGGTTTTTGGCGAATCTGTTCGATGCTTAAGTCTTTATTGGGATCGGCCCTAAAGTCCTTTATACTCAGCGCCTTAAATTCAAGAGTGTTTTCGTGCCTAAAAAACTAACATCAAAGACTCGCCCGCGCCCAAGTAAATCGGCAAATAGAAGTATTGCCGCAAAAAAAGGGCGAGCGTCGAGCAAGCGAAGCTCATCGGCAAGCCGTAGAGATCAGTCTGCTGATCGTCGCGGGCACTCAGAAAAGGCTAATCAGCGTGGTCAGTCCCGCTCAAGTCTAAACGCACCCAAAAACAACTCCAGTAAAGCCGCGAAAAGTGACAATCGCGCCGCATCGCGAAAAGTTGATAGTCAGCCAGAAGCGAATCTGCCGACAAAAGTCACTTTTGTTGAAATCGATGAAAATCACGATGGCCAACGGCTTGATAACTTCCTTATCACGCATTTAAAAGGTGTACCGAAAACACATATCTACCGAATTATACGAAAGGGCGAAATCCGAGTTAATAAAGGCCGAGTTAAACAAACCACTCGACTCAAACTTGGCGATTCTCTGCGCATTCCTCCAATTAGACTGAGCGATAAGCCAAATGCCGAGCTCGATGGAAGCAAATACAGCTTTTTGGGTGACATGATTCTGTTTGAAGACGACGCCTTATTAGTGCTAAACAAACCTTCTGGCATGGCGGTTCATGCAGGCAGTGGCATAAAAATTGGCGTAATCGAAGCCCTGCGAGCCTATCGAACTGATCTTAAGTATGTTGAGTTGGTGCACCGCCTAGATCGCGAGACATCGGGTGTTTTAGTATTGGCCAAGAAAGCCAGCGCGTTGAAGATTTTACACGATGATTTTAAAACCAACTCTCTGAAAAATCCGCGTCTCGACAAGCGCTATTTGACCTTGGTTAAAGGTCAGTGGCAGCACGGTCAGCGACGCATAACTAAAGCACTCAATACCAATGCGCGCAGACACGGTGAGCGCAATGTAGTAGTCGACCCGAATGGCAGCTACGCCAGTTCTATAGTGACGCCTAAGTCTGTATCTAAGCTGGCGTCGCTGGTTGAAGTCAAACTCCTCACTGGCCGTACGCATCAGGTACGAGTGCATTGCCTGTCTGAAAATCACCCAGTGGCGGGCGATCAAAAATACGGCGACGACACCTTTAATAAACAACTTAAATCGTCTGGTTTGTCACGTTTGTTTTTGCATGCAGCCAAGCTGACGTTTTTTCACCCTTTAACTCAAGCGCCGGTCACGATCGAAGCGCCTTTGCCAAAAGACCTTAGTAGTGTCTTGAGTAATCTAGCGCTCGACGGCCAACCTTAATTAGTAATTCGTATGTACCAATTAATTATCTTCGATTGGGATGGAACCATTATGGATTCAGCCCAAAAAATCGCCAATTGCATACAAGCGTCGGCGCGCGATGTTGACCTAGTCGTGCCGACAACTGAGAAAGCCAAGAGCATTATTGGTCTTGGCTTGTTTGAAGCAATGCGGCAACTTTTTCCGCAAGCCTCTAGGGCCGAGGTAGATGCCCTGGTCAATGCCTACAAATACAACTTTGTGAACAATGATAAGACTGAGCAAAAACTGTTCGACGGAGTGCGTGAAGGTTTACAAGCGCTTGAAGATGCCGGTGCTTTGCTGGCGGTTGCGACCGGGAAATCGAGAGTTGGCCTTGATCGTATATTTAATTCACTCGACATTAAGCAACACTTTGTCACCTCGCGCTGTGCCGACGAGACGCGATCAAAACCTCATCCTCAAATGTTAGAAGAGATACTTGATTTCACTGCGATTGAACCGGCTAAGGCTATTATGGTGGGCGATACAACATTCGATTTAGACATGGCGGCAAACGCTAATATGGCTGGCCTTGGTGCGGCTTATGGTGTGCATTCGGCACAAATGTTGATTGACTCTAAAGCTTTATCGGTGGAACCCAGTTTTGATCATATTATTGAGTGGCTATTGAACGGCCGAGTGGAGAAAGCCCATGCAAACTAAATTGATTGGATCGACTGACGGCCTTGAGCAGGGCGGTAAGGGCTTAAGATTCGATGTGAAAAATGCATCTGGTGACGTGATGCCTGCGTTTGTGATTCGGTATGACTCTCAATACTTTGCCTACCTAAATAAATGTGGACACATAGCGGTGCAACTCGATTACATGCCAGGCGAATTTTTCAGCGATGACGGCGAGAGCCTAATTTGTGCCACTCATGGTGCCGAGTATGCGCCGGATACTGGCGCGTGTAATGGTGGGCCGTGTTACGGAATTGGCTTAGAACCACTGAAAATTTCTCAGCAAGGTGAGCAACTATTTCTTGATAGCGATTCTTTAGATGTGGTCAAGACTGAAGCCGGTTGAGTATCAAAAAATGCATCGCATTAAGCCCGAAAAATAGCTAAGCGACAGGCGGTATTGTTCCATTACTGCCGTGACAACAAACAGTAAACAACAGAGAAAAGGTTTAAACGAGGATTTTAAATGTTCGGACGCAATAAAAATAACGGCAGTCTGCCTGGCTCCAATTACACGCCGGCAACTGCTCAGGTAAACGCTAACAATGTGATGGAGCGTTTAGCCGAAGACTACATGCGAGATCGTAAATGGCGCTTAGGCTTTCGATTTATAGCGCTAGGCTTGGTGATCTTATATGTTTTCAGCGCGATTGTGCTCGCAGGGTCGCAAGGCATGAGCCCTAATGCTGCCAAACCACATACGGCTGTTGTTGAGCTAAATGGCGTCATAAGCCTTGCGAATGGAGATGTGTCTGCTGACTTGCTTAATCGCAGTTTGCGACGAGCTTTTGAGGCAAAGATGTCTAAAGGTGTGGTGTTGCGAATAAACAGTCCCGGTGGTTCTCCCGTGCAGTCCGATGAGATTAATGCCGAAATTGTTCGTTTAAAGGGGCTGTATCCTAACAAGCCTTTTCATGTTGTTGTGTCAGACGTATGTGCGTCGGGTGGTTATTATATTGCGGCAGCGGCTGACAATATTTACGCCAACCCATCGTCGATTGTTGGCTCGATTGGAGTGCGTATGGACAGCTTCGGTTTTGTTGATGCAATTAAAAAACTTGGAGTTGAGCGTCGCTCACTTACAGCTGGTGAAAACAAAGCGATTCTAGATCCGTTTCTGCCTATTAAGCAAAGCCAACAAACACATGCGCAAGAGATGCTTGGTGTCGTCCATCAGCAGTTCATTGATCGAGTAAAAGAAGGGCGTGGAGAGCGTCTTGCGGATAACCCTGATCTATTCAGCGGTCTATTCTGGAGCGGTGTTCAGGCAAAAGAGCTTGGCTTGATTGATGATTTTGGTGGGCTTGCCTATGTTGCTCGTGACGTT
>CAKZRZ010000230.1 GCA_937918955.1 uncultured Arenicella sp.
TGCGAGTGGGATCGTGACCAAAACTTACCAACCGACCCTTGCACAACGCATCATCTTTCCGTACATTGCCAATGGGCAAATAACCGATTTGCGAGGACGCAGCATTGCACCTGCTGTTGAGCCGAAATATCGCAGCTTACCGTACCGCGCCGTCGAGCGCGGTGCTATTTTTGCGTTTAACTACGATCGTGCTGTCGAGCGTTTACAAGAAGCACCGTATTTGTTAATTACCGAGGGTGAAATAAAAGCTCTTTTTGCTGATATGGCAGGTTTTGCAGTTGTTGCCTTTCCTGGAATGCAATCATACCGTGTTATTCCTGCAACGAAAAAACCAAAAATTATTATTTTTGATAGTGATGCGCATCACCAACAAGTTGTTGATCGTGCTATTATCCGAACTGCTCAATACATCGGGATGGAGCAGGTATTTGTGGTACGTTTACCGTTATTCGGCGAGTCGAAAATGGACATCGATACGTTTTTACGACACCCACAAGGTGGGCATGAATATTTTACGTATTTGGTAACGCACGCTTTACCGATCGATCGGTATCTTCGTCTTCGTAGTGTGTAAAGGTGATTGTATGGTTTATCAAGATGTCGATGCAGAATATCGTCTCCTTGTCTCGTTGATGGCACATCCCGAACGTATTGCGCAAATCACTGCGTATGTATTTACCGATCATCGTGTTGAATTATTTCGCGCGATTGCCGATGCATACCGTACATATGGTGTGGTTACACTCGAGTCGCTCCGTCATGTACGTATTCCGCCGGAGATGTATGTTGCCAATGTTACCGCGATCGAGCCGCTTCTTGTTCATTTGACCGATCTTGCATTACGTCGTCAAGCGTATGAAGCTGCACAGCGCGTCTTACAACGCATCCAACAATCCGATATGCTCACGTATAGCGATGTCGTCAAAGCTGCATATATTCCACCGGTACTTACCACAAACGATACATCGCTTGAAGAAGGTATTGAGCGCTTTCTTGCAATCCAACAACGAAAACGAAACGGAACGTACCAATATGTTGACACGGGATTGCCGTTTTTAAACGTGGCTTTAAATGGCGAATGGCCTGTTGGTGGTATCACTGTTATCCTCGGTCAGCCAGGAGGTGGAAAGACTGCATTAATGTGTCAGAGTGCGATCCAAATGGCACAGAAGAATATTCCTTGTATGATCTTTTCGCTTGAAATGACGAAGCAGCGTTTGGTACCGCGGTTTTTAGCGTATCTTGCACAAGTTCCGCTCGATCGTATTTTGTCCGGTGTATTGAATGTAGATGAAGAACAGCGCGTACAACAAGCACTTCACGATTTGCAGCAACTCCAATCTCGTATCTTTATTGTCGATGGGAAACAATCGTTAACTGCGGATGATATTGCTGCGATGGTTTACACCCATGTTCAGTTATATGGCGTGCGTGCTTTCTTTGTTGATTATTTACAACTCATTGCATTTGAACGTTTACAAACCATGTTTGAAGCATACGGTGATGCTGTTCAGACGTTAAGCGCTGTTGCCCATCGTACCGACGCTGCTGGTATTTTACTATCACAGCGTAATCGTCAACATGAAGGGCTTGATGCGATTTTAGGCTCAAGTCGTGTCGGTCAAATTGCCGATGTGGTGTTTGAAATTCGCGCAACCGAGCAACAAGGTGCAACACGTACCGTTGAGTTTCAGTTTTTGAAGAACCGCGATAATGCGCTTACATCGGCTGTGTGTTACTACCACGCACCTTGCTTGACATTTTACTAAACGAGGTGATACTATGAACGAGCGTGCATTACGTGTTCAGCAAAACCGGCGACGCGGTTTAAGTTATGAACGTCGCGTATTACAACGTATTCATGCGTTGCGTATTCCGATGAGCGGTGCAGGGCAGGTTAAAGGTGATGGAAAGTTAGAGACGCCACATGGTTCGATGTTGCTTGAGTGTAAATACACAACAACATCACGTGTCAGTGTTGCTATTCGATTGTCATGGCTTCATAAACTACGTACCGAGGCTGAAAAGATGGCGTGCCCGTTAATGGGACTTATTTTTCGAGCAGCCTATCAACATACCGATTACATCGTTATCGATGAGCAGACACGTCGTTATACCATGTTTCCCGTGTACGCAGCCTTTACGGCAAAGCAAGGAACGTTTCGCTTTGTCTACAACGTTACCGACGCAGCAGTACCTGCACGTGGATTAGCGCGCTTACAGTTTGTATCCTATTCTGAAGTGTTTTATATCGGACAAGCGCTACCTGTTGTTGAAGCATTGTTACGACTATGAATATCGAAGCAGCATTATTAGCATTGCAACCTTGCGCACGTGTGACATTCTATAACGATGTACAGTCGTTTTCGTTTCTTATTCATATTCGAGCCGTTCGGAAGATGAAAGTAAAGGATATACCTATCCAACTTCAAAAGGAGTATGACGAGCATACCGGTAAATATCGAACTCCGGTTGTATACGGGATTGAAGCCGATGAAGGTCTTATCGTATTGAGTACACACCGTGCGATACAGTATCGGTACCTCTATCCACATGGGATAGAAGTCGAAACAGCAACATACCGTGTTCGTTTTCAGCCGGCTGAAGGTGGTACCGATGTTTACACCGATCTATCTTGCAAATGAAACCGTAGCACGTGCTGTGTTTCAACACGCACGTTGTATTGCATTCGATCTTGAAACTACAGGTCTTGATCCGTACCTCGATCGTATTCTTGTGATTACATTTGCTTGGCATGATGGCTATCAATACCGCACAGCATATACGACCGACATCCGTACCGTGCAATTTTTGTTTACCGATCCAACTTACCGTAAGATTGCTCACCATGCGAAGTTTGATTGCAAATTTGTCTACCATGCGATCGGTGCGTACCCAACACCGGTCGATTGTACGATGATCCGTGAGCAAGTGTTGTTTGCCGGTCTTTTAGAACATGTGTTCGGTTTAGAAGATTGTGTACAACGACGTTTTGGAGTTACACTTGATAAATCGATCCGACTCGGCTTTATCGGACGTGATTGCGATGATGTAACCGATGTAGAGTTGCAATATGCATTGACCGATGCCTACTACACACTGCGTTTATACGAAATTCAAGAACCTGAACTCGACGCAAAAGAGTTACGCCATGTCTACGATCTCGAAGCTGCCTTAATTCCAATTGTAGCGCATATGGAGTACGAAGGTATTGCCATCGATCGCGAACGTCTTGAAGCTGCTATTCCGCATGCGTACCACATGCTTCATCGCGTTCAATTTGACATACAACGGATTGCTATTGTATCTGGTTTTAGCTCGAAGATCGTGCTCGATGCCGATGGGTTTTATGCACTACGTCCGAGCGATACGGTTCGTCTTCTTCAATACTGTGGTGTGCATGTACAGAACCTTGACCGCAGGCACCTTATCGAGTGGGATACGATCAACGATGATACCGACTTTCCAGAGGAGTTACAACCAAACGAGCAAGGAACGCATGCATTTACCCATCCGTTACTACGGCTTATCGATGCCGAAAAAGCGCTTTCAAAGCTTATCGGGACATATTACGAGGGTTTACGTGATCGTATTCATCCGCGGACGCATCGTATTCATCCTCAGTTTCATCAATGTGGTGCAACCGCAACCGGTCGTTTTAGTTCAACCGATCCAAATTTCCAAAACTTACCAAATATGGACAAGTTACAAGCTCTTCAACTACAAGATTACGATGTTCGTTCGCTTTTTATTGCTGCACCAGATTACACATTTATTATTGCCGACTACTCAGGTATCGAGCTTGCCATTCTTGCAGCGCTTTCCAACGATCCTACACTGATCGAGCAGATTACCAACGGAGATATTCACACGTTTGTTGCAATGTCGTTATTTGGTGATGCGATCGTACAACGCCTCGGCGAGCCGATGACAAGCGCGAATGCGAAAAAAGGTCTGTATAAGGTAATCCGCGACCAGTTTAAACGTGTGTCGTATGCAACTTGTTATGGAAGCACCGGATACAACATCTTTCGTGTGTGTGGCCCTGTCTTTCATACCATCCACATGCCTATCACAAAAGAGATTGCCGATACATGGGTTCATCGTTGGAAATTTGAATTGTTTCCCCAAACCGGCGCATTTTTTGAGCGCATGGCAAAATCGGCAACAACCCAATACGAGACATCTTCGGTTTATGGACGTAAACGGTTTTGGTCACCTGAACGAGTACGATCATCGACACGTGCATTTCATGCTGCCGAACGTGAAGGAATGAACCAACCTATTCAGTCATCATCCGCAGACATGATGAAACATGCTATGGTACGTATTCATCGCTTTATTACCGAGCATATCATCCCTGCACGGATTGTCGCTACGATCCATGATGAAGTTGTGATCGAGGTTCACCAGCAAGAAGCCGACCGTTTTGCAGATGTGGTAAAAACATGTATGGAGCAAGCGGCATGTGATCTCTTTCCAAATGCTCCACGTGCATTGTTTAAAGTTGAACCGAAAATCTCACCACGCTACGATAAATAAGTAGCATGTGGTTTGACAGGAGCTGTCGTATGGCAAAACGTTCGATTGAAACACTAGAGCATCTGCTTCGTGCATACCGCGATATTGCGCACGTTGCAGCGCAACCTGTACAGCGAACACCATTACCACTTGGCCCGTTATCGTTAACGTTGTTGTTTGCCCAACCACTTGATATGGG
>CAKZRZ010000231.1 GCA_937918955.1 uncultured Arenicella sp.
TTCGGCCGTGGCACTCTCTCGCAATACCAATGAGGTCATACAAAAATCACGATTTCCGAGGGTTACTTTAGCGTTAATCTGAAAAAATTGGCTATTGAGCTGCATCATACCTTGAATAAAGCCACTGTTCGCGGCCGATGATGCAATAACTGCGGTTTCTGCCGGCGTTATCTCAGTGAAACCCTGAAAGCCCTCTTGCTCTCGCTGAGCTAGAAAACCAGTAACCGAGCCTAAATCAGTAACCACGCCTCGACTCAAACTGGCCAACACTTCCGGGCTCGTAGTATTAATATTTATCTTAGCCGTTTCGACTGGCAATACCGACACATATGGCCGCAACTTATTGATTATCTCTTGATTAAAACCTTCGACAAATCGCAGCTCACCAATAGACGTCAATTTTTGATCTGCGGCAAAGTATGAAACCGTCTTGCTACCATAGTCGCCACTCTCAAAACCATTTGGCCCAGACAAATCGTTCTCGTCTACCCAATCAACCAGCGCGCCATGCAGTCGATCCCGCTCGTCGAACTCACCTATTTCTAACACGCCTAACAAGTTTTGAAATATTCGCTTTTGGTTCGCCGCAGCTTGAGGCTCTTTGATGGCTAAGTTATTTAATTTAAATCGACCTTGAAGATCGTCAATCGTAACCTCAACTTCATCGATACCCAAATCGATTGTCGCCTGCTCGCCATCGTTCTCTTCTTGCGCTCTCTGTGTACTTCTATCAAGAGAGAATGACTCGGAGCCTTGCTCTTCTCCAGCACTAGCCACTTCTTCTGGACGACCGAATTCGGCCCAATCTTCTTCTAAGTGGTCAACAGCTCGATTCTGATCGTCATTAAGCACGCGCTCAGCCCAAGCGTTCAAACCTTGAGTATATTGGTAACCTTGCTCAGCAACTTTTTGATTGCCCAAGCCACGAACAAACATATGTTGATCTTCGACCATAATTGCCAATAGAGTGGTCATCAGCACAATTGCGAAAACCACCACGATTAGAACCACGCCTTTCTGCTTTGCAGTATCTGCGACTTGCCTATGTACCATCATCATCTTCTTCTCGAGGTGGTGAATCTCCGCCGGGAATACCGGTCGATGATGAATTCAAGCTGGCCGCAACCGCATCTAAACTATTGCCCCCGAGCATCGTAAAGACGCGCTGATACTCGGTTTTATTCTCAAGTTCGATGGTCACGCTGATTTTATCTGGCAAGCGCGTTTTTTCTTCCCAATTCTTCGACGTGCTATCGCGCCCATCTTCAATCGCACTTAGCTCAATATCTATATCTCGAACATCGCTAAGCAAGGTTTGCTTGAGTTGACGCGTATCGCTATCAGGGTCCATAACCGGCGATTGAAAGCGCTGGAGCACGCCATCTTCTATACGCCAAACGACACGTCGCGGCACGGCTAAACCACCGAGATTTAGATCTGGGTAAGCAGTAGTGAGTTCCAATAAAGCATCATCGCCCACCACCAAGGTAGCATCGGCGGCATCACCAAACTCGTCTTTACCGAGTCGATTAGTGGCATAGCGCAAATCGTTGGCTAAAAAAAGAAAGGTCTTTTGCAAACTTTCGAGCTGCTCTTGCTTCGCGCCAGCACGCTCTCGAATTTCTAAAAATTGAAATAACGCCGGGCCGACAATGCTAACGATTATAGCAAAGATGCCAACGGCGACCATGACTTCGATCAAGGTAAATCCAGAAATCGAAGATCTAGCATTTGAGCCAGAAATAGAATGGCTTGTACGATTTATCATCATGGCAAACCGTCCGTAACCGCGCTGGTCATACTCGCGTAAATTATTTTTTCTGGGTCGTCATCAAACGACACTTCCACAGTCAGCACAAACACCTTTTCAACTTCAGACTCGTCCAATCGAGCACGAGATCGCCAAGTGTGACCGCCCATATCGAAACGTTCGGTGTCGCCGCCGCTTCGAATTCTTTCTACCTTTGCATTGTGTCGAATCTCGGCAATATGATTACTCGCTACCCAAGAAGCCAGCATTCGCTTCTCGAGCTCGCTTATATTACTCACGTGTTGCGAGGTAACCTGAATCACCGAGACGATGCCGAAGCTCACAACAATCAATGCCACCAATACTTCGATAAGTGTAAAACCGCCCTGCTTTTGCTGGCGAACTGGGCCTGTCATTCCAATGCTGAGAGTCGACATGCTTAGAATGTACCCGTTTTTTTATCAACTCGCTCGAGTTGACCATCATCATTAACTAGAACAACATACTTTAGGTCGCTACCAGCAAAACTCGCTTCGAACGGCGTAATTTCACCTAAAGAAGATATCAACACCTTTGGTTTAGCATCAAGATCATCTTCAAAAGCCTCGAACACGTCCCATTTCAGCTCAACCTCTGAATCGACCTTGCGATTCTTTAGCAAAGAATCATTGCTTCCAATCTGTGAATAAACGGACTCGAATCGATAGGTACCCGCGCGTTCATCGACACTCAAAATGAAATTATCACCAGCAATAATGGCTTCATCACGAACCTCATTTACCACCGCCATAAAGCGGTCGGCTTGTAAGCGCGCGGCTCGATCATCACTGCCACTCAAGGAGGAGACTACCGCGACTGATACAACCGCGATAATCACCACCACAACCATAATCTCAATCAAGGTAAAACCTCGCTGAGCAGCTGAAATATGGCGGTATTGAAAATTAGGGTGAGACACGTTTTTAAATAATAAGAAATTCGAAGAATGGCTTTGTTTATAGCCGAAATAGACAATAAGTGATGTTAGCACCACCTAAGCTGTCTAGGCAGCATTTATGCTACATCTTAAGAAATTGTCACTATTTTCGACCTCATTACCAAGGATCTTGCTCGTGCTATCGTCTTACTTAATAGATACAAAACTGGTAAATACGAATTTAGACCATACAGGTCGCGGTAAAACGCAAAATATGAATCATCAAAAGAACATACAGATATCAAAATGCCCATAGAGCAACTTGTTAAAAGGTGTCAAGCAGGAGACAGTCGCGCTTTTGAGCAATTGCTTGAAATGCACTACGAGACCATCTATCGCTTTGCCTATCGCTGGAGCCGCGACCAATATAACGCCGAGGATATAACTCAGCAAGCCTGCCTAAAACTTGCGCGCTCCATCAAGCAATATGATGGCCGCTCAAGCTTCACCTCTTGGCTTTACCCCTTGGTAATTAATTGCGCGAAAGATTTTTATAAAAGCCCAACTCAACATAATACTCGGGAAGAGCCCGAGACTGATGAGCGTGAAGCTAAAACCGACGACCGAACCGAGCAACGCGTATATGCGCAACAAATTCTAGAGCATATTCAGCATCTTCAAAGCGACTTCAAAGACGCATTAATTATGGTTTACGGTACCGGGCTTTCACACGCCGATGCCGCAAGCAAGCTTGGAGTTAAGGAAAGCACTATTTCATGGCGAATTCATCAAGCTCGCAAGCTGTTGAAGCAAACCTTTAGCTCGTCGCAACTCAATAGCTCGAACGCTCTTATAAAAACCGGTCAAAAAAGCACCGAGGGCAAAACCAGCCTAAATAGCAGTAGAGGTACAGTATGAACGACCAATTTATTGACGAATTACTTGACGACGACATTCCAATGCCCAGTTCGAGTGCGAAGCGGGCAGCGGTTTCTGCCGCACTTGATGAATTCTCACAAAAAGTTAACCAAGAAAATGTTGCGCCAGCTCGCCCTGTGAATAACGAAGGCAATAGGTCTTCGATTCAGACACTGATTTACTCAGTAGGGAGCAACATAATGGCCGTATTCAAAAACCTAAACTCTAAACCTGTATTCGCCACTGTCGCAGTGGGCTTTCTGAGCTTCGCGGTAGTGAGTCAGCTGCCCGTTGAAGATCTTGCTAACAAGGAGCCAGCATCAGCTCGCATTAACCCTGAGACGCTTAGGCCTAGCAGCCCGAGCACCGAGAATTTAAGCTCGGGAGATACAGACGGCACCAAAACTGAACGTATAGACTCAGTAATATCTGTAGTACCGGCAGAAACAGCCACCACAGCCAACGAAACGAATAAACCGCTTGGTAGTGATAAGGGCCTAGCAGCTCAAGTACCTACTCTAAATGACTCCACTGAGTCGACCTTAATTAAACAACAAGCTGCTCCTATTAACGTTACTGGCGCACGCCAAACCACAACCGAACAAAAGGCGAAAAAAGAAGCCGGAGCGATTGCAAAAACTAAACGAGTCAACCCTGTACGAACACAATTTACTAAAAATGGGCCTGCAGAGCTCGATAGCAGCAGTCTAGATCTAGAAGAGGTTGTTGTCGCGGGCAGCGCTTCATCGAATGATGAATTCCAATCTCAAGCAGCACCTTTGGCTAAATACAGCACATCGAAAATATCGGCGTCTGCTCCCAGTCAAAGCGTTGTTCAACCTCTGGGCCGATTAATTGCGATACCAGAGCCAGCAGGCAAACCAGTATCACGCCCTGATTTGGGGGAAGAGTATCCAGAACACAGTGAAAACCGCTTAACCTTGGTGAGCGAGCAACCAGTATCGACCTTCTCCGCAGATGTCGACACTGCGTCATACAGC
>CAKZRZ010000232.1 GCA_937918955.1 uncultured Arenicella sp.
GGGTGCGCACTAATGATGGTCGCGAAGTTCCACTTACCTCTTTGGTCGATATTTCATACGGCCCCGGTTTAAAAGAGATTCGTCATTGGGATGGCCTGCGAGCGGGCCGTGTTCAAGCTTACCTAAAGGAGCCGGTTCTCGATGACATTATGAAAGAGCTCAACGAAGATTTCTTTCCTGATCTTGAGAAGAAGTACCCAGGCCTAACTCGCGCGGCGGTTGGCGAGCAGGTTGCAGAACAAGAGTTTGGCGCAGAAATTTTAGGCCTTTTGGCGATGGCATTTGCTGCGATCTACTTTCTCTTGGCTATGGCGTTCAAGAGTTACTTCCAACCTATAGTGATCTTGGTTGCCCTGCCGTTTGCCTTTGCTGGTGCAGTGATCGGGCATTTGATTATGGATATATCGTTCTCAATATTCAGCTATTTTGGAATTGTTGCTGCATGTGGTGTAGTGATCAATGACAACTTAGTGCTAGTCGATTCGTTTAAGCTGCATTTGTCTCGAGGAAAGAGTGTAACTGATGCGATTATAAGCGCCGGTAAGTCGCGTTTTAGACCGATTTTGATTACCTCTGTAACAACGTTTATTGGCTTGATACCGTTAATGTTAGAACAGTCTAGTCAATCCGCGTTTCTTAAACCGACAGTAGTTTCTTTGGCCTTTGCACTATTACTAGCTTTCTTTGTGACCTTATTCTTAGTGCCTGCCTTATTAATTGTTGGCGACAAAATTTGGCTTCGTATATCGGGCGCTTTCCGCTCCTTACGTTTGCGAATGAACTATGAAAAAGCTAAATTTGACGCTTAATAATTGAACTGAAAAAGGTCGAAATGAAATCACAGAGCATTAACTTTGACGCCAGAGAGAATACCACTGGCGTCGATGATTTATTTATTCAACGTTGGTCGCCGCGCGCTTTTGAAAAAACATCGATTGATGATGCTACGCTGACGCGAATTCTAGAGGCCGCTCGCTGGTCGCCATCTTGTTTTAATGCTCAGCCCTGGCGTATTTATACGTCGACAGAAGAGAGTTTCGACGATTGTTTAAATTTGCTTGTCGAAGGGAATCAGTCTTGGGCGAAAGACAATGCGGTTATAGGCTTCATCGTCGCTGAGAAAAATTTTGAGCACAATGGCAAACCAAATAGTTTCGCGCCTTTTGATTGCGGGGCCGCTTGGATGTCCTTGACCTTGCAAGCTAGACTTGAAGGCTTATACACCCATGGCATGGGTGGTATTAAAGTTGAAGAGGTGGCTCAGTATTTGAATATCGATACTGAACAATCAGAAGTTGTGATGGGTTTTACCATTGGTAAGCTCGCTGACTTAAGTCAGCTGAGTGATGAACAACAAGCCAATGAAACGCCAAATTCACGTAAACCTCTAACGGAAATTTGGCGCAAGGTCTGAGCGAGCCAAGCTTAATACTTTAAGCTTCGATCACTGCTCGCACAGACGCTTCGAAGATGTCGACTATTTGGTCGACTTCTTCCTTAGTGGTAACCAATGGTGGTGAAAATGCCACTGAGTCGACTGATGGCAGTGGTCGTGCAATCAAACCATTTTCATAACACCTAGCTGTTACTTTGCCGGCAGTTTTTAAGCTTGAATCTAAGAATACTTTGTTCTCGGCATCGGCCATCAGTTGTACTGCGGCAATCATGCCTTGGCCACGAACTTGTCCAACAAAATTATCCTTGGCAAATCTTTGATTTAATGACTGATGAAAATGAGCACCGACATCAGCCGATTTATCGACAAGCTTTTCGTTTTCGATAATATCTAGGTTCGCCATTGCCACAGCAGCGCCAATCGGGTGACCGGCATAAGTGTAGCCATGAGCGAAGCTACCGTACTTGGCTGAACCTTGCTTGACCACATCCCAAATTTCTTCAGTGATAAACGAGGCCGAGAATGGGAAGTAACCACTGGTTAAGGCTTTAGCTGTGGTCATCATGTCTGGCTTGATGTCGTAGACCTCGCTACCAAACCAAGTACCCAATCGACCGAAACCGCAAACCACTTCGTCGGCGATAAACAAGATGTCGTACTTCTTGGTTACTTTTTGAATTTCGGCAAAGTAGCCTTCAGGCGGTGTGATTACGCCGCCGGCGCCCATAACCGGTTCAGCAATAAATGCGCCGACCGTGTCAGGCCCATGTTCTAAAATTAGATCTTCGAGTTGCTTCGCGCGTCGTTTTGAGAACTCTAATTCGCTTTCGCCTTCTAAAGCATGGCGAAAGTAGTCGGGTGACTCGGTATGCAACACGCCTTCTATCGGCAAGTTAAAGTCTTTATGAAACGACGGCAAGCCGGTCAAGCTAGCGGTGGCGATTGAAGTGCCATGATAGGCCTGCCAACGAGAGATTATTTTTCGTTTCTGAGGTTTACCTATTAAGTTGTGGTAGTACCAAACAATTTTCATTAGGCTGTCGTTACCATCTGAGCCGCCACTGGCAAAGAAGACTTTAGACATGTTTGACGGCGCTAAATTGAGTAATCGCTCGGCTAACTCAATTTGTGGCACGTTCGACATGCCCGTGAACGTGTGGTAATAACTCAAATTGGTGGCAGCGCTGTGCATAGCATCCGCCAATTCAGACCGACCATAACCAACATTAACACACCATAACCCTGCGACAGCGTCGATTAGGCGATTGCCATCGGTATCTTGTAAATAGATACCCTTGCCGTTTTGCATAATCTTTGAACCGCTTTTGGCAAATTCATGAGCATTAGTTGAA
>CAKZRZ010000233.1 GCA_937918955.1 uncultured Arenicella sp.
AAGCCTTTAATTGACGCGCTGAGTGATCAAACGGCAATGGTGTCGGTTGATCACAAATACGCAGGCTGGGACGCGCCGCTGATCGATAACGTTGAAGTCGGCATATTACCGCCAGTTTCAGGCGGTTAGATGAGTCCGCCAAAGTACCAGGTAGTTATTCAAGAGAATGATTTTGACGTAGGCGCTGAATATGCCCAGGCGTGCAGTAATGCCCGGCGAGCTGGTGCTGTGGTGTTCTTCGTTGGATTAGTACGTGATTTGTATGACGTCGATTCGAGCGATGAGGTGATCGACTATCTTGAGCTAGAACACTACCCAGGTATGACCGAGAGCTTGTGCAATGAAATCATTGAGCAAGCTGACCAACGTTTTCCCTTCGATTATGCGCGTGTGATTCATCGAGTTGGTAAAATTTATGCGAGTGAGCAGATTGTTATGGTGGCAGTCGCCAGTAGGCACCGTGATAATGCCTTTCAGGCCTCACAATTTATAATGGACTATCTAAAAACGCGGGCGACCTTTTGGAAAAAAGAAGTGGGCGCGCGAGGTGACAACTGGCTAGGCCGAAAAGATAAAGATCTCAACGCGAGTAAACGTTGGGAAACTTCCCCGACTTCCCAAAAGAGTAAGTAGAACGAATGAGTAATAGCTCCGAATTGACCCCATTGAATGTCGCTGTTTTAACAGTGTCTGACACGCGCAGCATTGACAATGACACCTCAGGTCAGTACCTGGTCGATCAATTATTAGATGCAGGCCATGTTGTGGCCGCGCGAGAAATCGTGATTGACGATGTGTATTTATTACGTGCTCAAGTGTCTCAGTGGATTGCAGATGATAATGTACACGCGATTATCAGCACGGGCGGCACTGGGTTTACCGGTCGAGACAGTACTCCTGAGGCACTCGAGCCCTTATTCGATAAGCAGATTGACGGTTTCGGAGAACTGTTTCGCCATCTATCTTTGGCAGACATCGGTACCTCAACGGTTCAATCGCGGGCACTTGGAGGCATGGCCAATAATACCGTAATCTTTTGTTTGCCCGGCTCAACCGGCGCTTGCCGAACAGGATGGAAAGGTATTTTAAAAGAACAACTTGATAGTCGTCATCGCCCTTGTAATTTTGTGCCCCATACCAACGCAAAAATGTCGAACCTTAAGTAATGATCACTCTCGCGCAAGCACGAACTCAATTAGAGCAGCTTGATTCTTTAACAAAGACTGAAACTGTTGCGCTCGCCGAAGCGCTTGGCCGGGTTGCAAGTGACGCTGTTTTTTCAGGTTTAGATATTCCTCCTTGCGATAATAGCGCGATGGATGGTTTTGCTCTGAACACATCTAGCCTTGCGGACGGTGTGACAACGTTGCCTATTTCGCAACGAATACCTGCGGGAGTACAGGCCACTCCTTTAGAGCAAGGAACCGCCGCACGTATCTTTACAGGAGGTGTGGTTCCAAGTGGTGCTAACGCCGTTGTGATTCAAGAGAATTGTGATTTCAACGATCAGTCGGTCACCGTCTTAAAAGCAGTTGATTCGGGCGCTAATATTCGCCCGCAGGGACAAGATATTAATAGCGGCGCTGAAGTTGTTGGTGTCGGTCAAAAACTAAGCGCAATCGATATCAGCTTGCTTGCCTCTATCGGCAAGGCCGAGGTTCACGTATATAAGCCCTTAACCGTGGCCTTGTTTTCGACCGGCGATGAACTTATAGAACCGGGTAATCCTTTGGCACCTGGGCAGATATACAATTCGAACCGTCCCTTGCTGGTCGCGCTTTGCCAGCAGATGGATTTCGAGGTTTATGACTGCGGCATTGTCGAAGACACTCTAGATGCCACTAAAGCAGCTTTGAGCGATGCCGCAGCGAATGCCGATGTAATCATCTCAAGCGGCGGCGTTTCTGTTGGTGAAGAAGATCATGTTAAGCCAGCTGTAGAAGCTCTAGGCGAATTGGCTATGTGGAAGGTACAGATAAAACCGGGTAAGCCGGTGGCCTTTGGTCGCATTAATGGCACTCCATTTCTAGGCTTGCCGGGCAATCCAGTTTCATCATTTACGGTGTTTCAATTAATTGGTGTGCCATTGCTTAATGCCCTCCAAGGTAAAGCTAAAGAACCGATGATTAGCTATCCCGTGACCGCTGATTTTGATAAAAAGTTCAGCACTCGAGAAGAATATATTCGAGTTAAAATTGAGCGAGACTCTCGCGGGCAGCTGCGTGCCAATCGCTTTGCCAACCTTAGCAGCGGCGTGATGTCGTCATTGTCGTGGGCCGATGGTTTGGTGAGACAAGACATCGACACGCAGATAAGCGCTGGTCAAACCCTAGAGTTTTTCCCATTACGCGAGGCGATGTTATGAGTGAATCATCAGTCGAGCAAACAAACGAGTCACCGAGTAATTTGATTGACTCGTTCAATCGTCAAATTCGCTATCTACGTTTGTCAGTAACCGATCGTTGTAACCTTCGTTGCACTTATTGTATGGCCGAAGATATGACCTTTTTGCCCAAGTCTAAGGTGCTCAGCTTAGAAGAGATGGCGATGGTCGGAAAAGCATTTGTTGGCCTCGGGGTAGAAAAAATTCGTTTAACTGGTGGAGAGCCCTTGGTTCGAAACGGCATTGTTGAACTCTCGAGACAACTCGCCAAACTAGATGGCTTGCGTGAGTTGGTGATGACCTCTAATGGTGTGCTTCTGGATAAATTTGCGCATCCATTGCGAGACGCAGGTATGTCACGTATTAACATTAGTATCGATAGCCTGCGCGAAGATCGTTTTAAAACTCTAACGCGTTTTGGTCATTTGAGCGATGTGCTCAGAGGGATTGACGCTGCTAGAGATGCCGGATTTGAGAAAATAAAGCTCAACGCCGTAATTCTTAAAGGCACCAATGATGACGAAGTTATAGACCTTACAAAGTTCGCGCTTGATAAGGGTTTAGATATTTCGTTTATTGAAGAAATGCCATTAGGCGAAATCGACGGTCATATTCGCGAAGAAACGGCTGTTGAAAATCGTTCTATTAGAGAACAGTTAGAGGCGCAGTTTACTTTAGAAAGTTCTGATTTTTCTGATCGCGCTAGTGGTCCATCACGCTATCTAAAGATTGCTGGTTCTGATTCGAAAGTTGGTTTTATCTCGCCCATGAGCGATAACTTTTGCGCCAGTTGTAACCGCGTTCGAGTAACCGCTGAAGGCTTACTGCTTTTATGTTTGGGCAATGAGCACTCGCTTGATCTGCGTGAAATCGTCAGAGACGACCCCAGCCTGCTCCAGCAAGCAATTGTTGATTCCATGCAGCGTAAGCCGGAGCGGCACTATTTTGATCCAAAAGACATCACAATTACTCGACACATGAGCGCGACCGGCGGGTAGGGCGTTGCTAGATCGCTATTGTTATACTAACGTTTCTAGATCAGTCCACTACAAAATTAGCTCAAAGCATATTACCCTAAAGCAATGAAAAACCTACCGAGCGCTCAGCGTTATACCGATATAGATAAGCTTCGAGGTTGCTTGATTCTT
>CAKZRZ010000234.1 GCA_937918955.1 uncultured Arenicella sp.
CAACACTGCGGAGAACGCCATGAAACAAAATCTTAAATTTATTTCGACTGCAGCCGCACTTGTGTTTTTATCGGCTTGTACCACCATCAATATTGACCATGTTCGACTAAAAGATACAGCCGAGTTAAAAAAGGGCGATGCGATGGTTGTATTGGGGCGTCACCAAACCGCCGAAATTCAAACTGAAGCTTCATTGGTTTCATGCATCGGTGGGCGCTTAGCACGAGGAACAGGCGAAGTGCGCATAATTCCTGAGAGTGAATTCGTTGACTCGTTCTATCCGTGGTTTGAGGCCCGAACCGCGCCATTGCATCCAAAAAAACTTCGCAAAGTACTAGACCAGCCATTAGTGGCCGAAAAAATTAAAGCGCTTAATATTCGTTATTTTGTTTGGGTAGAGGGTTCTACCGAGCGCACCAATTCCGCCGGCAGTATGACCTGCTCTGTCGGCCCCGGCGGTGGCGGTTGTTTTGGATTTGGCACCTGGGAAGACACCAGCGACTATGAAACAACTATCTGGGACCTCGAGACATTTACCGAGGTTGGCCGTGTGAGCACTGAGGCGGTAGGCACCTCGTACATGCCTGCTTTTGTTATTCCAATTCCATTACTGGCTCAAGTAGAAGGGGACGCTTGTCAGGGCATGGGTAATCAGCTTGTGAGATTTTTCTCAAAAGATGATACCGCTCTGAAGACCAGTCCTTAACATTTTATTGAGGAGTCCATTATGAAATCTTATTCGATTATTAAGCATGGAGCGCTTCTATTAACATCACTAGCGATGACCTTTTCTGTGGCTACGTCGTTTTCAGACAGCCCAGAAGATTCAGAGCAGAAAGCAAAGCCCCTTACTAAAGCAGAGGCGAAAAAACAGTTGGAGGAATCGACCGGATTGAAGGGTAAGGCCTTGCGACGGCACATTAGCTTGATGCAAGAGGCGCCGCCATATGAAAACGATGAGCTTCAAAAATATGTCACCGAAATCGGCAATAAGATACTTGCGCAAAGTGAGCACGCGCACTTGCCTTATCGTTTCGTTGTGCGTGATACGCCGGCTGTTAATGCCTTTGTAAATGGCACACCCTATGTCTATGTTGAGCGTGGCTTATTAGGGTTGCTTAATTCTGAAGCTGAACTCGCGGGTGTGATGGCACATGAAATCGGTCACAACGTAGCCCGCCATACAGCAAAGCTTCAAGCTCGCAATCGGCGAAATAGTTTTCTCGCCGGTTTAGCCTCGTTCGCAGTGGGCAATAATGCGGTTGGTAGTGCTATTCAAACCCAGAGTACGGTTAGTTTGCTTGAGTATAAACGGTCAGCAGAATTAGAAGCCGACTCGTTTGCAGCACGTTATTTGTTTGGTGCAGGTTACGAGCCGAGCCAACTAGTAAACGCCTTGGCGCAATTGCGAGACAATAATATTTTTGCCGCATCATCAACGAGTCGATCATTGCCACACCATGGTCTTTTAACAACGCATCCGCGTTCAGATATACGTTTGCGTGAAGCGATTGAAGATGCGGGTGTATTTGCACCCGGTGAAGCCTTTATAGGTCGAGCTGAGTATCGTGAAGCAATCGATGGCATGATTTATGGCCCGAACTATACGCGCCGAGCGCCACCGGGCTACCGTCGTTACTCGAACGAAACACTCGGAATTACATTTCTACACCCCAAGAGTTGGACGCGAACTATTAAAGGCTCAAAGATTATCCTCAAAGATGCGAATAAAACAGCGCAGTTTAAGATCAGTATTGAAAAGACTAAAGATAAACAGCAGAGCAGCGGCGATGCTTTAAAGGCAAAGTATCCGAATTTAGTTAATGCTGAAAAAATTCAGGAAAACTCACAGCGTGATTTAGGCACTTTAGGTGCGATACCAGGCCAACGTGTTGCACTGGCAAAAGTAGCTCGCAACACATTTCATTTTCAAGGTATTGCCAAAAATAATAAGGTCACAACAGAGCAAGATGCGGCGTTTATCGATATGATTCGCAGTTTTCGTCGGATGACGCCAAAAGATAAAACAGCGAAATATGTGACTAAGATTTCGTTTGAACGTTTAAAACCAGGTGAAACATTTGCAACCTTGGCAAAAGACCTCGAGAGTGAGCTCGACAATGCCGAGCTCCAATTGCGCGTCATTAATGGTTACTACCCCAAAGGCCAACCCGAGCCGGGCACGTGGATCAAGATGCTTCGCAAAGAAGAGATCCAAGATCAATAGCGCTTTTCTTCTGATTATATAGTGCTGTTATCCCACCTGAAATACGCGCAATAAAAAAGCCGAGTTTGATAGAGCAAACTCGGCGATCTCTCGTTTACGTTAAAACCCTCAGTTTTAGACGCTAATCATAGTGCCTAAGAATAGTGTTCAACTCGGCATTGTTGCGAGCTTAAAGCAATATAAGCTTACGAACTATCCAGCCTCAATGTTAGAATAATGCCCAGCGCGACAAAGAATCCCTTTGAGCGAGGGTAAAAGACACTTTTTTTGTCAGCAATAGAACCAAAAGCAACATCGAAACATATTAAGAGAACAGCATGGCAGGACATAGTAAGTGGGCTAACATTAAGCACCGTAAAGCAGCGCAAGATGCGAAACGTGGCAAATTGTTTACGAAACACATTCGCGAGATCACAGTAGCCGCGAGAGAAGGTGGCGGAGATGTAGATTCTAATGCAGCCTTGAGAATTGCAGTTGATAAAGCCTTGGGCGTGAACATGACCCGCGACACGGTTGAACGCGCTATTAAGCGCGGCACCGGTGATCTTGAGGGAGTGAGCTACGAGGAAATGAGCTATGAAGGCTATGCGCCTTGTGGCATCGCGGTTTTGGTGGAGTGCAGCTCTGACAATAAAAACCGAACCGTTGCCGAAGTGCGCCATGCGTTCAGCAAATACAATGGCAATATGGGTAACTCAGGTTCGGTTGCTTATATGTTTAATTCCCTTGGTGTTATTGAAATGGCGGAAGGCGCCGATGAAGAGTCGGTGATGGACGTGGTTCTAGATGCCGGTGCTGAAGATATTATTACGCACGAAGATGGCCAGGTTGAGATCAACTGCCCATCAAACTGTTATTTAGCGGTAATGACTGCGCTTGAGACCGCGGGCATGGCCGTTGCCAACTCAGAAGTGACTAAGCGAGCAGAGAATGAAATTGAGTTGAGTCATGACGATGCATTGAAGGTGATGAAATTGGTCGACGCATTAGAAGATCTAGATGACGTAGTCGACGTGTATACCAATGCCGATTTTCCAGAATCGGTGTACGAGTAAACACGGTTTAGACTTGCGTTAATCTTGATATCATTGCTTATTCAGAATCACTACCGCATTCTATTTTGAGACAAACTCGCAGCCCTGCACCGACCGTCACTATTTTAGGTATTGACCCTGGCTCGCGTATTACGGGCGTTGGTGTTATCAAAGCACAAGGCTCAAACTTGCAGCATGTTTACGCTGAATCTTTGGTGTTGCCAAAAGGTGAGCTGCCATTGCGCTTAGAGGCTATCTATTCACGGTTGCAGTCGATTATTGCGCAAACTCGGCCCGATATTGTCTCGATTGAGAAAGTATTCCTCGCTAAAAATCCTCAATCTGCACTGGTGTTAGGGCATGCTCGAGGTGCCGCTATGTTAGCGGCGGTCAATAATCAATTGCCGGTTGTTGAATACAGTGCTACCGAGATAAAGAAAACAGTGGTGGGTAAGGGGCGTGCTGATAAAGCACAGATTCAACATATGATTCGAATATTGCTTGGGCTTCGTGTGGCCCCCGAAGAAGATGCATCTGATGCGCTTGCGGCGGCGGTGTGTCATGCGCATCATCAGCAAATCAACACCACAATTCGAGAGGCTTAGTCTATGATCGCATGGTTGCAAGGGGTGTTACTTGAAAAACAGGCTCCGGCTTTATTGTTGAACGTAAATGGCGTGGGCTATGAACTTGAAGCGCCAATGACCACGTTTTATGACCTTCCAGCTGAGGGCGAGCAAGCCATTTTGTTTGTACACATGGTGGTGCGTGAAGATGCACAGCTATTGTTTGGCTTTTCAAGCCGCCAACAGCGAGAATTGTTCCGCAGCCTCATCAAGGTTAATGGTGTTGGCCCTAAGGTTGCGCTTGCCGTGTTATCCACTTTGTCGGCGCAAGAGCTATTGCAGTGCATGGCTGATGAAGACTACAACTTGCTGTGCAAAGTTCCTGGAATCGGAAAAAAGACCGCGCAGCGCTTAGTAGTAGAAATGAAAGATCGGCTCGAGAAAGAATTTGGTGATGTCGCGCTTGAGCAACGTGCAGCACAAGGCGGCGCTAGTAATGCGCGCAACGACGCCATTGAAGCGCTTGTTTCATTGGGCTATCGCCCAGCAGATGCAGGTCGAGTGGTGAAAAGTTTGGATCAAGAGCTCTCGAGTGAAGACCTGATTCGCCAAGCCTTAAGAACCTTGTCTGGTAATGTATTGTAATCATGATCGAAGAAAATCCAGTAAACCCTGATATTCAAATGGGCGACGAAGACTTCGTCGATAAGGCTTTGCGCCCTGAGTACTTGGAAGATTTTGTTGGCCAGCCAAAACTCAAAGAGCAGCTCTCTATTTTTATTCAAGCGGCTCGCTCGAGAAACGAGTCTTTGGATCATGTATTGTTGTTCGGCCCCCCGGGCTTGGGTAAAACAACCTTATCAAACATTGTTGCTCGTGAGCTCCAAACCAAGATACGCCAAACCTCTGGCCCAGTATTAGAACGTGCCGGCGATCTTGCGGCCGTGCTTACTAATCTAGAGCCGTATGATGTGTTGTTCATCGACGAGATTCATAGATTAAGCCCAGTGGTAGAAGAAATTCTTTACCCTGCCATGGAAGACTTTGAGCTTGATATCGTTAT
>CAKZRZ010000235.1 GCA_937918955.1 uncultured Arenicella sp.
GATGGCATTGTCTTGATTATTAAAATAGTTGATAACAACTTTGGCACCTTCTGACGCAAGCTTTAATACAACAGCTTTACCAATATCTCTGGTCCCACCACTGACTACTGCAACTTTATTCTTAAATTTCATACTCAATCCCCCTTCAATAATAATGTCTAAGGCCGGCTGTTACCAGCTCAATTCATAAATTTCAAGTTAGTAGCGCCTGATCAACCTTGATTCAGGCGCTAAGCAACGAACCTCTCTCATACGTCATTCTTACGAACGACCAGTACTAACCTTTAAGTGGCTCAATCTTAGGGCATAAAAATAGAATACTAGCCATTACGATAAAGGCTAATGCCGCGCCAAGAATGAAAACGTTTTGATAGTTCGCACCAGCAGTCAACCAAGGCACGGTTGCCGTCAAAGCTGCAGCTGAAAATTTCGCCGCCATACCTGCAAAGCCAGCTAGCGAACCAACACTGCCTTTACCAAGCATGTCGCTAGGCAATGTTTGAATGCTGCCAATAGAGGTTTGGAAACCAAATAAGATAATCGCCATTATCATCACAGCTGTATTTGCACTGCCAGGATTTGACAACATCAACAGCGCAGGCAACATGATCAAGCAACCAAGCACGATTACCGACTTACGTGTTTTATTAACACTCCACCCGGCCTTCAAACGGTTCTGAGACAAAAGGCCGCCAAACCAAGCACCAAACATAGCGCCAACGTATGGAACCCAACCGATGATCGCCAAGCCTTTGACATCCATGCTGTAAACCTCAACCAAGTAGGTTGGAATCCAAACAATAAATAACCACCAAATTGGATCGATCGCTGCAGTCGCAATGATGACTCCCCAACTTTCTTTGTGAGACAACATTTTGCCATATGAAGGCACATAGCCTTCGTCGGATTCTCCGTCACCGTCTGAATCTTGAGCCGCTTGACCGCTTAAAATGTACTCGCGCTCTTCATCAGTGATCCAAGGATGTTTAATCGGAGGAGCTTTAACAAGCACCAACCAAGGAACCAACCAGACAAGGCCAACCAAACCGATCAACACAAAGATCACTTTCCAGCTCAAGAAAATTGCCAAATAAGCAATCAGAGGCACTGAAATAATACCGCCAATCGCCGCGCCTGAGTTAAAGATACCTTGCGCTAGCGCACGCTCTTTTGATGGAAACCACTCGGCATTGGCTTTAGCTGCGCCAGGCCAGTTGCCGGCTTCAGACACACCTAAGATAGCGCGAAAAATACTAAAGGTAAGAACGCCTTGAGCGAATGCATGCAAAGCTGTTGCAAATGACCAAACAGTAATCGATAGAACAAAACCCAAACGCGTGCCGATCCAATCAAAGATCTTACCGAAAACAGCTTGACCTATCGCATAAGAAAATAGGAACACAACACTAACCGTACCTAAAACTTGCTTAAGCTCATCGGCATTTTTATCTGGATAGATTTCGCTGCCCATATAAGGCCACAAAACACTCAATGCTTGTCTGTCGATATAGTTAATAACGGTCGCCAAGGCAACCAAGGCGATTACCCACCAACGTAAATTTTTCATTTTCATAGCGTGCTCTCTCGTCCTATTTCGGTTTTAGTTCTTATGGTTATTTTGATCAAAGGTGTAATCTTAATATTTACAGTCGATTATTCTTCAAGAAAATCTTCGCGCACAGGGCTAAAAATATCGATCAACACGCCGGCTTTTTTACAAACAGCACCGTGGCTTTGATTTGGTGCAACGTAAAAAGAATCACCGGCTTTTAGAAGTTGTGTTTTACCGTCAATAGTTGCTTCGAACTCACCGCTTTCAACATAACTTGCTTGTGTATGCGGATGGTGGTGCTGATAGCCTTCGGCTCCTTCTTCAAACCATACCTTCACTGTCATAAGCCCAGCACCGTAACCCAGTAGCTGTCGCTTGATACCTTCTTGAACTTGCACAACCGGCTCTGTTTCGCCGAAAACGTAAGTAGGGCTTTGATCATTTTTCATTGTTAAATCTCTATAGTTAATTCTTACTGATTTTTGAGGATCAATGAGTAGGCTCCAGTCCACTCATGTACCTCACCATTGATGGTTAAACTGTGTTTGCCAGCATCATTATCGCGGGCGATCGCCAACTGAAGTGTTTTACCATCAAGTAAAACAATCGTCACAAGGTCGATATTACTATCAGCGCCTTGGTCAGAAGCTAGCAACAAGGACGCCACGTTACTTTTAGCATTATTGGTAAATTCAGCGGTGCCGTTATACTCGCCATGTGTCTCAAGCAGAGATACATAGGTATGATCTTTAGCTGAACTTACACGCTGCACTACAGACATGTCTGAGCGAAGATTAAAGTTCGGGTCATTCGCGCCTAGCTGCGTAAATACCATCTCCTGATTCTTACCGCCCAAAACACTGTAAGTGTAAAAGCGATCGTCCTTTAACCAAGTAAGTTGCGACATGCCCTCTTTTAATGGACCGCGCGCACGCTCCCATAAATATTGGTAGCCGTTTTCTTTACCAAATGGTTTTAAGGCAGTGGTATTAGTTTCAGCCGAAACAGTGTGCGAGATGATCTGACCTTGAAAATGCAGTGGCAAATCATACTGATGAGCTGAATCGCTACTCACTTTAAAAATATCAACAATCAAAGGATGCTCTAAACCATCAACGTTGATCATCGCCATCGTACGATTCAAATCAGTGCCGCTGTAGGCTTTATCTGTCGAAGCCGAGGTAATCTTAATGTTATCAGCGACATCATAAAAACGTACTTTAGGTGCGTGCTTTTGCCCTTCACGCCACTTGCCATTGAAATGACTTTGCTGATCAACGACAACTGTGTTGTGCGCGATAGTTTGTTTGGCCCATGAATTGTTTTCAGGCAAATAATGGCCGCCATACTTAGCTTCAATATTCAGAAAACGTGCAGCGCCATAATCACTAACAATTTCATTGCCATTATCAAAGTAAAGCCAATGCAATTTATCGAAATGACCATGCCCCAAACCTTGAGACGTATTCTTCATCACTACAGCTTGATGACCATACTCAATGCCATTGCGAAAAATTGCTAAAGCGCCTTGATCGCCCGCTTGGCCATCACGGAGTTGCATTGATTCATACTGAAATGGTTCTGCCAAACCTTGATCGATCGCTTGCGCAACTTTAAAGCCATAGCCCGTTAATAGAATATTATCTTGTCGCTTGGCGACCGCTAACAAGCTAGGATCTTTAGTGACGTCGTAAGCAATAGCGATACCATGAACGATTTCAATGGTATCGATGCCTTTGTCTTTAATCGCGTCATTAATACCAAAAAACAATTTGTTGTAACTCAATTGTACTGAGGTACGAATTGCTTTTAGCAAAGCCTTATCTTGATATTCGAAGATTTTTAACTCAGGCTGATTTACCTCAATCGCCTTTGCGAATAACACAAATGGCATTAAAGCAAAACGTTGATAATAAGGCCCTTCGGCGTAGTAACCATCAGGAGAAAAAAGCTGTTTAATTTGCTGACGAAAACCAGCATCTCCTGACATATCAAGCCCATAGAGAGCTTGCTTAACAAGTGTCTGGTCATTCAACACATAACCCGTCATGCCCACAGCCGCTGCGGCCCAAGTTCCGTGGTTATGAATTTTATTGAAAGTGCCTGGCTGGCCAGCAGAAAGATACTCAGCTACCGGACGTAATACTTGTGATTCAATCGTCGCACGGTCTTCCTGGCTGATTGCCGAGGCGACATTATCGTAGGCCTGAATAGTCGACACTAACCACATCGCTTCATTTAAACTCTGCCAAAACAAACGACCAGGTGTTTGTTCTTTAGGTTTAGGGTGTGTGCCTAATGTTGGATAGAGTTCAGCGTATTCGAGCAACATATCTCGCACGAAATTCGAATATTTCGAATCACCGGTAACTTGAAACAAAACACCGGAGTTATACATGGCATTGAAGTTACGCTTGTGCTGCTCATGCGTATAGCCACCGCCAGCATCTTTAGGTACAGGCACCTCCATTGGCTGCGCAATAATTGCATCAATTTTTAACTTCAGCTTTTCAAGCGCTTTCTGCGCGCTTGGCGAACTAGACAGTGATGATTGAATTAGCGCCACATCAGCTTGGGTGACGGTTAGATTTGGGTAACTCGCATCTGCTGCATGGCTTTGCTGTTCTGTACAGGCACTCAACGACATCAATGCAGTACATGCAATCGCAGCAACCGCCAACTTTATGAATTTCATAGGACTTACTTTGTGACTTACTTTCTGACTTAGGATCGACATGAACTACTTATTACCTTTAATGAATTTATTGCCAGAAATCATGGCTGTGTTTTTCTTATCACTATTGAGCTCAACAACCGTAGGCGCCGATGTTGCGATAAAGCGATTGCCTTTAATGGCGGTTACAGGCTCACCTACAGTATGAGCAACCGCGATACCCGCAGAATCTTGAAAGACGTTGTTCGAAACATCTGTGACTTGAACACCGTGAATTCTGAATGAGCTTTCGCTCTTATTGCGCTTACCTTTTCCTACCGACGTAAAGCTTGAATCGACAACCTTAAGATGAGGGCCGAAAGTACTTTCATCTGTGCCACCTCGATACAAGTCAACAATTGCACCATTGACAGAATCGAAACTTGAGTTTTCTATATCAACATATTCAGCGTTATAGATACCAAAGTCGTCATTTTCTTGTTCTAGCTTGAGAATAGCGCCACTGATGTTGCTGAACTTAGAATCAATAATTGATATACGATCAGCAAAGGTACCTTTGGCAACGGTTAAGAAATTAAAAGAGTGATTAATATCCAAGTCTTTAACAACAGTGTCTTTAAGAATTAACTCATAGTTACTGAGCATCGAACGACGAGGAGTACGCACCACGGTATTGCCTGAGCTATCTGGAGAATCGGCACCACTAATGGTCAGGCTTTCGAGTTTTAAATCGCCGCCGTTTTGAATTTCAAACAAGGCGCCACGCTCATAAGTGATAGTTACTTTCTCGGACGACGCACCTTTAATAGAAATGCTTTTATCGATCGCGATTAGCTTAGACACACTGTAACGACCTGGCGATAGCACAAGCACATCACCGTCTTGAGCCGCCTTAATTGCATCGCTCAGCGTATCTTGGCCAGACTTAAGCTTACGTTCAACACCGAAACCGAAGGTCGCTTGACGATCACCCTTTGGATACCAAGACACACCAACATCATTTTTTGTAATTGGCTTAAGCGCCGTTTTTAGGCCCGCCTTAGTATCGGCAGGACCGGCTATCGACATTAAACCGTTGTCACCGCGTCGCAATGATACCGTCAGGCTTTCGAAGCCATCTTTCAGGGTTGGTTTAGCAACGTCGTTTAATACGTTACCTGAAAAATCAATACCACTTACGTCGTCGTATACGGTAAAGGTATCGCGTTTATCGTCGTTATAAATCAGGTTATTTTTGAAGCTAGTGGTAATCGGAACAGCCGAGCGCTCTTGATCACTGCCTGCAGCTAATTGAATATGGCTGACGTTAACCAAAGTATTGTTTTCAATTACAGAATCTTCTACCTGATGATAGCGATTAATAGGCGAGTTAGGCACGCCATTCATTACCACCAAACCACCGCCAAAACGGTACCCTGCCAAGCCTTCTAAATAGTTGTTGCGAATCGTCTGACGCTTATTGATCAAACGCAGACCGCCAGTATGATCAACCTCATTACCAATGAAGACATTATTCTCCATAAGATTGTCATTGCCGTGACGCAAGGTCATGGTGCCTCGAGACTCGAAAAATACATTGCCACGAAACTGGTTGAAACCTGACTTGTTCGAAATTACTTCAAGCTCACCATCACAACGATCAAAAAAATTGTTTTCAACTTTGGTGTATGAGTTTTTTAATGAATGATGGCTCGTGCCAATTCGTAAAGTTTCGCCACCGTTTGAACCAAGAATTGATCGTGGGCCAAAGTAATTGTGATCAATACTATGATAGTTCTCTTGGCTTTCGGGCGAATTCATTCGCACGGCCATGGTCACACCTTTATTGCTCTTCCCTTCTAAATGATTATGGTCAAAGCGATTACGCTTGCCATACATCATTACCCAAGAATCGTTTTCAAAGCGCTCGGGGTTACTAAAATTGTCGATAACCACTTCGGTAACGCGCGAGTCATAAGCGAAGTCCTTTTTTGAGCTTCGAAATGAGATAACGGCACTTGTTGGCGTGTAGCCATCTTTAAACACTAAACCTGAAACCAACAAGTGTTTACCATGGAGTCGCAAATTTGATTCGCCGGAAATAATAACCTTACCCTTGTCTTGGGCAACTAGCGAAATAGGTTGATCTTTCGTACCTTCACCATAGAACAAGATCTCAAAGTCATCCCAAACACCGTTTGCAAGAATAATCTTATCTCCCGCTTGAAGTGAGCTGCTCACTTTTTGATATTCAGTTTTGGACTTAACAAGGTATTCAGCTGCTGAGACAACGGTTGCAAACGAGCTTGCAGTGATCGCGCTGGCGATGGCCAAAAACATGGAAAAACGCGGCATTGAGAGTTTCTTTTCAGACATAGATTTTATTTTATTTTGTGGGCGGTTTGCGGCGCAATTGTCGCACTTGTATCGATACTCTGGAGACTTCTGATCAACCTCCTGATTCAAACAAATGAAACAGACAATGTCAATCATTATGTATTACCAAAACAACAGAAAACCACTTAAAAGATACTGTCGATTGTATTACCAATATGAAAATTTAAGGTTCAAATAAATATGAAGCTAACGTAATATTTTCACTAAAAGCATATTAAACTGACTCAAAAATCTAGGCGATTACAAAAATAAGTCTTTTTAATTCAATGACTTTAAATAAAATACCTACTCCTATACACTTCCTTATTAATTGTAATACAGTCCAATTTAGTGATAAGATATATTGGTAAGATCAATTAGAATAAAACTATCAATTTGATGTCAAACAAGAAAAGGCTATATATATCCATTTTGGATCAAATATCAAACCTGATCAGATCTGGCGAGTTTCCGATTGATAGCCGATTGCCGACCGAACGCGAGCTTGCCGAACGCTTCAATGTAAGCCGACCAACAATTCGAGAAGCGATCATTGCTCTCGAAGCGAAAGGAGAGGTGGAAGCAAAAGCCAGCTCAGGAGTTTATGTTCGAGAGAATCGTAGCATTATTGATGATTTCACAACGGGAATTAGCGCGTTCGAACTCCTCGAAGCGCGTGTTCTACTAGAGGGCGAAGCCGCTGCATTAGCAGCAAGAATGATCAGTCCCGACGAACTGCAAGACCTCAAAAAAGCACTTGATGTTATCAAACTCGAAGGCGTAGAAGATGAGTCTGCCTCTGGTGCTGATCGACAATTTCATTCAATCATCGCCACCGCGACTCATAATCAGATTCTCACGAAAGTAATCGCCCTACTTTGGGACCTACAAGAAAATTTGGATCACATTAATAGCGCCCATCAGTCAGTTTGTGAAAATGAAGATCGCGATATGAGAATCGCTGATCACATTAGTATTTTTGACGCAATTAAATCCAGAGATGCAAATGCCGCTCGAAATGCAATGCGCGGTCATTTTTCAGATTTACTCAATACAATGCACGATGCCTCAGAACTGCAAGCCGTAGAAGAAGCTAAACGCAAAATTAAAGAAATACGTCAACGATTCCCGATAAGCAGCCTTTCAAACTAATTTTACTTTTTCGCGCCTACTTCGCGCGTCAAATAAAAGCTCTCAACCTTTACTCCCCACCCTTCAAATTTTTAGCTCCTCATAAAGCCATCCGCCAAGCACTGACCAGTTGGCCTGCATTTACCTAACACCCAGCAATAATACACTCGCCTATAAAAAACACAAAAAAAAGCCCCAGCAAATATTGCTGAGGCTTTTCAAAATCGAAAAGATTAAATGAGCGCCACCATTCGTTGACGAGAAGAAGGAGAAATGGCGCTCAAATTTTCGATGCTATCTTAGAACCTATAGCTAGCTCCAAATGTGATGCGACGATCAGGAAAGCCTACGAAACATATAGGACCAGTCTCTGATACACATCGTTGAACGATGCGCTCTTCTGTAGCATTCACAATTTCTACGCCAACATTTAAGTTCTCGTTCACATCATAGCTGATGCTCGCATTAAGCTGACCGCGATCTTCGGTAACAACTGGGAAGCTAAACGTACTGCTACCACTTGTATTTGCACCACCACCGAAGTCAAAGGTTCTGAAAGCTTCGCGCCACGTGTAACGAGCTCGAGCTGTAAAGCCATACTTCTCATAGAATGCCGTGAAGTTATATGCGCTCTCTGAAAAGTCGATCAGACCACGATTAAGAGTAACGTCACCTAGAACATTTAAGCCTCGACCAGAAGTAGTATCAGTAACCGAACCACCGCTGAAGTCTTGGAACGTTGCATTAACTAGAATACCGAAACCAGAAGCCCAACCAAGCTTATCTTCAAAGTTTGAAAGATCGTATTGGAAAGCCAACTCTACACCTGATTGAGTGGTTTCGTCTGGATCGTTTCCAGGGATAGTAAAGTCAACACACAAGCCCAACTGGCTAGGATCACCCAATACATTTGGGATAACCGTTGGATTAAAAACACCGCCACCTGGGCAGCTAGGGTCAGTTTCACGAACAAAACCACCTGAGCCGTCTGGAAGCAATGCAGCGCCTTCAAAGTCAGTACCAAAAATATTTGTACGCTCTTTACGGAAATAACCAATACTCGCAACAGCCGCTGGAGCAAAGTACCACTCAGCAGAGATATCGAAAGAATCAACTTCTTCTGGCTCTAAGCCTGGGTTACCTAATGCAACCGACGCATTCTCACTTGTGTTAAACGTAAATGCTGTGTTCAAATTATTGAAGCCTGCACGATTAATATCCGAACCATAGCCCGCACGAATCAGCAAGTTATCAGAAGGTTGAGCAACAACATTGATTCTTGGAAGGAAGAAATCATAACTACCGGTTGTTGTTTGTAACTGACGATCACCGTTAGCATCTGCAGGACCAAACGCTGTTGAAGCAATGTCTGTCTCGATATAACGAGCACCGATATTACCGCGGAAGATACCGTACTGAAAATTTGCCTGAGCGTATAGCGCAGTAGTGTCTTCTTCAATATCGTAGAAGGCGTTCTCATCAGCGCTCAAGTTCAAGATATCAGGGCTAGCCGTATCGTGCTCGATTACAGCATTCTGTAGAATCGCCAATGTGCCATCTGGACCCGAGAATGAACGATCCGGATCAATAAGAAGGAAGTCACTAATAAACAACTCACGACCGTCTGCAGCATTGAAATTAGAAGGGCCTGTCACTAGAAGTTCTTGGAATAGAAGACCGTTTGGACTATCGACCAATCGGCTGAAACCACCAATATTATCCGCTACACGTGTGAAGCTGCTTGATGTTTCGTTTATACGAATACCAAAATCAGCAGAGGTAATGCCCTCGTCTGCAAAGGCATAAGACAAATCGACGCGGAACGCATCATCTGAATTTTCTTAAGTATTTCGACCAACGTTAACAGCATCCAATACGACATTAGCAGGGTTAGTTAAATCAGCTACTGATGGCGCAAATGGTGAATCGAAATTGATACCAAAAGATAGAGAACCACCGCTCAAATCATAAATGAAAGGTACGCAATTATCGTTACTTGAACCGTCTAATGGGCAGTTCGGGTTAATGAAATTGAGCGTTGTGTTCAACGAAGGCGTTGCTGTATCAGAACTACTTGTAGCAAGCTCGGCACTAACACTTAGACGCTCACCTTGCCATTCACCACCTAGTCTAAAAACTTCGGTATCAGTGATACGCGAGTTAGTCTCACTAGTAAAACGCAAGTTTGGATCATCATCATCGTTTTCCAAGTTCGGCTCGAGAGTTCCTGCAAGCGCTGCAGGAAATAGACCAGGGCCTACGCCAAAATCAACGGTTTCAAAAGCCGTTGGAACACTCAGATTAATCAGAGTACTAACGCCAGAAGCTTGCAGTCGATATTGGTCACGACTACGCTCTTGCTCATTGATGATGGCATCGAAATACAACTTCGTGTTGTCGTTAGGCGCCCACTCGAAGGTACCCGCTAAGTTCAGAGTTTCGAAATCATCATTTTCTTGCTCTTGAAGTAGAAACTGAATGCCTAGGAACTCTTCAGGGCTGCCGCCAGGATTTGTACCAATTGCATCTCGGTCAGCTCGAGGACGGAAAGACACAGCTTCTTGCTCGGTATAACTACCACTGATAACAACGCCAAAATCGCCCGCATCAGTTGTCCAGTTAGTACCCCATGCTCCAGAGAGTCGAGGTTGAATTCCTTCGACCGACAGACTACTGTCTTCACCTTGTACTCGAATAGTGCCTAGAGGCTCTTTTAAATCAAGTGGACGAATTGTTCTGAGGTTAACCGTACGACCAACAGAACCTTCAGTAGTCTTAGCTTCTGAAGCCTTGATAACTTCTACAGCGGCGATAATTGAAGGGTTAACATCTTGGAAGTTAATGCCGCTTCGGCCGCCGCCAGAACCAACAGTTGAAACACCGTTGAACTAAACGCGGTTAGAGCTAGTACCTCGAATTTGAACGCCAGTACCCACACCCGCTGTACGAGTAATTTGGATACCAGTTACATTCTCAAGAACCTCGGCTAAGTTTTGGTCAGGCAACTTACCAATGTCTTCAGCAATAATAACCTCAACCAAATTATTAGCATTGCGCTTTTCTTCCAACGCATTGGCAAGAGAGCTTCGAATGCCAGTGACCACGACCTCTTCCAATTCTTCACTTTGCGCAATACCTACATTTGACATTGAGATCATTGCCGAAGCAACGCCTGTCATTATAAAACCTTTGGAAATTCGCCGCTTGCTAGATGCGCCGCTCCATCTTTTTTGGGATATAGAGTTCCCTATATTTCTCTCCTCTTTGCTTGTTTTTAATTATGAAATAGTAAAAAACTGTTACTAAGACCAATATTTACAACAAGATTTAACCAAATGCAAGTTATCTAGCAATCAAATTCAACACCATTGGTATGACCAATAGCATTTCCCAGCAGCAATAAAGGTCTTGTTTTAATGTGATGTATTTCTTACAAAAACCGTTAAAACTTCAGAAACACCTTTGGAATTCAGCATAAAACCTCATTCTCCAGCACATTTTCGCATCTTCTTACTCCTTATTAATAACAAAAGTCTCATAGGCAGGCGCATTCTAATGACCAAAACAAATAGCTTACTCGACGAGATAAACCAAGTTAAAACACAATGTCTTTATTAGATGACAAAATTGTATTACAATATTGAAGACAATAGAGAGAGTTGATCTTAATTTTGGATAGAAGCAATGGTCACATTACCGCTTTTAGCCGATACGAAGGTCAAGGTCACCTCAATTAATGTAAGTCAGAATGTTCTGGTAAGCATGTCCTTAAACAATAGATTTTCAATACCTAGTTCTCATCAACTTGGTAAGACCGTGAATTACACTCAGCCAACTTAATGGGTATACAAAGTGGGCTAAGATGGAATACAGACAATGTGTCGAATTCTTTTTTAAAGTGCATGCTTAAGTAACAACAAAACTAATCAGCCGCCAATTAGATGGCATTAAATCCATTGGCGCTCAACTAATAAAAACAGCCTCTTTTAAGGAGTTAAAAATGTCAAAACCTCGCATCGGATTCATCGGTCTCGGCCTTATGGGCGGAAACATGGTTGAAAACCTGCAAAACAAAGGCTTTGAGCCAATCGTAATGGACCTCAATAAAGAGGCCGTGGCAGCAGTAGTCGCTCGTGGCGCTAGCGTAGCTAACTCCCCAAAAGAGCTAGCCGCTGCAAGCGATATCATCATGCTTTGTCTAACCACCTCAGAAGTAGTAGAGAAGTTAGTATATGGCGACAACGGAATTCTAGCGGGCATCAACGAAGGCGCGGTACTGATAGATTTTGGTACATCAATCCCCGCGTCAACTCGAAAGATCGGAGCGGCACTGGCAGAAAAAGGCGCTGGCATGGTAGACGCCCCTCTCGGTCGCACGCCAGCTCACGCTAAAGATGGCCTGCTAAATATTATGGCGTCGGGCGATCAAGCCACCTTTGATAAAGTAAAACCAATTCTCGAAATGCAAGGTGAGAATGTATTCTATCTTGGCGCATTAGGTGCTGGTCACACTACTAAGCTGATCAATAACTACATGGGCATGACCACCGTATGCGCAATGTCGCAATCGTTCGCAGTCGCCGAATTAGCCGGCGTAGATCGTGGCCAATTATTCGAAATAATGTCTTCTGGTCCATCAAACTCACCGTTTATGCAGTTCTGTAAAAACTACGCGGTAGACAATGTTAGCGACCTAGGCTTCTCTCTCGCCAATGCAAATAAAGATTTAGGCTATTTCTTGAAAATGATTGAAGATCTTGGCACTCGCGCTGAAATTGCCGAAGGTACCTCGAACAATCTACAAGCAGCCGTCGCAGCAGACATGGGCAACGGTAACGTTCCTGAGATCTATGACTACTTCTTGAAGCTAGAAAAATAGGTTCTAATGCACTGGGCCTAGAAACCATTTCTAAGCCCAGTGCAGCTCGTTGACAATTCGCGCTAATGCTTGTTGGCACACCTCGATATACCACTTAGTCTCTTTAACTTCTCCGCCCACCGAGCTAAAAGCATTCTGCTGGCCGCCAATCAAGCCCTATAATCGTCACAATAATCGCCCCTCAATTCGAAGCTATTAGTGAGCGAAATTGCTACTATCTCGCTTTCGACTCACGGTCAACTCGATAAGCAAGCGAGTTTCGACTACTTAATCCCGCGATATCATGGTCAGCCCATTTGCAGACATAGCATCTGTCATTTTAGAACCCGATCCGTACATCAAGTGCGAATCGGTAGCGCAATTACACGCACAATTTGATTCGCTAAATTTTGACTCTCAAAGCAACGAGCCCTCAAAAGAAATTGCATCGCCAGGCTACCCCGCAACACTTCAATTGGTTGCTCCAAGAGAGCTAAAACGCCGAGGCATTCAATCTCAACAAGGCCGAAATATATTGATGCACTCGATCGCGCACATTGAGTTTAATGCGATCAATCTCGCTCTTGATGCAGCCTACCGTTTCAAAAACCAGCCAACTGACTACTATAGAGACTGGATAAGCATCGCGGCTGATGAGACCCGCCATTTCAGCATGATCCACGACTACCTTAAGCAACATGATTGCGAGTATGGAGACTACCCGGCTCATAATGGCCTATGGCAAATGGCCGTCGACACACAACATGATATTGTCGCCCGCATGGCTCTGGTCCCGCGAGTACTCGAGGCTCGAGGGCTTGATGTGACGCCGGCAATTATTGAAAAGCTTGAGCGCGTTAACGATCACCTCGCGGTAGCAATTCTAACAGTGATATACCAGGACGAAATTGCCCATGTTGACGCTGGCTCGCGTTGGTTTTTCTATCAATGCAAGCAAAAAAAATTCGAACCCCGAAGTACGTTTATGAACATGGTTGAACAATATCTGCATGGCGAATTACGCGGCCCTTTTAACGTATCAGCTCGTTTACAAGCGGGCTTTGACGAGTTCGAAATGGCCGCTATAGACGAGCGCTATGGTTAAATAAATTTTAAGTTGAAAAAAAACATCTAGTCGCTAAAAATCTAGCATCGGATCGCCAGAGCGCGAGCACGTAATAACAAACGAATAAGTGTCAGCAGACACGCAAGAGGCACACAAGAATGCACGCTGATTTCACCAACCTTCGCGACTGGCTTTCGAGTCAAATCCTAGGCCAACCGACTCTAGTTGATCGCCTACTTATCGCCCTGCTTGCCGACGGTCATTTGTTAGTCGAAGGCGCACCGGGTTTAGCAAAAACTAAGGCAATCAAATCACTCTCAGACGGTATCGAAGGAAGTTTTCAGAGAATTCAATTTACACCGGACTTATTGCCGTCTGACATTACCGGCACTGAAATCTATCGGCCTGAAACGGCTAGTTTCGATTTTCAGCAAGGCCCCATTTTTAACAATCTAGTGTTGGCAGATGAAATAAATCGCGCGCCAGCCAAAGTTCAATCAGCTCTTTTGGAAGGCATGGCTGAGCGGCAAGTTAGCGTTGGCCGCGAGACCTTAGACTTACCAGAACTGTTTTTGGTCATGGCAACGCAAAACCCGATCGAACAAGAGGGCACCTACCCCTTACCAGAAGCTCAACTTGATCGCTTTTTAATGCACGTCAAAATTGGCTATCCTGACGTCAGCGCCGAAAAAGAAATCTTAGCTCTCTCTCGAGGTGAGGCTCTGGCAAGCCAAGCCGCTAAACCAAGCACAGAAATAAACCAAGAAACCATCAAGCAGGCTCGCCAAGAAGTGATGCAAGTTCACATGGCTGACACAGTCGATGAATACTTAGTGCAACTTATTCTCGCCACTCGCGCACCAGCTAATTATGACAGCGAGCTTGCTAATTGGATTGAATTTGGCGCGAGCCCACGCGCCACTATTGCCATTGATCGATGCGCTCGTGCGCACGCTTGGTTAAATCAACGCGACTTCGTATCGCCTGATGACATACAAGCCGTTGCCCATGACTGTCTGCGCCACCGACTAATCCTAAGTTACGAAGCCGAGGCCGATGGCATCACGGCTGATTTAGCGATTGATCGCTTATTGCATTTTGTGCCCGTGGGCTAAATAAAGGCGCAAACTCATTATTCCTTTATGACAGCTTCAGCGGACAATCAGGCCTTGAGCGCAAACGGCATCGTCACCGACCTTGCCAAGCTTCTCGGTGCGCGTCACTGGGCACAAGGGCTTAACTTATTCTCAAGGCAAGCAGCACGTAATCTTTTGTTAGGTAACGTGCGCTCTCGATATCGTGGTCGTGGCATGGAGTTTGAAGAAGTTCGTCGATACCAAGCTGGTGACGACATTCGCACCATCGACTGGAAGGTATCGGCGCGCGCGAGCGGTACCTACACCAAACTCTTTTGCGAAGAGCGCGAGCGCCCGTGCCATATATTAGTTGATCAACGCAGCTCCCTATTCTTTGGTTCAAACCGTCAATTTAAATCCGTATTATCGGCCGAGCTAGCCAGTGGAATAGCTTGGGCTGCACTCAAAGCTGGTGATCGTGTTGGCGGCCAAGTTATTGGCGACTATGACGAGCGAGACGTTCGCGCGCGACGCAGCAAGCAATCGGTTTTGAGCTTGATACACAGCATTCATGAATTCAACAATGACTTAAGTGGTGTATCGAATCATGAATCTAATCGAGAGAAAAACAGCCTCGCTAATAGCCTCGAAGAGTGCCGACGAATCACCCGCCCAGGAACCGCAATCTACGTGCTAAGTGATTTTCATGATTTTGACCACGAAGCGGCAAAAGCGCTAAGTAATTTAGGCAAACACGCCGACCTAACCCTTATGCAGGTCTACGATACATTAGAGCAAGAGCTACCTAACCTCGGTGCTGTTCGCCTCAGTGATGGCCAGCAGAGCGCTAAACTGAATTTGTCGAAATCGATCACTGAGGCTTATCAAGAGCAATCCAACGCAAAACAAACTCTCTTAATTAGCTCGGCGACCAAAGCTCGCGCCTACTATGCCTCGATCAACACATCACAAAGCGCCAAACAAAGCTTAATTCGCTTGTTCGCCAAATAGATTTGATTATGGACCCGCAACAACAGCTCAATCAAATTTTGCAACAACAATTACGAGATGTGCACTTGCCCGAGCCAATTTCATGGTGGCCGCTCGCAATTTCATGGTGGGTTTTATTTGGCATTATTGCTGTTGGTCTATTTTTTTCGATTCGAGCTTTTCGTCGAAATCGAGCGCGTAATGCCTATCGACATGATGCGCTTAAGCAGCTCCTAAAGCATTATCGGCAATGGCAAAGTGATGCCAACACAAACCAGTATTTGCAATCAGCAAATACCGTTCTAAAACGTTCGAGCCTGCACTTAAACGACAGTGCACGCCAATTGTCAGGCGCACCTTGGCTTGAGTATTTAGAAAACCTAGCGGATGAGAGTTTCTCAGAGCAAACAAAGCTTGCCTTGAGCCAAGGTATCTATCAAAAGTCGCCTGAATATGACGTAGATCAAATTCAAGGCGAACTTACAAAATGGCTAAACAAACATAAAACAACACCAATAGAGCTGGCAAAAGAGGTGGAGTATGCTTAGCTGGCAATGGCCTCTTATTTTGTTATTACTGCCGCTACCATTAATAGTCCGGTGGCTTAGCCCTGCTCAGACTCAAAGCTCGACTGCGATTCGCGTGCCGTTCTACCAACAGTTGCAGAACCTTCAAAGCGCGAATGTCGCTGGTTCTAGCCAAAGCATTTTGGGCTTATTGGTGATTTGGCTAATTTGGATAAGCTTACTCATTGCCGCAGCCCGCCCAACATGGGTTGGCGACCCGGTAAGCTTGCCACAGGAGCGCCGAGATTTGATGTTAGCGGTGGATATTTCAGGCTCGATGCGCGAGCGAGATATGCTGGTTGGCAGCGGCTATACAGATCGAATCACTGCGGTAAAAGCCGTTGTTGGTGACTTTATCGAGAAGCGAAACACCGACCGACTCGGGCTAATTTTGTTTGGCCAACAAGGCTACCTTCAAACACCACTGACCTTCGACGGCAGCACGGTAAAACAACAACTCCAAGAGGCACAACTTGGCTTTGCAGGAAACGCCACTGCTATCGGTGATTCAATCGGCCTTGCGATTAAACGCTTAAGAGACCGACCTGCCGATAGCCGAGTTCTGATATTACTTACCGACGGGGCAAATACAGCTGGTACAGATCCAGCACAAGCGGCGGACATTGCCGCGGAAGCCAAAATCAGAATTCACACGGTCGGCGTAGGCGCAGATGAA
>CAKZRZ010000236.1 GCA_937918955.1 uncultured Arenicella sp.
TGGCTTCGAGTAAGGCGCCAACAGAATCTGCTGATGTGCCTGATTGAGTACCACTGCCAAAGAAATCTCCGGGCTTTAGGTTACAGCCGTTCACTGAGTGGTGTGCAACCATTTGTGAGATGGTCCAATACGATTGATTGAAATTACTCAAAGCAACACGTTCGGCTGCTAAGCCGTCGGCTTTCATTTTTGCGGTTTGTAGCAATACTTCTAAGTGCATATCAACTGCGCCAGCATTGCGGTTGTCGTGTGATTCCAAATACGGTAATGGCTGCGGGTGGTCACTTGGGCGTGTCCATGCTTGGCGATAGGGAGCCAAGGCTTCCATGGTGACAATCCAGGGGGACACGGTCGAGGCAAAGCTCTTGGATAAAAACGGGCCAAGCGGTTGGTATTCCCAAGCTTGGATATCGCGAGCCGACCAATCATTGAAGACGCATAGGCCAAATACATGTTCTTCTGCCTGATCTATTTCAATCGCATGTCCTAGCGTGTTGCCACTGCCGATGTAAATGCCCACTTCAAGTTCATAGTCTAGGCGTTTGCATGGCGCGAGTTTGGGGGTGTCTGTATCTGGTGCTTTAAGTTGACCTTGTGGGCGATGAAATCCATGACCGGATACTTCGATCGATGAACTGCGCCCATGATAGCCAATGGGTATCCATTGATAGTTTGGTAGCAGCGGGTTGTCGGGGCGAAATAACTTACCGACATTGGTGGCGTGATTAATCGAGGTATAAAAGTCGGTGTAGTCGCCAATGCGTGCAGGCACCTTGTACTCTGCATGAGCTTGGGGTACTAAGCAACTTTCTAGTTGGGCTTGGGCGGTAGAATCGCTGCGTAAAGCGCGAGATAATTCCAAGCGTAAGACAGACCAAGCGGCCTGGCCTTTACTCATAAATTTATTTAGGCGTGGTTTATAAAGTGTTTTAAGTAGTGGTGTAAGTTCCATACTGAAAACACCGGCTTTGTGAGCAGCTTTAAGGTCAACGATATGCTCACCAATCGCAACACCTGCACGAAATTTTTCGGCTGTGCCTCTGCGCTTAAAAATCGCAAACGGTAAATTTTGTATTGGAAAGTCACTGCTCTTGTCATTCGCAGAGATAACCCAACTTGTGAGTTCAGGTTGATGCGTTTCGTTTAATTCAATCATTGGGGCACCTGGTTTTAGCCGGCCTAAGGTTTAGCTTGCGTTGATTACGCCACGCTCAATTTGGTCGCGCTCGATCGATTCGAATAAGGCCTTAAAATTACCTTCCCCAAAACCATCGTCTTTCTTACGTTGGATAAATTCAAAGAACACTGGGCCGATTAAGGTGTCAGAAAAAATCTGCAGCAGCAATCTCGCTTCGCCGTCTTCAGTATTACCATCAAGCAAAATACCACGCGTTTGTAGTTCTTCTGTTGACTCACCATGATTCGGCAAGCGCTCTTCAAGCATCGAATAGTATGTATCAGGTGGCGCGCTCATAAATGGCATGCCACGTGCTTTAAGTTTGTCCCAACATTCAATTAAGTTGTCGCAGGAAAAGGCAATGTGTTGAATGCCCTCGCCATTGTAGGCCATTAAGAACTCTTCAATTTGCCCTGTTTCTTTAGAAGCCTCTTCATTCAAAGGAATACGAATTAAACCGTCTGGTGCGGTTAAAGCTTTCGATGTTAGGCCGGTGTATTCGCCTTTGATATCGAAAAAGCGGATCTCACGAAAGTTGAACAAGCGCTCATAGAAGTCAGCCCAATACTGCATGCGGCCGCGATAGACATTGTGGGTTAAATGGTCGATTACATTAAATCCGCAGCCCTCGGGCAAAGGATCAACGCCGTCAATAAATTCGAAATCAATATCATAGATCGACGAGCCTTCTTCGAAACGGTCGATTAAATACAATGGTGCACCACCAATACCCTTAATAGCAGGCAAACGCAGTTCCATCGGGCCAACAGGGATATCAACTGGCTGGGCGCCAAGTTCTAAGGCTCGAGCATAGGCTTTTTGTGCGTCTTTCACGCGAAACGCCATGCCGCAGGCAGATGGGCCATGCTCTTGCGCAAAGTAGAAAGCGTTGCTGGCGGGTTCATAATTGATAAGTAAATTAATACCGCCTTGTCGATAAAGATGAACATCCTTTGAACGATGCACGGCGACTTTAGTAAAGCCTGCCATCTCAAAAATGGGCTCCAGAACACCGGGCTCATTAGAAGCGAATTCAATAAATTCAAAGCCGCATAGGCCCATCGGGTTTTCAAATAAATCAGACATTAGAGACTTTTCCGTAAATAGCTTAGAATAGTTGTGATAGCAACCAATATAGTTGTAATTGCAACTAAATGCAAATATGAGTAAAAGATCAACTGGCAAACACCCTTCTATTCTGACTCTTGAACGTTTCTTGCCCTATCGATTGTCTATTTTATCCAATCGTATCAGCGGCATTATTGCCGAAACCTATAGAGATAAATTTGCGCTATCGATTACCGAGTGGCGAATCATGGCCGTACTAGGAGAATACCCTGGCGCCTCGGCGGATGAAGTTTCTGCAAAGATTCAGATAGAAAAGTCTATTGTCAGCCGTGCACTGCAAAAGTTGCTGGCACGTCACTTGGTAGAGAGAGAAGTAGATGAAACAGATCGTCGCCGACAAAATCTCAGTCTAACGAAAACTGGTATGGAGATTTATAAGCAAGTTGTGCCAGTTTCTTACGAATATGAAGAGCAGTTATTGGAGTGTTTTAGTCAAAAAGAGTGCGAAACCTTTGATAAACTGATTGATCGTTTGTATCAGCATGCCGAAACTATAGACCTAAAGGATTAGCGAGTGTTTAGATGGCTATTAAGTAAGTCATTGAAATTTAATAGTTTTAACTGTCGTGTCGGGTCTTAGTCGGCTAGTTGCCGTGGCTTTGTCGTGGTATAACTAGTGTTGTCGCTCAACAATATTGGCTCACAACCAAGAAGGTAGCTTAACAATGATTGTACGAAAACTAAGACTAAAGAAAGGCTGGTCACAAGAGCAGTTAGCACAAATTTCGGGTTTGAATGTACGCACTATCCAACGGATAGAGCGCGGTCACTCAGCCAGTTTAGAGTCGAAGAAATCATTAGCCGCTGTCTTTGAGGTTCAACTTTCGACCTTCGAAACACCTTCTCCCGAAGTTGTTGATCAGGTCATTAATAGATATGAAAACGAGGCAATTGAAATGACACAGTTAACTAAAGAACTAGAAAACACAGCAACGCTAAAGAACGACGACGTAAACGAGCAGAACCAAGCAAGCGAAGATTTGAAAGCCGACGAGCGATACTCAATAAATTATGCCAAAGGTCTTCGAGAGTTCTACCAGCACTTAGGTATTTTTCTGTTCGTAAACAGCATCATTATATTTAACTACTCTCAAGCGGAAGAGTATTTCCCGTGGGGTATTAGCGGCTGGACCTTGGGGTTAATTATCCACGGCTTGAATGCCTATGAAGTTGTGAATTTCTTTGATGCAAAGTGGGAGCGTAAAATCGCCGAGAAAAAGTTAGGTCGTAAACTTTAAGACTAAATAAGTTGTAAGACTTAGAAATATGTTTGGGGCATTCGGCTGAACCGCCCCAAACAATATTACTTTCTGCCCACTACCGGCATCGTTGATCCTGATAGTAGTCATCGGAAAAATTGCAAACTACAGGCTTAGCTTGCGCGCTTTGCTGTCTTGAAAGATAGTGAATAAGGTTAATTAGAGTTTTCATGGTGTTGTTTGGATTGCTTATTTAAAAAAAACATAATCGCTCAAAGATGTGATGGATGAACATCAAATAAAAGAGAACCACAGCTTCGATTTTTTTGATGCAAGCAATTTTGTTGATTCAGGTTATTGTGAGAGCACATAAAAGCACTAAACTGAATCAAATCACTCATCATTATTTTGATAATGTTCCTTCAGCGAGCTTTTAAACAAGGCCATCAAACGTTCAATGTTATTTACCCCTGAATAATTTGGTCTAACGATAAACGCTATGCTTCTATGCGGGCCTTGTTCACTTAACCTTGCTTGGCTGAGCAAGGGATTGTGTTTAGTAAGTTGCTCTAAGGCCATCTCGGGCACTAAGGTTGTGCCGATTTTTCCGGCAACCAATTGAATCAGGGTATTTAAACTCGTGGCGCCAACACTGTGCTGAGCGTTACTTGCGATATTGCACGCCGATAAAGCTTGATCTTTCAAGCAATGACCATCCTGAAGTAACATCAACTTAGATTGCTCTAACTCGTTTGCGGTAACCTCTGTGCAATCCGACTTCATTTCGTCTCTATGAGTAATCCAGTAAAAGTCTTCTTGCCAAAATTCAAAGGTAAGTAAGCCGTCGCAGTTGTACGGCAAGGCTAAAATCGCTGTATCAATCTCGCCACGGCGAACCTTGTCTATTAGTTCATGTGACTGTTCTTCGAGTATCTTCAATTCAAGTTGCGGATATTTTTCAGTCAACGCCGGTAGCACAATTGGCAATAAAAATGGCGCAATAGTCGGGATAATTCCGATTGACATCGGGTAGCTCAACTCGCTTCGCTGTGTATCGGCAAGCTTTATAAGGTCATCGAGTTGCAAAGTGATTTTTTGAGCTTTCTCAAGTACTTGTTGGCCTATCGGAGTGACCAATACCTTTTTATTGTCACGCTCGAATATTTGAAACCCCAGCTGTTTTTCTAATTCATTCAAGGCCGTACTCAATGCCGATTGCGATACCGAGCAGGCTTCGGCAGCGCGCTTGAAGTGTAAATGCTTCTCTACCGCAAGAGCATAAGTCAATTGTTTTAGTGAAATCATAGGTTTACGTTCAATTTTGGTGGCGTTCATATTGAGTCTCGCGAGTAATTGGCGGGCTCAAGTCTTACACAGCTTTCGATCAGTATTTTAGAACATCACGTTCAATACAATCAATTTTATTAAATTTATTGCTTGCCATAGTATTATCTCCATAGCTGAGGTGAGCGATATTTTTTGCTTGTCGATGTGAAACTTTTAATTAATTAAAAACACATTTTTTTGGAGACCACAATGGCCCTAATCAACACCGAAATTAAACCTTTTGCAACAACTGGATTCCGTGATGGTGAATTCGTAGACGTATCTAACGAAGACATCAAAGGAAAATGGGCAATCTTTTTCTTCTACCCTGCTGATTTTACTTTTGTATGCCCAACTGAGTTAGGCGACCTTGCAGACCATCATGAAGAGCTAGCCTCACGTGGCGTTGAAGTATTCTCTGTTTCTACAGACACGCATTTCTCGCACAAAGCATGGCACGACTCTTCAGACACTATTGGCAAAATCAAGTACACAATGCTTGGCGATGCGAATGGTGAAATCACTAACAACTTTGAGGTAATGCGTCCAGGTGTTGGCTTGGCTGACCGCGCTACGTTCATCGTTGATCCAGATGGTGTTATTCAAGCAATGGAAATCACAGCTGAAGGTATTGGCCGTGACGCTGAAGACTTAGTTCGTAAAGTTAAGGCCGCTCAGTATGTTCGTGAAAATCCAAATGAAGTTTGTCCAGCAAAATGGAAAGAAGGCGAAGAAACACTAGCGCCATCTTTAGACCTAGTAGGCATGATCTAGAGATCTGCTTAGTTTGTCGCCGCGAGAGGCTCATTGAGGGTCTCTCGTTTTAATCTTAAACCGTCTTACCCATAGACCGCCTCTTTAACAAGGCACAGGAGCAAAAATGCTAAGTAACGATATTTTAACTGCACTTAAAGGCTACACAGCCAATATGCAGAAATCTGTCACGCTCGTTCTACAAACGGGTGAGCACTCAAAACGAAACGAACTATTAGAGTTCTTAAATGGCGTTGCCTCAACTTCGGATAAAATCACTGTTGACGAGCGCGACACAAATGGCGAGCTTAGAAGCTCCATCAGCTTTTTGTTAGAAGTAGATGGCAAGAGCACCGGCATCCAATTTTCGGGTATCCCGAGCGGCCATGAATTTAATTCATTGATCTTGTCAATTTTGCAAAGCACCGGCACGCCGTTGAAGCTAGACGAGACAATACAAACACTGGTTGGAAACGTAAAGGAAAAGCTTCACTTTGAAGTATTCATTTCTTTAAGTTGCCACAACTGTCCAGAAGTTGTGCAAGGTTTGAACCAGTTCGCACTTCTGAACGATAACATCACCACAGAAATGATCGATGGTGGTTTGTTCCAAAATATTATTAACGAGCGCGACATTCAAGGTGTGCCGAGCGTCTACCTAAACGGTGAGTTATTTGCTAATGGTAAAGTCGATACTGCAACATTGGTAAGCAAGTTAACAGAGCTATATCCTGAAGCTGCTAATGTGGCGCCAAGTGAAGCCATGCCGCTGCAAGATGTTGTCGTTATTGGTGGCGGACCCGCCGGCGTTGCATCAGCAATTTACAGTGCTCGTAAAGGTTTAAATGTAACTATTGTGGCTGACCGTTTTGGTGGCCAAGTAAAAGACACCATGGGTATTGAGAACTTAATTTCGGTATCAAAGACCACTGGCCCAGAGTTAACCGGTGCTATGTTGCAGCATTTGAATGATTATGAAGTCACCATGAAAGAACACATGAGTGTGACTTCCGTCGAACAAGGCGACATTAAGAAAGTTGTTTTGTCATCAGGTGAAGTAATCGAGACCAAAACCATTATCGTCGCCACAGGCGCGCGATGGAGAGAACTCGGCGTACCTGGTGAAAAAGAGAATATCGGTAATGGTGTGGCGTATTGCCCGCATTGCGATGGACCTTTCTTCAAAGGTAAAGATGTTGCGGTCATTGGTGGCGGAAACTCAGGTATCGAAGCCGCGCTTGATTTGGCCGGTATCGTAAACTCGGTAACTGTTTTTGAGTTTTTGCCAGAGCTAAAAGCTGACCAAGTACTAGTTGATCAAGCTGAGCTTAGAGACAATATCACCATTCATAAGAACGTGATGACCAAGCAAATCATCGCAACTGACGGTAAGGTCAGCGCAATCGAATACCAAAACCGTGAAACTGAAGAAGTGATTCAGCAAGATTTACATGGCGTATTCGTACAAATCGGTTTAGTGCCTAATAGCGCTTTCTTGAAAGACGTGGTTGAACTTAGCCAATACGGCGAAGTGGTAATCAATGAGCAATGCCAAACTTCTGAACCAGGTATATTCGCCGCCGGCGATGTATCGACTGTGCCATATAAGCAAATCGTGATCTCGATGGGCGAAGGTGCTAAAGCATCGCTTTCAGCATTTGAGTATTTGTTGAAAATGCCAGCAATGGTTAGTGAAGAAGCGAAAGCTGCCTAGTACATGGATTTGGTAAGTTAGCTTAAGTCCAGCTTAGGGTAAAATGAGCTAGAGGCTCCAGTCTGGAAACAGGCTGGGGCCTTTTTTGTGGATGGTATATCGGTTTCTCACAGTTTGATAGTGGCGCCAATTAAAAGACCATTTGTCCAATATATCTGGACATGTCACTTATGTGACTATATTCTGATTTGGCCTTTCTGTGGGCATAAGCGTAAACACCGCCCCCCAGGTTTACAAAATTAATCTATTAAAATGAGGCGTAAGATATGAAGAACCCTAATCTTCTGATATTAGCCTTGGCGTGTGTATTTGTATCAACACAGCTGAGCTATGCCAATGATGTTAAACCTAATGAAACCCTACAACTGCTGGAACAAGAAAAAAACACAAGTAACCTATATCGGGCTTACTACCCATCGATAGAGATAGCACGTAAAGCAGCTATTTCATTTCATGCTCAATTGTTGGAAGCTGACTACAAAAGTGGTTACCTTATTCTTGAATTGTCGCCAAGTGAGATAGTTCAATTAAAACGGTTCAATTTTAAAATTGAAGTTGCAACTGAGTGCTTGCAACGACGAGCGCTAAAAATAGAGCAAAAGCAACAACAGATTCGCAGTGGCTTATTACCTCAAGCAAATGTGGACATCACAATTCAAACGGTTCCGGGGTTTCCATGTTACGAGACCGTAGAAGAAACGTTTGAGGCGGCTGAAGGTTTTGTTTCTGATTACCCGCAGTTAGCTCAATGGATTGATGTCGGCAATTCATGGAGCAAGAATGCTGGGCTTGGAGGTTACGATATCAAGGTATTGAAGCTAAGTAATCAAGCAATAAGCGATACAAAACCAATCCTATTTATCAATAGCGCAATACATGCGCGAGAATACGCAACGGCGCCACTTAATTTAGACTTTGCCCGTTGGTTGCTCGAGGGCTATAACAATGATGCTGATGCGACTTGGATTTTAGACCATCATGAAGTGCACTTAATGTTGCAGACTAACCCCGATGGTAGAAAGCGAGCCGAAGCAGGAATATCTTGGCGCAAGAATGCCAATCAAAATTATTGTGGTCCAAACGGGAATAACTTAGGCGTTGACCTCAATCGCAACTTTACCTTTAGTTGGAATAGCACCAATGGAGTTGGGTCTAGTGGCAACACATGCTCAGCAGTTTATCGTGGACCACAAGCAGGGTCAGAGCCAGAAGTTCAGGCGATAGAGAATTATGTGCGCAGCTTGTGGCCAGACCGGCGCGGCCCAAATCGTAACGATGCAGCACCGACAGACACAAGCGGTATTCATATAGATATCCATAGCTTTAGTGAATTAGTTTTGTGGCCTTGGGGCGATGTTAATCAGCCCGCTCCTAATGGTTTGGCATTGCAAACTCTAGGCAGAAAGTTTGCTTTTTTTAATGGTTATAGCCCGCAACAGTCGATAGGTTTATACCCTACTGACGGTACTAGCGACAATATTAGCTATGGTGAGCTCGGTGTTGCCGCCTACACATTTGAGCTGGGCACACAGTTCTTTGAACAGTGTAGCGTTTATGAGAACACCATCAAGCCTGATAATTTGCCAGCGCTTATCTACGCCGCAAAAGTGGTTCGAACGCCGTATGTCACACCGTCTGGCCCCGATAGCATTAACCTTTCTCTAAGTAATGGTGCCAGTGGCGGAGGTGTTGTTGCAGGTACCACAGTAGTTCTTAATGCTACAGCTAGCGATGCTCGTTTCAATAATAGTAACGGTTCTGAAAGCACTCACAACATTTCGCAAGCCCAGTACTTTATCGATGTGCCAC
>CAKZRZ010000237.1 GCA_937918955.1 uncultured Arenicella sp.
TCAGAGTCACTGGTCGAGATTCAAGCGTTTTTAGAATCTAATAGCCATTGGGTGATCGAAGGTTGTTATGGCGATCTGATCGAAGCGGTTAGTGAGTATGCCGATGAGTTAGTCTTTTTAAACTTGAGCCCTGAGCAGTGCATGATCAACGCGAAAAAACGCCCTTGGGAGCCGCATAAATATGCATCTAAAAAGGAACAAGACGCGAATCTTGAAATGCTATTGAACTGGATCGCCAAATACGACCAGCGAAGTGATAGCTGTTCAAAACAAGAGCACCAACGAATTTTCGATGCCTTTTCAGGTGATAAAAAAGCGCTTAGCGAAATGCCTAGTCTCGATATCTGCTAAGGCAAGCAAATTTCAAGCTTAAGTAAGCATCTATAACTATCTAGTGGAGAGCTATGATTTTAGTGAAAAACTATGATTCGACTAGTAAACGAAAATGACGCGAAGGCTGTTGCCGATATTTATAACTACTATGTGATAGATACCGCGGTAACATTTGAAGAAGAGCCGCTCGTACCCAGCGATATGCTCGAGCGCTTTAGTGAAATATATGATGCCGAGCTGCCTTGGTTAGTGATAGAGCACGAGGGTGTGGTCTCGGGTTTCGCTTATGCCAGTAAGTGGAAGGGGCGTTGCGCTTATCGTCATTCCGTCGAAGTTACGGTGTATTTGAGTCCTGAGGCGAAGGGTCTCGGTTTGGGTAGTCAGCTTTATTCGGAATTATTCAAACGTTTGAGAGCTAAAGACATACATGTGGCACTAGGTGGTATATCCCTACCGAATGACGCTAGCATTGCCTTGCATGAAAAATTTGGCATGAGCAAGGTAGCTCACTTTAGTGAGGTGGGATATAAATTTGGGCAGTGGGTTGATGTTGCCTATTGGCAAGCCAAACTATCTTGATAGGTCGGCACGCGATTACCCATCGCTTGATTTACGCTGATACAATGTTACTCTGGCTAAGGCTTACTCATTTGAGAAAAACTAAAACGGATCTTTCCATGCATATCATCCTAGGCCTATTGGGCACCATCGTTACAATTCTTGTTTTATTTAAACGTTTGTCCGACGCCGGCGTAGACATCGGTTGGCTAAACCCGTTTGCCTGGCGCCGTCGACGAGCATGGCGAAAACAGTATGAGGGGAACCCTATTTTCTCTTTATATGAACCACTAGAGGTTGCCGCCTTACTTGCTACCACGGCAGCAAAGATCGATGGCGACTTAAGTGCCGAAGAAAAAACTCGCTTGTTATCTTTGTTTCAAAGTGAATTTCATAAAGATGAGAAAGAAGCTTCTGATCTATTGATGTCTAGTATCTATTTATTTGGAGACGGGCAGGATGCCATCGCCAAACCTGAGAAGATAATGAAGTCGGCACTGGATAAGTTTGATGAAGATAAGGCACGATCTGTAATGAAGTTATTGAAAGAAATAAGCCAAATCGAGCCCAAGAACCAAGAAGCTAAACAGCAATATATTGCAAAAATTAAAGCGGTATTCGATGCTCAATTTCGCACTAATGGAGAGTGGTAACGAGGCCTCAGCACTGTGTGACAGCCGCTTGTTGATGTTAAATAATATCGAGCACTTGACTTAGATGCTGTATGTGATGTGTTGGCCTTTCGGGCAGCTCAGCGAACGATTCTTCAATCGCTAAATTTGCTGGGTTGTAATACACGCCGCCCATACCTTTTCTGATTGCGCCTGCTACATCATTGGTTGCATGATCGCCCACTTGCATCGCCGAGCTAGGGGCAACATTCGCACGCGTCAGCGCCAGCTCAAAAACGGGTGCGTGGGGTTTATGTGCTCGTGCTTGAGCGCTTACCGTAACGTGGTCGACTTTGTTATGAATATCCAATGCGTGAATTTTACCGAGTTGAATTTGCTCCATGCCATTAGTAATTAAGCCGGTGATTATTCCGCGCTCTCGCAATGTAGCCAAAGTGTCGGTCGCGCCATCGTGGAACACAACATTATTTGAACTTAAGCTTTCATAGTGATCGAACATGTTTTGGCCAATTTTCTGTGCTGTAGCACCGCTGGCTGAGCGAGTTGCCTCAACGCAATAAGCAAAGGTGTTTACAAACTGTTGTTCTGGCGCTACTTGCGTTTCAAACATTGTGTTCCACAGGTTTGACGCTTGTTCTCTTAAGCTGCCAAAAAAAATCTCTCGATTTTCGGCGCCGAGTTGCTCTTGAAAATCAAAGTACATTCGAGCAAATAATTCTCCAACCGGAATTTTGTTTTCAACCAGTGTTTCATCTAGGTCAAAAAAGACCGCCTTAATCGCTGTTGTCATTGTTTTGTTTACCTTTCGCGCTTTGTCGCTGGCGTGAATTAGTTTTTAAGTTCGAAGTTTTTTGTTCGCTCTTGCCATGCTCGAGTTAAGACAAAGGTGCGATCTAAGCCTATAGAAATGCCGGCAAACTTAATCGGGTGATACTCGATATCGGAATCCAGTTTAGCGCCATGTTGGTCTAAAAATTGTTCAAGCGTGAGCTGTTCGTTTTGATCTATTGCGTCTGAGGCGATTGTCCACAATTGCCGCATCATGTTTTGAAACCCAACTAGGCTGTTTCGATCAGTTGTTGCACCATGACCCGGAATCACTTTGTCAAACTCCAAGCTTAGTACCTCGTCTATGGTGTTAGTCCACGCCGAAACAGAGCCGCCGGCCTCTAGGTCGATATTCGGGTAATGTTTATTAAAGAACAGGTCTCCGGTGACGAGTGTTTTATCCTCTTCAAACACTACCACTAGATCGCCATCGGTGTGGCCGCGCCCCGGGTGAATTAAGGTCACAGTTTTATTGCCAAGATTAAACTGGTGACGGTCGCTGAAGGTTTCGTTTGGCAGCAGCTTAGCGGCATCCTCCTCCCAAAAATCGGCATCTAAAGCCTTTAAATGAGATAGGGTTCGTTCAGTTGAAACCACTTGTATGCCCGGATTAAAACCGGGGTTTCCATGGGTGTGGTCTAGGTGATAATGGGTGTTGATCAGCAGTACTACTTCTTTGCCGGTGAGCTCTTCGGCTTTTTCTCGAATTAACGCCCCTTGCATTTTAAAGGTCATGCTGTCGACCACCACCGTGCCTGCGTCCGTATTGAGTATTGTTGTATTGCCGCCAACGCCGCGAATGACATGAATATCTTCACTGACTTGCTCGATCTCGAGGCTGCGGATACTCAGAAATAGATAAATTACGAAGGTTGCGATAAGCAATATGAGTGCTAGAACGCATTTTTTCCAAAAATTCATACTTTAGTCGCTTGATGGCTTGTTTTTATTATTGCGAGACACTATAAACCATTGCCTATGAGCGTAGCGAAAATGGTTTCGTTAATTTAGCGCCGACAGCACCCAGAGATCAATTATGTCAGACTCCTCAGATGAATCTAGAATCGAATTAGTGCAGCTTGCCAATGGCGACATTGCATTGCGTCGTGCGGACGAGCCGAATGATCCTTTGGTGGTTATTACCATCTCTGACAAAGTTGAAGACCTAATGCCGATGGACAAGATTGACATTGCACAATCAATGGTTGAAGCGGGTATCGAGCGATATCGTGATATTCAGATTGAGCGTGTTGAGGAGTCGCAAACCGCGAATTCAGGTTTGCTACACTAACGTTTTAGTTTGGCTTTATTATTGGAAAAACGCAAATGTGGTACGCAATCATTAGCCAAGACGTCGAGAATAGTTTGCCACTGCGAAAAGTACATCGCCCGGCACATATAGAGCGTTTAAAGCAATTGAACGATGCAGGTAGGCTTTTGGTGGCGGGCCCTCATCCCGCTGCTGATTCGGCAGTGCCTAGCGAAGCTGGTTTCACCGGAAGTTTGGTTGTTGCAGAATTCGATTCACTGAGTGCAGCTCAAGTTTGGGCTGATGGCGACCCTTATCAATTAAACGGCGTTTATCAAAACGTTATTGTTAAGCCCTATATCAAAGTTTTGCCAGAGTAATAAGGATTTGTTCTCAAACTTGGTGTTTAGTGGACAGCGTTAGAGCGCTCTTGAAACTGCAGTTTAGAAAGGCGTTTATATAATGATGACGTGTCGAGTAATTGCTCATGTGTTCCTTGTGCTACGAGTTGCCCGCCTTCAAGCACGGCGATTGAATCAGCATTGCGAATGGTCGCTAAGCGGTGAGCAATAATTATTGTAGTTCGGCCACGCATTAAATTCGCCAGCGCAAGTTGCACTCGGTGCTCGCTTTCAGCGTCGAGAGCAGACGTTGCCTCATCGAGCAGTAGAACTTTTGGATCCTTCAAAATCGCGCGAGCAATCGCCAAGCGTTGCCGTTGGCCTCCTGAAAGCCGCACTCCTTGTTCGCCGAGATAGCTGTGATAGCCGTCTGGCAATTGCTCAATGAACTCATGTGCGTTCGCCGCCTTGGCTGCAGAAATAACGTCATCTTTACTGGCATCAGGTTTTCCATAGCGGATATTATGCATAACATCGCCGCTGAATAAGGTTGGTTGCTGAGCAACAACCGCCAATTGTGAGCGTAGATCTTGGGGCTTTAGTTGGCGCACATCGGTATTGCCAAGAAGTACTCGGCCTTGATCCGTGTCATAGAACCGTTGAAGCAACTCGAACACTGTTGATTTGCCAGCGCCCGATGGCCCGACCAGCGCGAGCGACATGCCTTGGTCGACTGTTAAGTTCAAGTCGGTTAGTGCGGCTGTATCTGGGCGTGATGGGTAGTGAAATGTAACGCCCTTAAACTCAATTTTTGAGCTTGTATCACAGATGTCTGTTGGAGTGTCCGGCGCGGTAATTAAACTCTCTATGGCGAGCAGTTCTAATAGACGTTCAGCCGCTCCGGCAGCGCGCTGCACTTCACCAATGACTTCTGAAATGGTCGCGACTGACCCTGCAACAACAATGGCGTAAAACACAAACGCACCAAGCTCTCCGCCAGTCATTACGCCGCTAATCACATCGTTACCGCCAACCCAAAGCATCGCTGCAATGGCGCTGAATATTAATGAGATAACCACAGCTATGAGCATGGCGCGTTGTTTTATACGACTGCGCGCAATATCGAAAGCGCCTTCAACATGGCCGGCAAAAGCGAGGCGTTCATTATCTTCTTGGGTGTAACTTTGCACCGTTTTTATTTGCTGAATAATCTCACCGGCATGGCTGCCGACGTCGGCGATAGTGTCTTGGCTTTTGCGCGAAAGCGAGCGGACTCGTCGGCCATAGAGCATGATCGGGATTAGTACAATTGGCACGCCAGCTAATACAAACAGTGTGAGTTTGAGATTGGTGATTAAGAGTAAAATCAAACCACCGATAAAGGTTAGAAATGACCTAAGAGCCATTGATGCCGATGAGCCGATAACACTTTGCAGCAATGTTGTGTCTGTCGTTAAGCGCGACATGATCTCGCCACTTCGGTTCTCTTCAAAGTAGCTCGGGTGCAAGCTAATCAAATGATCGAAAACGCTTTGGCGAATATCCGCTGATACTCGCTCTCCTAACCATGAGACCAAATAAAAGCGCGTATAAGTACCTATGGCCATCAGCACCGCGACACCGACAATAAACAGCGCCGCACTATTGAGCTTATCGGTCGACCCTGCGATAAAACCTTCGTCAATCAGCAATCTTACTCCTTGCCCCATAGCCAGAGTCACACCTGCAGTAAATATTAATGCGCAGCTTGCCGCGACGAGGGTGCCCTTGTAGTTAAGTAAGTAGTCGCCGAGCTTGAGTAGGACCGAGTAATTTTTTGATGCCATGGTGTGTGCAGAGGTTTTATGATCAGCAATTTGATGCCGTCCATAAGTTTAGAGACATTTTGGATAATAGCGAATTGCGTGAAAAGATAAGTTAGCTTTGACTGTTCTAAGCTTGTTTTGGATACTTCTTAACTGCATTGAAAACCGTTTTAACTTAAGTGATGAGTCTCTAGATCAAAAAATTCATGGTTCCCTCAGTAAAATCCTTTACTATCTAGCGAGAGAACATCAAAACACAGATTTTAGTCCTTTTTAAAAGACATTCGGCCTATGCACCTAGCTTCTATCGAGATTGAAAAGTCGTATTTGCACTTTTCGGCGGCTCATTTCACCATTTTCTCTGCGACCAATCGAGAGCGTTTACATGGCCACAATTGGCGTATCGCGGTTGAAATAACTGGCGAAATTGGTGATGACGGCCTGTGCTTCGATTATGCAATCTATAAAAAAATTCTCAAAGATTTATGCGCCAAGTATGATGAATACACACTCATTGCCGAGCAATCTCCCCACCTCGACATTAGCGAGGATGAAGAGTTTTATTTTGTAAAACACAATGGCAGAACTCAGCCTCTACTTAAGAGTGACACCATATTGTTGCCAGTACAGAATGTCACGATTGAATCCTTAGCGAGCTACTTTTTAGATCTTTTGACTCACGATAAAGCTCACCTTGAAGAGCTAAATATACACGCTTTTGAGATGCGCGTTTCGTCGGGCCCCAACCAATGGGGTATCTCACGGTGGAGTCGCTAATCTCGAGGTTATCAATGTTATGAGCGAATTCGCACACTCAAATTCCATTATTCAAGAGCGCCGTGAGCGCGTATTTTTAGTGCTTGCAGGGTTCTTTTTATGCGCGATGACATTGTTAAATGTGATCGGTATCACGCGCTTTATCCAGTTAGGGCCGATGCAGCTTGCAGTCGGCGTACTGGCTTACCCGCTCACGTTTTTGTGTACGGACTTAATTTCAGAACTTTATGGCCGAGCGCGTGCCAACTTTATGGTGACTGTTGGCTTAGTGTTGAATGGCTTCATTCTCGGTATCATGTGGCTTGCCAATGCCTTGCCAGCGATTGACCCGAGTACACAACCGCCGTGGCAAACCTTATCGCTTGCCAGCGAGGTAGGCTTGCCCGATGGCTCTTCCGTTAATGGTTCCGTTGAGCTGTTTAGTTTGATTTACGCGAATACCACTGGAGCGATATTTGCCTCGATGGTGGCTTATGTTGTTGCTCAATACGTTGACGTTTATGTGTTCCATTGGATTAAGAAAAAGACTAAAGGTAAACACTTATGGCTGCGAAACAATGGCAGCACCTTAATCAGTCAAGCGGTTGACTCCTTAGCCGTGATCAGCGTTACTTTCGGCGCGGTTATTCTTGCTGGCGATATGGCTTTGAGCGTCGCTATTGGCTTAATGCTGAGTAACTATGCATTTAAGTTAGTCTCAGCATTAGCGGATACGCCGATTATCTATCTATTGGTGCACAAGCTTCGCCCTTATCTAGAACTCGACACGCCGAATCAGCCTTAATGGCTATTTAATCATCGATTGAAACTACTTTTAATTTAAAAAGCTATGAATAAAGCTCTTATTATTACCGGTGCCAGCAAGGGCATTGGTCTTGCCACCGCTAAGCTGTTTGCCGAGCAAGGCTATCGTGTGATAAACGTGTCGCGCTCGAGTTGCAATGTTGATGGTGTTATTAATATCACCGCCGATTTACTCAAGACAAACTGGGCCGATGAATGTAAAGACCAATTACTTAAGGCCGTTGGCGATGCTGAGCAATGTGCGTTGGTTCACAATGCCGCAATGATGACCAAAGAAACCGTCAGTGACATTGCTGGTGACACCTTGCGCGATGTCTTGCAATTGAACGTAGTCGCCGCCGCTGAGTTGAACACGCTGCTGTTGCCGCTTATGGGCGAAGGTTCTTCAATTATCTATATTAGCTCAACCTTAGGCCAAAAAGCGGTTGCTAATACTCACGCCTACGTTATATCGAAACATGCCGTAATCGGCCAGATGAGGGCTACTTGCCAAGATTTGGCGGGCTCGATGATTCATACCGCAGCTATCTGTCCAGGCTTTACTGAAACAGAAATGCTTAGCGAACATTTAGGCGCAAACCCTGAGATTTATCAGCAAATCACTGCAAATATAGCGCACCGAAGGCTCGCTCAGCCAAGTGAAATAGCCAATACCATTTGGTTTACAAGCCAAAATCCAGTAATCAATGGCGCTGTGTTAGATGCCAATCTTGGTCAAATCGAGACTTAAAACATTCCGTAATTAAAAAAACTGGGCGCGGCCTAGTTTGGCACTCGTGGCAAGCGCTCTAGAATATCCGCTCTAAGCTATTTTGCGCTTTAGTGAACAGCCCGTATAATTATTGAAATTGCGCGACTCCTTAAAATCTTGAAACAGACGACGTTAAAAATCAAAGAAGACGATAATTCTCAATCGCTGGCGACCGCCAGTTTAGAGAATTTATATCGTATTTTTACCGTGCCTGAGGCGCCAAACAGCACGCTTGGCGCAATTGATAAGGAGATTTCAGATAATTTAATGGGTTTTTTAGGCGACCGCATAGTTGCTCGTGAACGTTCGCTGACAGCGATCGAAGAAGATTTCTCAACCCCAGATATCCCTGAAGTTCCTCAATTCGTATCTGACTACACCGATTTTGTACTCGATAAACTGGTAGCGCATTCGGTTCATACTTCTGCACCTGGCTTTATCGGTCACATGGCGACGCCTCTACCGCACTTCATGCTGCCTTTGTCTCGCATCATGGTAGCGCTCAATCAGAACCTAGTTAAGATAGAAACCTCTAAGGCTTTCACGCCTCTAGAGCGTCAAGTACTGGGAATGATTCATGGCATGGTTTACGAGCGGAAAAGCGAGTTTTATCAAGAGAATTTACACAATAGTCGTAGAGCATTGGGCACATTTTGCTCTGGTGGTACAGTGGCTAATATCTCGGCGCTATGGGTTGCTCGAAACCAGATGTTTCTAGCCAGCAATGACGGTGAGTTTGAAGGTATTGCGAAAGAGGGCTTGGCCCGCTCGCTCAAATACAAAGGTTACGACGACATTGCAATTGTTGTCTCTGAACGAGGTCATTACTCTTTAGGCAAGTCAGCCGATGTGCTGGGAATTGGTCGAGCAAATGTAGTCTCGGTTAAAACTGACGCGAATCATAAGGTCGATGTCGACGCCATGCGAGCTAAGTGCGCGGAGTTAAAATCGAAAAATATCGCGATTATGGCGATTGTCGGTATCGCCGGCGCTACTGAAACTGGTCAGGTTGACCCGCTTGATAGATTGGCTGAAATCGCAACAGAGTTTGATACACATTTTCATGTTGATGCGGCGTGGGGCGGGCCAACATTATTGTCGAATACCCATAAGTACCTTTTGAAAGGTATTGAGCTTGCTGATTCGGTCACTATTGATGCTCACAAACAACTTTATGTGCCAATGGGCGCAGGCATGGTGGTCTTTAAAGATCCAACGGCGATTAGCGCGGTCGAACATCATGCAGAGTACATTTTGCGGGCTGGTTCAAAAGATTTAGGCCAATATTCGATAGAAGGCAGTCGACCTGGAATGGCAATGCTGGTGCACGCTGCGTTTCATATCATTGGTCGTAAAGGTTACGAAATTTTGATTGATCAAAATGTCAACAAAGCCAAGGCCTTCGCTAGAATGATTGAAGCCAAACCAGATTTTGAATTGATAACAGACCCAGAACTGAATATTTTGAACTACCGTTATGTTCCATCTGAGATCCAAAATATTTTAGACAATAGCTCACAAGAGCGACAAAAATCGATCAACGAAATTCTTGATAGAGCAAATCAACGAATACAAAAACAGCAACGAGCCTCAGGTAAAACCTTTGTCTCTAGAACACGGTTTTCACAGCATAAATACGGCGGTGAAGCAGTGTCGGTATTTCGAGTTGTAATGGCCAACCCAATGACCACATTGGAAACCCTCGGCGCGATTCTAGAGGAGCAACTCGACCTCGCTAATCGTAAAGGAACCGCCGCGATTATTGATGAGATCGCGGCACTTTAGATCAGCTGTTTCGATCGTAGTTTTTAACTACCAATCGAGAAATTTGTCAGTATTTGACGCGCTTTTATCGCTAGCTTCTAAGGATTTGAAGTAGAGATAAATCTCCTTTTGTTTGTATTTTTTTGAGTAGTCTTTAGCCGAGCAGCCTTTATTGTTAATGTATGTGAGGTCCGCACTTGCTTTGATTAACAATTGAGCTTTTTCCAGTTGACCGTGCTTTGCTGCATACATCAAAGGAAATTTGTTTGAGCATGCCTTTTCTACATCGACTCGTGTCTCAAGCAAGGCTTTAAATGTATCGGTCACACCTGCTTTGATACTCATCGCCAGCGATGAATAGCTTGAATTTTTGTATGAATAGCAGCTAGCTAAACCATCGTGATTCAGGGCATCTGTAAACGCGATAACGTTATCTGACTTTAGTGCCAATAAAGCGTTTTGTGGTATTGGTGTTTGAGCCGAAGAGTATAGAGATATGCATAGAGGGCTAAGAGACAGGGCTATACGCATTGTATTTTTCTTTGAGAAGGTTGGGTAAGGACTTTTAGTTTACAAAGTCGAAACTTAATCAAATCTGAATTTCATATTAGCCATAAACATCAGTAGCCGTAAACATCGACTTGTCGTTATCAAGTGGTATTTCTGGCTAAATTTTTTCTTATCCATCTCGCCATGCAAAAGCCTTTGTTACTGAAGTTCTATACGTTGCAAAAGCAGTCGGTGAACCTAAAGCTGACATCGTAATTGCCAGGCTAGTTGCAGCGGCCATCGACGGCAATCTATTGATCGCTCGCTTGGCTTCTAATTGATTATATTGTAAAAAGTCCGCGTTCATTTCTTGTTGGAGTTCTGTTAACTAGCCTTAATAGCGCACAGCTTTCCACCGTGTTATTGTTCGCGACCCTACTAAATAACTAGTTACAAATTAAAATGATGAAAAAAGTTATATTAATGACTGCTGTCCTAGCCAGCACTTCAGCCTTCGCTCAACTGAGCGCAGATGATCTAAAGAAATCCACGTTGGAAGCTTGCCAAACGCAGGCTGCTGCTCTTCCTGAAGAACAACGAGCGATGGTTGAGAAGGTATGCACATGTAGTGCTGAAAACACCGACTATGAGCTCATGTTAAAAGCTCAAAGCGGCGATCAAGATGCCGTTACACAGGCGACTGAGAGTGCTATGAAAGTCGGTCAAAAATGTGCTTCTATGGCAGCAAGTTAGAGATAGCTTGCAAAAAGCCCTAGCACTTCCTAGGGCTTTTTATCTGTGTTGATCCCGGCCTTTGTAAAAGCATTAGACCTGACGTCTTTATGAAGGCTAATCTATTCTACTCGCGTTTGCGATATTTATTAATATCAATGCAATGGCGAGATAGCTTGTCATAAAATGTTTTACGTGGAATGTTTAGTAAGTCTAAAGTTGTTCTAACATCTCCATTAGTTTGTTCAAGTGTTGAGCGAATTGTATTTGCTTCAAACCTCTCTACTCGTTCTGGTAGGCTCAAATTCATTGTTAAGCTCTTTCCATTTGAGCCGTCTAAGCCAAGCACAAATGAGTATGTAAAGTTTTTTAACTCCCGAACATTTCCTGGCCAGTCATAGTCATATAGCCTGTGTTGCACGCTTGAATTAATTTTGGGGGCACTTTTAGCAAATTTCTTTTCGGCAAGTGCGACAAAGTGAGCGAAAAGCAACGGCACATCCTCTTTTCGATCGCGTAGCGGAGGGACGCGTAAGCGAACCGTGTTGAGTCGATACAGTAAGTCGCTGCGAAAGCCCTTGTTCTCAGAGGGCGTTGATAAATCTATTTGAGAAGAAGCCAGAATGCGCAAGTTTAAGCGTTTGTCGCGATCCCCGAAAATTGAGGCTATTTGCCTATTCTCCACTACTGGTAGCAGCCTTCCTTGAACTTCAGATGGGAGGCATTCTATCTCATCTAAAAATAGAGTGCCGTTATGCGATGCTTCGATTTTGCCAATTTTAGCACTCGAGCCTTGCGCTCGACCATCGTGTGGTGAACCAAAGAGCTCAATATCTGCGCGGTCAGCTGGCAGTGCAGCGCAATTTACATTAATTAAATTGCGAGCTGCACGGTCGCTGTATTGATGAATTAAGTTTGCAACGACCTCTTTGCCGGTACCAGTTTCTCCTTCGATTAACACATCAACATTAGTTTGAGCTACTTGCTCGACAGTGTCTCGAAGGTGTCGAATTACAACGGTCTCGCCTATTAACTCTGAGCCTTGCGCTGCTTTTTTCGCAAGGCCTCGAAGAAGACGGTTTTCTAATACAAGCCTTCTTTTATCGAGTGCCCGGTATGTACTAGCGAGAAGCAACTCTGAATCAAGAGGTTTGGGGAAAAAATCAAAAGCTCCCTCGCGCAACGCATTTAAGACCATTGGCACATCGGCATGCCCCGTTATGAAAATAACTGGGATTTCCGAGTCTATTTCATGGATATATTTGAACAGCTCGACGCCTCCCATGCCGGGCATTCGTACGTCGGTAACTATAATGCCTTCAAAGTCAGGTGTGATGTCCTCTAATAATTTTTTTGGCGAAGATATCGAAGTAACTTTAACCCCATCTAATTCGTAGATTTGCGCGATGGCTTTGAGCAAAACTTCGTCGTCGTCTACAAGAAATACGCGCAAATCAAAATTCATACTATTCATAATTTTTTTAGCCGCAATTCAAATGTGGCTCCGCCCATTAGTGGTTGGGTAAGCTCGATAGAACCGCCTAGCTCATTCATAATATCGTTAGCGATACCCAAGCCAATTCCTAGCCCACCAGGTTTTAAAGTAAAAAAGGGCGTGAATATATCGGACCGAACCGCTGCATCAATGCCGTGACCGTTGTCTGAGACAGAAAGATAAACGTGTTTATTATCACTCCATACTCGCATTTCAATTAGCGCGTCTTCTCTGTCCCTGAGTGCATCGCACGCGTTTTGAATCAGGTTTACTAATACTTGCTCTAAGCGAACTCGTCCAGCTTTAACATAAAGCGGATTGGGGTCGGCTTTGACAATATTGAACTCTATCTGATTTGCTCTAACGAGATCGCCAATAAGAAGTTCTACACCATTGATTACGTCATCTACCGCGATTTTGGTAATCGTTTGACTATCGCGCCGCGCATATCGTCTCAGTTCGACAGTGATCGACCCTATTTTTGAGGTTAGTTCTGTGATTGATGAAAGGTTTTCTTTGGCGCGTTCGAGCTCCGTTCTATCGAGCAATTTAACGGCGTTTTCAGCAAAGGCTTTTATTGCCGCTACGGGTTGATTGATCTCGTGTGCCACGCGCGTGGTAATTGCACCGATAGAGCCAAGGCGATTTGCCTGAGCGAGTTCCTCTCGCGCTCGACGAAAACGTTCGTTCACTTTCTTGCGAGCGTCAATCTCTAGTTCAAGCTGTTGATTAGTATTGGATAGCTCTTTTGTCTGACGTGCAATTTCAGTTTCTAGGAACTTGGTTGTCTGTACTCGCTGGAGTTCACGTGAAATACGCCATATGGAAAATAGGCCAAGTCCTGCGAGTAGAACTCCGACTACTAGCAAGTGGAACTGAATCTTAAGGTCAGCTGCTTTTAACGCAGGTGAGGTCTGTACCATGCGATATATCTGCCATTTTAAGTCCGGTATATCAATCGAGGCTACTACAGTTTGCCTGCCGTTAGCGTCGAGCCATAAGCCGTTGTCGTTCATTGCTAGCGATGAGCCACTTAATGGTTCGTCGCCGAATTGACGAGTTTCTAATATCCCTTTGCGAAGGACCTCATCTAGCGGGTAGAGAGTTGAATAATTAAGCGATTCATCACTCGAAAAAAGAATAATTCCTTTGTCGTTAGTAACAAAGCTTGTTGAATCACTCTCCCTCCACAAGCTAACTAGTTCTTCAAACTCTACTTTTACGACTACCACGCCAAGGTGTCTATTTTGTTTTTCTATGCGGCGAGCGAAGAATAGACCAGCCTTACCAGTGCGCTCTCCTTTTGCAAAATACTGGGCTGAACCTGCTTCCATTGCTTGTTTAAAGTAGTCGCGAAATTCATAAGAGCGCCCGACGAAGCTATCTTTCTTAGAGTGGTTTGATGCCGCGATCGTTGTTCCAGAACTATCAACTATGTATATGTAGGGCGCCCCTGTTCGTTGGGCAAACGACTCGAGTTTCGTATTCAGATACTTTATCTGCTTCGGGTTAGCGGTTTCAGCTGACATTGCTTCATACACATAAGGATTCTCGAACAATGCGAATGGTAGGAGCGAGAACTTTTGAAGCTCACTTTCTAAAACTTTGGCTTGGCTTCGCGTAACAACAACTATTTCCTTTTGAAGCTCTTCGAGCGTCGACTGACGTACAAATCCCTTGTACAAATATGAGAACAACATAAATGCGATAACCGTAGCGGCTGCCAAGGCAACAATGAGCTTGGCTCTCAAGTGCATTTGTGTTTGATTAAATATCATCTGCGCGGTATACCACACAAGTTGACATTAGTGCATGTGTTTTTTCGCACATAAAGCTCTAGAAAAAACCATAATATAAAAATATATTCTTTTTTATCAATAGCTTATACGTATTTTGAGACTTAATTTAAGGCGTAAATTGGTTTTGCTAGCCTAGAATCCTAAGAGTTTGTTTGACACACCGAAGATCGTTTTGTCTCGCAATAACTCAAAGTGAAATTCTGAAAGTAGGATAATCACACTATAAAAACCAAAAATTGGGAGGAAGTATGACTAAGTTTCATAAGCAAGGCCATCTGAAGCACACGGCGTTACGTTTATCTGTCGTGGCTATTTTTTGTACCACAGGGCTGTCGCCTGTTTATGCTCAGGATGAGCAAGCTACGGACGACAAGGTATTAGAAGAAGTTGTTGTCACTGGTTCGAATATCAGAACTAAGCGCAAAGATTTCCAGACGCCATCACCTATACAAACAGTTGGGCAGCAAGATATAGCTGATACAGGTGCGGTCCAAGTGCAGGACCTTTTTAAAGGCATTACGGCCAACTCTGGTTCTCAATTGTTGCAAGATGTAACGGCACTGCAAGGTACTTCTCAATTTTCTCTACGTGGGCTGGGGGTTGGTTCAACACTTACGCTGATAAATGGCCGCCGTGCGGGACTTGCGCCAGTTGTTGATAACTCAGGGCAGTTGTTTACCGATGCTAATCAATACCCGATAAACATGATCAAACGTGTCGAGGTGCTCACTGACGGAGCTTCATCAACCTATGTTCAGAGGCTGTAGCTGGAGTTGTAAACATCTTTACTCGTGATGACTTCGAAGGGTTTGAATTTGGAGCAGAATTGCGCGACACCACAAATGAATCTGCACAAGTGAACGCCGCATTTGGTGTTCAAGGAGATCGAGGGGGTATCGCTGTTTTTGCAAATTACTACACACAGACCAGTGCGACCCGCTCAGATTTCCCTAACTTTGCCGATGGTAATCTTCTTTCAGATGGCATCGCAGGTGGTTTCGACTCGGTCACAGGGTCGCCCGGCCGATTTAATTTAGCGATCCCTGATACCTCAATCGAGGGTGGTTTCCGGCGCGCTAGTGGGCCGTCTACTCCTGACCCAGATTGTGTTGAGGCGGGTGGCCTTCTTGATGTTGCTGCTGGGAATTGCCGCTATCACTTTTTGGACCAGCGTCGAATTTTTCCTGAAGAAGATCGTATCCAAATTTTCAGTACGGCTAAATATGATGTCACCGACAAGTTAAATATTTTTAGTGAGCTTGGTTACTCGCGCAATGAAATCCGAGATGGTAATGGTGGATTACTTACCAGGCGTTTTACTAACGATGGTGGTTTTCTAGTTCCTGGTAGCCACCCGTTTAACTTTTTTGTCGCAGACGAAAATGCGCCTGGCGGTATAAGTTATGCAGGCCCAGAGGCATTTGAAGCTAACCCAAATTTACAAGCAGTTGACGTAATCTATCGAGGAAGACCGTTAGGTAGTGATGCAGATGGACCAAATCAAGCAGACATTGATACCGTATTTACCAATACGCGTTTTGTCAGTGGCTTTGATTACGAAATCAATGACAATTGGTTGGCGTATGGTTCATATACATGGTCGAATTCAGATTTTACCCGCTCGGCGCCTCGCGAGTGGGATATAGATGCGTTCGCCGAGCAAATTCGTGCCGGAGCATGGAACCCATTCGGAACGCGTATTACCAATCCAACTTTAGTCTCACCACGTGATGGCACTTCAGTGGCTGGTAATAGTGAAGAGGTAGAGTCGATTTTTAGTTTAGTCAGAAATGATAGAGCATTAGTAAGGCAAGCTGTTGCAGAATTGTCGTTAAGTGGTGATACCGGCATCGAATTAGGTAATGGCAATATCGCAGTGGCATTCGGCGGTCAATATCGAGACGTGACACTTGAGGACGTTCCTGACAGTCGTTACCAGAGCGGTGACAATCGATTAAATGAGACTGTGCCCGCGGTGTTTGGAACTCAGGATGTTATAGCCTTTTTCGGTGAAGCAAATTTACCAATTGCCGACTGGCTAGAGGCACAGGTAGCTATTCGTTACGAAGACTACGGCGATCAAGGTGGCGATACGACTGACCCTAAAATAGCTTTTAAGGCAGAACTTAATCCACAACTATCATTAAGAGCGTCTTATGGTACGTCATTCCAAGCTCCCTCGATTCGGCAAGTTGCTGGTATCATTGGTAATGGTACTGTTACCGACCCTGGCCCAGCTCCTGGTCAGACCTTAGGCGCAGATAGTGTGGGTGATAACGTGATTGTGACAATCATCACGGAAGGGTCTGAAGATTTGGTGCCTCAGTCGGCGAAGAACCTTAACATCGGTTTAGTATATCGCCCTGAATGGGGGCTCGACTTTTCGATTGATTGGTTCTATTACGATTATGAAGATTTGATTTTGCAGGATTTTGCGGCTCAGCAAGTATTCGATTCTGTAGCTGCGGGCACTCTAGATCCAAGCAGAGTCTTAAGAAGTGCTGATGGTCAAGCGTCTACGGCTATATCAAATTTCGTGAATGGAGGTTCCTCTGAAGTATCTGGTATCGACATTGTGGCCGGTTACGGTACGGAAATGCTTGGAGGTTTTGGTAAATTTGATCTCAAAAGCACAATTCTAACTGAGTTTGATTCATCTGAATTTGGCGATATTCTCGGCAATCGAAACTTCTCCAACGGCTTTGGTTCAACACCTGATTTTCGCATTAATGGAGGCTTCACCTTCGACTATGGTTTACATCGCTTCAATGCTACTGTAAGACATATAGGCAGCTATACCGATGATCAAAGTGGTAATTCGGTAGATAGCAATACAACCTTCGACATTCGTTATGACCTTGTATTAGACAGCTTCTTGGGTAGCTCAGGTACGAGCTTTAGTGTAGGTGCGGTAAACCTTTTTGATGAAATTGCGCCAAGGCTTGAAGACCGTCCCTTCTTTGATACTGAAGTTCATGACCCTCGAGGGAGACAGGTATATTTAACTTTTAAGCAATCTTATTAACACTGTACAGCGAGTAAAGCTGCGAGCGAATATTAACGTTTTAAACTAGCTCGCTGCTTTACTTGTTTGTATTGCTTATCTTCTTGAGTTCGTTATCTTCGCTAGGCCTCGGCATAGTAAGCTTTTATTGAACTTGGTTTAGAGCTTTTGACTTAAACAACAACAGGCCAAGAATTTATGAGAATTACTATAGGAAACAGCTCAATAACTTTTTCCTTCATCGGCTTAATTTTAGGGCCTGCGGTAGCAGGTATTCTATTATTAATTGGTCCTCCATCAGAGCTTCAGGTGGGAGACGCACAATTTTCCCAAGCATGGGTAACTCTGGCTCTTCTTGCGTTAATGGCTATATGGTGGGTAACCGAAGCGGTGCCAATTCCAGTAACATCTTTGCTTCCGATTCTTGTTTTGCCATTGTTCGGAATCAGTACGGTAGCCCAAGTATCCGCTCCCTATATGCACCCTATAGTCGTATTACTGATGGGTGGATTTATTTTTGCTAAAGCTATAGAGATTTGGGGCCTTCATGAGCGAATTGCTTTGCACGCGGTTCGTTTAGCCGGAGGCAGCCCTGCAGGCATGATAGGTGGTTTTATGTTTGCTGCGGCGCTTCTTTCGATGTGGATCTCGAATTCAGCGACGTCGATAATGATGATGCCTATCGCACTTTCTGTATCGGCAGCATACGATAAAAATTTGCCAGGCCAAACAAAGCAGTTTACCTATGCTTTACTACTGGGGATTGCCTATGCGTGTTCAATCGGTGGATTGGGAACGCCGATTGGCACACCAACTAATTTGATTGTATTAGGCTATCTGAACGAGCAAAGTAGTATTGATATCGGGTTTTCGCAGTGGATGATGGTTGGCGTGCCCTCAGTACTGTTGCTGCTCCCAGTGGCCTGGTTCGTGCTAACGCGTTGGGTGTTTAAGATGCCAAACCACGAAGTCGTGGATGCCCGCAAAGCAGTATCGGATCGATTGTTTGATTTAGGGCGTATGACTACCCCAGAAAAGCGCACTCTCATTGTTTTTTTAGTCATTGCATCACTGTGGGCGTTTCGACGCCCCTTAAACGCTTTTTCGTTTTCCTATGGCGGTGAAGTATTTGTGCCACTCGCCTGGCTAACTGATCACATGACCGCTGTATTTGCTGTTTTGCTTTGCTTTTTAGTTCCCGCTGGTAGTAAAGGTAACGGTGAAAAAAGCGAAAAACTTTTAAACTGGGAGTCTGCTGAAAGGATCCCATGGGGAGTATTATTGTTATTCGGTGGGGGAATGTCGCTTGCTCATGCTATTTCTTCGTCTGGACTCAGTTCCTATATAGGATCAAGCTTGGCCGCTTTTGCCTCCTACCCGATACCGATTATTATTATTCTTATCGCCGTGTTGGTGTTAGCACTGACAGAAGTAACTAGCAATGTTGCCACTGCTTCTGCGCTAATGCCGGTGCTTGGAGCCCTAGCTTTAGAAACGGGGCTTCCATTAGAAATGATGGCAGTTCCGATTGCATTGGCAGCTAGTTGTGCGTTTATGCTGCCAATGGCGACCGGCCCTAACGCTGTTGTATTTGCAACGGGCGAAGTCAAGCTTTGGACGATGGCACGAGCTGGAATTCGGATTAACTTAATCGCCGTGATCGTTATTACCTTCATCTCTTATTACTTGGCTCCAATTGCACTCAGGTGATAGTTCTCATCGCGGAATTTAAGAACCCCAAGTTTATTTACAAGTTCAATTACAAATACAATTGCGCCCGCGAGTTTCACTGGTGCATCGGCCATGGTGAAGCTTAACTGCTAGTCGTTGGCTGTTGCCTACACCGAAGCCTGAGTACGTCAACGAACCTAATCCTTGATATTGGTTGAAGTTGGTAAGCCCCCAAATTGGAGCCCAGTAAATGATAAATTTAAAAGTTGGTTTATCTAATCTAACGCTAGCGGGCTTATAGCTGTCTTAGGGGCAATTCAGTGGTGTTTTTAATTTCAGTTACCGAAATATGCGAGTGAACTTCTCCGATCATTGGCACTTCGAGTAGGCGTTGTCGTACGAACTTTTCATAGCTGCGAATATCTTTGACCACAACTTTTAGCATGTAATCCCAAGCGCCTGTCATTGTATAGCATTCGATTACTTCATCGAGTTGTGTGACGGCCTCTTCAAATAGCTCCATGTTCTTGCGACCCGCTTTACTTAGGTTGATGGTAGTAAACGCGACCAATTGCATGCCAAGTGATTCTTTATTAAGTATGGCTACCTTTTTTTCGATGACACCTTCCTCTTCGAGGCGATTGATTCTGCGCCAGGCCGGAGACTGACTAATGTTGAGTTGTTCGGCGATTTCGCTCGAGCTGCGGTCGCTATCGCGCTGCAATATGTCGAGTATCTTGATGTCTTGAGAAGTCAGTTCAATGCTCATATTCGATTAAATTATTCTATATTAATTAGATTTAGGTCTAATTTAGACTAAAAGTGCTCTTTTTGCGACTGACTCGGAATAAATAGTTCGGTATGAACTGTTTATACTTTTTAGATAATAAAAAACCATAAAAGTAAGAGCGAGGATGTACATGTCGGCACACCAAGACCACGATATCGAAACGCCAGAGCTAAAAGCAGAGCCTCAGCTAATGAATGAGCCTCAGCTAATGAATGAGCCTCAGCCCAAGAGAGAGCCTCAGCCGAAACAAGAGCCTCAGCCGAAACAAGAGAGGCACTTGCGGGAAGTAAGACTAGACGATAAATACTCGCTCGAAACGGCTCAGGCTTACTTGACTGGCATTGATGCACTGGTGCGTTTACCAATTCTGCAACACCAGCGAGACCTGGAACGGGGTCTAAACACCGCTGGTTTCGTTTCGGGTTACAGAGGCTCTCCACTCGGCGGCGTTGATCAAGCCATGTGGAATGCGCAAACCTATCTTGATAAACACAATATTCATTTTGTTCCGGGCGTTAATGAGGATTTAGCTGCAACGGCCGTGCGCGGTTCTCAAGAAGTTGGTTTGATGCAGGGCGCTGAGTACGATGGTGTATTTGGCATGTGGTACGGAAAAGGCCCAGGCTTAGATCGCAGTATTGATGCGTTTCGACATGCTAATGCGGCGGGTACGGCCAAGCACGGTGGAGTACTCGCTGTTGTTGGTGATGACCATGGATGTAAATCATCGACTTATCCTTATCAGTCAGAACATTTGTTCATGAGCATGTCGATGCCGGTATTAGCTCCAGCAAATGTGCAAGAAGTGCTCGACCTCGGTATTTACGGTTGGGAGCTCTCTCGCTATTGCGGCTGTTGGGTTGGCCTTAAAGCCATTACTGAAAACATGGATTCAGCCATCTCAGCTGAGATTGACCCTGGTCGAGTTTCGATTCGCTTGCCAAAAGATTTTGAAATGCCTGAAGGCGGCGTCAACGTGCGTTGGCCTGATTCTCCGCTTGAGCAAGAAGAGCGCTTAAACAAATACAAAATCTATGCCGCTTTAGCGTTTGCGCGTGAAAATGAACTAAATAAAATCGTTATCGACACCAATGTGCCTAAGCTTGGCATTATGACCTCAGGCAAGAGTTATCTTGATGTGCTTCAAGCCTTTGATGATTTAGGTATCGACGAAGAATTGGCAGCGAAAATAGGCGTTCGAGTTTATAAAGTGGGCATGCCTTGGCCGCTAGAGCCGGTTAAAACGCATGAGTTTGCCACTGGCCTTGATGAGATTTTAGTGGTCGAGGAAAAGCGTTCTGTTATGGAAGATCAGCTCACTGGTCAACTCTATAACTGGCCTGTTGATGAGCGTCCACAAGTAGTTGGTGAGTACGATGAAAACGGTGATGAGCTATTAACCAATCTTTCAGAATTAACGCCGGCCATGATCGCTCGCGTGATCGCCGCACGACTAGAGCGATTCTACCAAAGCGAATTAATGGATAAGCGCGTTAGCTTTATTAATGATAAAGAAAAACGTTTGAGCCAGCCGCGTGAAGTGTCTGAGCGTAAAGCGACATTCTGCTCTGGTTGTCCCCATAATACGTCTACCCAAGTACCCGAAGGGTCGATTGCGGCGGGTGGCATCGGTTGTCACTACATGAGTACGTGGAGTAAGTCTCGCCCTGCGCACAACTACACACACATGGGCGGCGAGGGTGTTACATGGGTTGGTATGTCGCCGTTCACAAAAACCAAGCACATATTTCAAAATTTAGGCGATGGCACATACTTTCATTCAGGTGTATTAGCCATTCGACAATCGGTCGCGGCGAAGGCCAATATCACCTATAAGATCTTGTATAACGATGCCGTTGCCATGACCGGCGGGCAAAAAGTTGATGGCAGTTTAACCGTTCCTGAGCTTGTGCTTCAGCTAAAGGGTGAGGGCATTCAGCGTATTGAGATTGTTGCTGAGCAGCCAAATTTACACACTGGCTTAGCCGACTCGGTAGTTACCGTGAGTCATCGCTCAAAGCTAAACGAAGTACAAGAATCGCTAAGAGAAACACAAGGCACTACTGTCTTGATTTTTGATCAAGTATGCGCCACCGAAAAACGTCGTCGCCGTAAGCGAGGGACTATGCAAGTGGCCCCTCAAAAGGCTTTTATCAATGACCTTGTTTGTGAAGGTTGTGGCGATTGCGGTGTCAAATCTAACTGTTTGTCCGTTGTGCCAAAAGAGACCGAGTTTGGTCGCAAGCGTAAAATTGATCAAACCAGTTGTAACCAAGATATGTCGTGTGTAAATGGTTTTTGCCCTAGCTTTGTGAGCGTTAGTGGGGCAACTCTTAAACGTCCAGAGGCGAAGGCGCCATCTGAAATCGCTTTACCTGAACCAAACATGCCAAGCTTGGATCAGCCATGGAATGTTTTGGTGACCGGTGTAGGTGGTACTGGTGTATTGACTGTAACGGCCGTGTTATCAATGGCCGCGCACCTTGAATACAAAGGCGTTGCGACTATGAATCAAACTGGCTTAGCGCAAAAGTTTGGTCCAGTTGTTAGTCATTTAAGAATTGCTGAAGAACAAAGTGAAATTCACGCTGTGAGAATCCCGGCAGGAGATGCTGACCTTGTGTTAGGCGCCGACTTGCTGGTTACTGCAACTGACGATGCTTTGGCAAAAATGCATCATCGTCGCAGCCATGTAGTGGTGAACGATACCGTCAGCACTTCGGCCGAGTTTATTGATAACCCAGATGTGAGCTTTAAAATTGGTGCGATGAAAAATAGCATCATCGACGAACTGGGTGAAAACCGAGCCGATTTTATTGCCGCCGGCGAGCTCTCTGAAGGATTGCTCGGTGATTCGATAGCCACTAACCTTTTCTTAGTTGGCTATGCGTATCAGAAAGGCCTATTGCCGGTTTCGTCCAAAGCAATTCACAAGGCGCTCGAGCTTAATGGTGTCAAGGTTGAGTTTAATCAGCAGGCGTTTAATTGGGGGCGTCGAGCGTTTCTAGACTTAGAAGAAGTCGAACGCGTTTCAGGTGTCCTAGAAAAACGGTTTACACCACTTGAGCACGTCAACGATATCGTTGCACACCGCGCAACAGAATTGAAGGCTTACCAAAATCAAGCGTATGCAGATAGGTATAGTTCAATTGTAGATCGCGTGGTCGTTTTAGAGAGCAAGCTGCTTGGCGCCGAGAGTGAGCTTTCTCTTAGCCGTGCAGTCGCCAAGGCTTTTTATAAAACGATGGCGATCAAAGATGAGTACGAAGTCGCTCGATTGTATACCGATGGTCGATTCGAAGCGCAAATCAAAGAAACCTTCGAAGGCTCACCGCGCTTGAACTTTCATTTGGCGCCGCCTCTATTGAGCTCCATTTTGGGGCATAAAGGCGAGCCACGTAAGTTCACTTTTGGCGCGTATATGTTGCCGATGTTCAGAATGCTGGCCAAGCTCAAGGCTTTACGCGGCGGCATGTTTGACCTGTTTTCCTACACGGCAGAACGCAAGCTAGAGCTCTCTCTTATTGGGCATTTTGAGAATACAGTCGAGCAGCTGCTAGCGTCCCTGACCCTAGATAATCATCAGCATGCGATCGAGATCATCGAGCTTTATCTTGGCGTGCGCGGTTATGGTCATGTTAAGCACGCGAACTATCAGCAATTTGAGCTTCGACTAAACCAGCAGCTGACACGCTTTATGAGTCAGGCAAAGCAAGGCTCGCTTAATGCAATACATGTCGAAGTTGCAAATGTAGCGTAACAATTGTTGCGTAAACTCAAAGCCAATAATCAGAACAGGCCCCTTTAATTCTAGTAAGTCTTTTATTTATTCGGATAATTTTATGGACGTAACGCTTTCTCCTTCTTACGACGCTCATCAGCAGGTTGTCTCAATTGACGATGCCGAATCTGGTTTGCATGCAATTATTGCAATTCACAATACTAATCTAGGCCCTGCTGTAGGCGGCTGCCGCATGTATCCTTACAGCGATAAAGCAGAGGCACTCGAAGATGTATTAAGATTGAGCCGAGGTATGACCTATAAGTCGGCGCTGGCTGGTCTGCCGATGGGCGGTGGTAAAGCGGTGATCATTGGTGATCCTGCAAGCGATAAGACTCCGCAATTGTTTGCCAAGATGGGCGAGTTTATTGACTCTTTAAACGGACAATATATCAGCGCCGAAGATTCAGGCATTAGCGTCAGCGATCTAAAACTTGTTGCGCAAAATACTTCGCACGTGCTTGGCATAAATGAGCAGCAAGCCTTTGGTGGAGACCCATCACCATTAACTGCATATGGTATTTTTTGTGGAATTAAGGCGGCAGTAGAGTTTAAATATGGACGCAGTAGCCTCAATGGCGCTAGGGTTGCGATACAAGGTGCTGGAGCGGTAGGGCGCAATTTAGCAAAATCGTTGATTGACGCGGGCGCAGAGGTTTTGATCGCCGATATCAATGAGCAAAATAATCAGGCGGCGGAGCGTTTAGGTGCTAGTTTGGTCGCCGTTGACGAGATTATCTCAGCCGACGCTGATGTTTTCTCGCCTTGTGCAATGGGCGCGATTATTAACGATGTCAGCATTGCTCGGCTTAGTGCACCGATTGTTGCTGGTGGCGCAAATAATCAGCTTGCGGTGCCACAACACGGAGAGATGTTGAGAAAGCGTGGAGTTCTCTATGCACCCGATTTTGTGATTAATGCTGGCGGAATTATTGAAATCTGCCGTCAATATCAAAACGGCTCGGTAGATGATTGTTATCGACAAATCGAAACAATTCGCGATACCTTGACTCAAATTTTTCAACTGAGCAGTGAACAACAAATCTGCACTAGTGTTGTCGCTGAACAATTGGCCGAAGAACGCTTTATAGGTGACTCGGTAAAAAATGCTGTGCAAAGCGCAGCATAACTATCGCTTTGTTAGTAAGGACATACTCATAGGTATTTAACTAACTGTATAAATTTCATCACTACAATGAAGGTGCTAAGCTAAACTTATAGGCGTTTAAGTTGATCGGTAGAGCTTGGCATCGAAAAATGTCTCAGAAAACGCCACTCTAATCTAGAGTAACTCTACGAAAAATATACTACCCAGCTGACAAAATAACGCTCGAGTTATTTCATAGGTAGTTTCGTAGATTAGAAACCCAAAGAACAAACTAAAAGAAGAAACAATAGGACCCCTCCATGCCCAAATTACCAAATAATATTCACCTTGAGTCACGGCTCAGTGTGTTTCGTCAGAACCTCTCGCTGCGCAGCAGTTCATTCGTTGTGGCCATAGGCCTATCTCTGGCGGCTTGCAGTGACACGACAGAGCAAAATGCTACTTCTACTTCGACTTCTTCGGCGACCGAGCAAACCGCACCTAAAGAAGTGCAGTTAGCATCGGCTGAATCGATCTCGATAGACGAGCGGCTCAATCAGTGGTTTGAAGAACAATACGAAGCTCAACTACAGTACTCACCGATGCGTATGACGTCACTCGGACGTAAAGACCGTTACGGTGATATTGATGATATGAGTGAAGAGGCTGAGGCCGCCTCGCTTGAACGTCGTCGTAAGTCTGTCGAGGAAATGAAAGCTAAGTTTGATCGGGAAGCGCTTAGTGATGACGCAAAGCTTTCGTATGACTTGTGGGAGCATCAATATAAGATGTCTGCCGAAGGCGCTAAGTTTCGTCGCAGCAGCTACGTGTTTAATCAGATGAACGGCGTGCATACTTATTTTCCTACGTTTATGTTGAGCTTTCATAAGGTAGAGAACTTTGAAGATATGCAAGCGTACGTGTCTCGTTTGAGCCAGTTGGGCCGCGCAATGAATCAGCTTGTTGCTCGTGCTAAGTTGAATGCATCTGAAGGTGTTCGACCACCTAAGTTTGCTTACGAAACTGTTCTCAAACAAGCTAAATCGGTTATTAGTGGCGCGCCGTTTACCGATGACGATTCAGATTCATCGCTATTGGCCGACGTGAAAGCGAAACTGACAACATTGAAGGACGACAAACTGATTGGTGATCAGCAACACGCTGCACTCCTGCAGTCGGCTAATAAAGCCTTGCTAGAATCGTTTGCGCCATCCTATGAAAACTTGATTAGTTTTCTCAATGAGGATATTGCAAATACCTCTGAGCAATCTCAAGGGGTACATGCTAACCCGAATGGTGATGACTACTACACATATCGCTTGAAGTTGATGACAACGACCGATATGACCGCCGAAGAAATCCATCAACTGGGTTTATCTGAAGTTGATCGTCTACGAGCGGAAATGGAAGAAGTCAAAGAAAAATCTGGTTTTAACGGAAGCCTACAAGAGTTCTTTGCGTACATTCGAGACAGTCAAGATAACGAGAAATTTTACTTCCCTAACACGGATGAAGGCCGCCAAGGCTATATCGATGAAGCCACCGCGGCGATCGATAATATTAAGTCTGAGTTACCAAATTATTTTGGCATCTTGCCCAAAGGTGACTTAGTTGTGAAGCGAGTTGAACCTTATCGTGAACAAGATGGTGCGCCGCAGCATTACTATCCTGGTACACCAGATGGTTCGCGGCCCGGTATCTACTACGCGCATTTGTCAGACATGACAACCATGCCAAAAAATGAGCTTGAGGTGATTGCTTATCACGAGGGCCTGCCTGGGCATCACATGCAAATCGCCATTGCTCAAGAATTAACCGGCGTTCCAACATTTCGCACGCAGGCGCGCTTTACCGCGTATTCCGAAGGTTGGGCCTTGTACTCTGAAAAGCTTGCGAAAGAAATGCCAAATACCTTCACTGATTTACACTCGGATTTTGGTCGTTTAGGCAGTGAGATATGGCGAGCCATTCGTTTGGTTGTTGACAGCGGTATGCACAGTAAAAAATGGAGTGAGCAAGAAGCGATCGATTTTTTCTCGGCTAACTCGCCAGCGCCGCTGGAAACTATTCGTACTGAAATTCGACGCTACATGGTATGGCCTGGCCAGGCCACGTCTTACAAAGTTGGTATGATTAAGATTCAAGAATTGCGTAAGAAAGCTGAAATCGAGCTTGGTGAAAAATTTGATATCAGAGCTTTTCACGACACTGTGCTAGGTGGTGGTGCTTTGCCAATGAGCATGCTGGAGCGCAAGGTTGATAGCTGGATTGCATCGCAAAAGTAAGCGAGAAATTGTGAGAATTTAGATCGCGAATATGATCAATCTTAAGTGGCGTAAGGCTGATGAGCTTATCGGTGACGCCTATATGAGCCGATGGCATATCAGGCGTAAGCCGGGTCATCATAATTTGTACCTGCACCGCTACAGCGGCAGTGACGACGATCGAGCTCTACATGATCATCCTTGGCGAAGTGTAGGTATTGTATTGTGGGGCCATGTTCGTGAGATTACCCCAAGCGGTGAAAAACGATTGTGGCCGCTATTGCCAAAGTATCGAAGTGCAAAATACGCTCATCGTCTACACCTTAAAAGTCGTTTTGCCTTCACTCTGTTTTTTACTTTTCCAAAAGAGCGGGAGTGGGGTTTTCTATGTCCAAACGGCTGGGTTCACTGGAAGAAGTTTACAGATTCTAGTGGTCAGAATACTGGGGCAGGGTGCCCTGACTAATTCTCTGCACTCTAAGGTTTTAAAATAAAAAGAGCCGCACCGATTTTCGATGCGGCTCTTTTGTTTTGAAACTCTAAGCTGTAAAGACTCTAAGCTGTTAAGACTACGAGCTGTTAGTTTAGTACTCAACAACACTTCGAATACTCTTGCCTTCATGCATCAAGTCGAACGCATCATTAATTTTTTCAAGCGGCATTTTGTGTGTGATTAAATCATCGATGTTTATTTTCCCATCCATATACCAATCAACAATTTTTGGTACATCAGTGCGGCCTCTTGCGCCACCAAAGGCCGTGCCGCGCCATACTCGGCCGGTCACCAATTGAAAAGGGCGAGTTGAAATTTCCTGACCTGCACCGGCTACGCCAATGATGATGCTCTCGCCCCAGCCTTTGTGAGTACACTCAAGAGCTTGTCGCATAGTGTTAACGTTGCCAATACACTCGAACGAGTAATCAGCACCACCGTTGGTTAGATCGGCGATGGCTTCAATTAAATCATCGACGTTTTTAGGGTTGATGAAATCGGTCATTCCAAACGCTTTTGCGGTTTCAACTTTGCTTTCGTTAATGTCGATGCCGATGATTTTGTTAGCACCAATCATTTGTGCACCTTGAATCACGTTTAGACCGATGCCACCTAAACCGAATACAACTACGTTTGAACCCGGCTCCACTTTGGCGTCAAAAACTACCGCGCCAACGCCGGTTGTTACGCCGCAGCCGATATAGCAAATTTTATCAAACGGTGCGTCTTCTCGAACTTTTGCCAACGCAATCTCAGGTAAAACTGTAAAATTAGCGAAGGTCGAGCAACCCATGTAATGCAACAGCGGTTTACCTTGAAAGGAAAATCGCGACGTTCCGTCAGGCATTAAGCCTTGACCCTGAGTCGAGCGAATCGCTTGGCAAAGGTTTGTTTTAGGGTGCAGGCAATAATCACATTCGCGACATTCAGGGGTATAGAGTGGGATAACGTGATCACCTGGTTTGAGTGAGCTCACGCCAGCACCTACTTCGCGCACAATGCCCGCGCCCTCGTGGCCTAATATTGCTGGAAACGCACCTTCTGGGTCGTCTCCCGACAGAGTGAAGGCATCGGTATGACAAACTCCCGTGGCCATGACTTCAATCAGAACTTCACCGGCTTGAGGGCCATCGAGTTGTACAGTTTCAATACTCAAGGGTTCGCCAGCGGCGAAAGCGACAGCTGCTTTGGTATCCATAAAATCCTCGGATGTTCTTTGTATGGTCGTCCGAATGTCATTGATAGAATGCGAACAATTGAATGTCTCTTAAGTTTACACTTACGCCAATCGTTTTCGGAAGGCTAGTTAACAATAAAATTTGATTCCAAAAGCCTCATAAAATGACCTTTAATAAGCGTGCTGCGGAAGGCTAAATTTGACTATTTTTAATGACGATAAACTGACCGCGACTCGAGTCGTCACACATCATTTCGCAAGCCACTCGTTCAGCTAAACGGTTAACGCACACAAACTGCCAAGGCATAAGATAAGAGAGTGGTTTACAAAAAGTACCGAGAGAGACTGACTTGCCGCTTTTTAAAAAGCGCTTGCCA
>CAKZRZ010000238.1 GCA_937918955.1 uncultured Arenicella sp.
AAGTTCTCTATTTGGCTCGGGTCAGGGTGGTGGTTAGGAAAGTTCCCATCGACTTCGCTGAATAAGTCGACAACATCGCAACCGATCCCTCGAAATACTTGCGGAGCTGTCGCGCCCGCAACACCGTTACCGCTGTCGATAACAATCTTCATTTTGCGATCAAGTTTAATGTCGCCGATGATGGTTTGAAGATAATCTTCAATGACTTCTTGCTCTTGGTATGTGCCTTCTCCAGAAGTGACGTCATTGTCGATGATCCGCTGTTTAATTGCTTGTATTCGCTCAGCCGATAAAGTCACGCCATCTATAACCATTTTAAAGCCGTTGTAGTTAGGCGGATTATGACTGCCGGTGATGGCAATGCAGGATGGAATATCCTTTGAATAGCTTGAGTAGTAGACCACCGGCGATGGCGCTAAACCAATGTCGATAACATTAACGCCAGCGGCGCGTAAACCGTTCGAGAGCGCCGTAGCTAAGCGTGGCCCAGAGAGTCGGCCGTCGCGGCCAATAACAATGCTCGTGCCGCCGTGTGCTATGACTTCACTGCCAACTGCCTGGCCAATTTTAAACGTGATGTCGTCAGTCAGAGTGTCGTCAACGATACCGCGGATATCGTAGGCTTTAAAAATAGCGTGAGGAAAAGTCATTTTATATCGTTGTGATTCAATTCGCAGAAGTTAGACAATGATCTATAGTTTACTCTACTTAAGCGCGGCTTAAACGACGTTTATATAAATTCTCCGATTTTTATACTCAAGCAATTAAGTGTCTGGCTAAAGTGAATCAATAAACTTTTTAACTTCATCCCACGCTTGATTGGCCGAGCCTTTATGCATGTTGAACAAATGCCAATCGTGAACTTGGTCTTTCCAAACCTGTAAGGTCACATTTGAACCTTGAGCTATTGCCTTATTGGTGTAGCGCATGGAGTCGCCCAATAGCATTTCATTGCTGCTCGCGTGAAGTAAAGTAGGGGGTAAGTCACTCAAGTCGTCGTAGATTGGCGAAACTAATTTATTCGAAGGACGAACGCGCATAAAAAACAATCCAACCCAAGCCTTGAGCGACTTTGGAAACTTAGATAAGGCTCCAAGCCCTTCGCCTAAAAGTTTATCGGTATCGCGATTTCGTTTGATTGTGGGCGACGATAGCGTCATGTCGGTAGATGGTGAGAAGCCAATGACACCATCGGGGCGTTGCTTTGCCCCTGTTTTGCTCCAGCTAGAAAGCATTAATGCTAAATTGCCACCTGCCGAATCTCCAGCAACGAGCACAAACGATGCTTCTTGGTGACCACTGGGGCCTTGTTCTAGCATCCAATGGTAGGCTTGTTGAGTATCGAGCACACTTTTCATGCGGCTATGCTCTGGCATCATGCGATAGTCGACCGACAGAACCGCGGCGTTAGCGAGCTTAGAAAGCTGGTCAGTAAACTGGCGATGGCCTTTTGGGCTGCCCATAATAAACGCACCGCCATGAACAAATAGAACACGCCGAGTGGTGTCCACGCCGTTAGCGACCGTCCATTCGCAATTTACTCCGTTTGCCACTACAGGGCTAAATACGCTATCGGTTTCAAGGCCATCCGAAAGTTCGTCGGCAAACTTGCGAACTAATGCAAAGCCGTTTCGAAACGACTTGGTTTTGGTAGCATCGATTCGCACTGTTTTGACCTTTGCGAGAAATTCAGCGGTTGATTCGGCATCTTCTGGGTGGTCATCAAACTGCTCGCCAACGAAAGAATCGTAGCGGCTTAAGTCGGGGCCAGAAAGTACAAAAGTGGCGATTAACCACCAAAGCACAGCGAGTGCAATTAGAATCGTCCAAGTCATGATCAAAACTCGTCAATGGAATAGTAGGTCTAAGTAATAATAGATACCTTTTGTATCAGCCTTAAGTATAGCGGCGTTATTTCAATTAAAAAGGCTAAGATACATTTAGCTGCCTAATGTTTACCATGTCGATAGGCTAATGGTGTTGCGCCAGTCCAGCTCTTGAATGCGCGAATAAATGCACTGGGCTCCGAGAAACCAACCAGCGTCGCTATTTCTTCGATTTTGTACTTGTTATCGAACAGTAGATTAACTGCGATATCCCGGCGAGTTTGCATTTTAATTTCTTTAAAAGACAAGTCCTCGGCTTGTAAGCGCCGGTGCAACACTTGCTGGCTCATTTCAAAATGAGAGGCCGCTTCCTTAAGTGTTGCTTGATAGTTACCTTGCTTGATGTTGCGTTCAAGCCATTGGCGCACCTGGTCACTGATTACGCGATAGTTTTTCGGTTGATAAAGCAAAGACAGGTTAGAGCCTGCAAGGTATTGGTCAAGCGTTTCGGGGGTTTGCACAATTTCCAGTTTGGAATGTCTTATATCAAATGCAATAGACGACTCAGTTTGCTGATAACTCATGTTCGCGCCATAAAAGAGCGCTCGGTATTGGTCGCTATATTCGGGTTCGGGGTGATTCAATGCCACCATATTGAGCGGGATGAACTGCCCACCTTGCCAGCAGTGAAATCGGTGAATCGATGACAAAATTGCTTCAACAAGATAGTTGTTGAGCGTTTGTGTTCCTTCAATAGGGCTGATGATATAGCGCATCGACTGCTCATTTTCTTCTACACGATGGCTAAAGGTATTGTCGAACAAGTTCCAAAAATTTGCCGCCCGGCGCATTGATCTGCGAATATCACGCGCGCTAATACAGCTTCGGCACATCATGCTGAAGCTTCCAACCGGTTGACGGCGTTCTCCTATGCCTAAAAATTCATCATCTAGTCTACGCATAATCTCGATGGCGAACGAGGCAAACGACTCTAAACGCACCCGAGTTCCAGGCTTATCTAGGGTCAAGCGCGATATGCCGTGGCTTAGCAAAATGGGGTCACATTCCAGCCCTTTTGCCTGCGCGCCTTCGAGCAACATGCGGGCAAACGCTGAATCAATGGTTATGTCTTTCATGCGCGAATTAAAGCACATTTAGTGTGTATATTTGATAGAAAGTGTCTATTTAAACGATAGCTTCTGTCATTGTTGATTCGCCGCCTCAGCGTACACTTTAATGCATCTGTTATCTCTTCCCTAAAACGAGGATTTTATGAGCAACACCGCATACATCTACGACGCCGTGCGAACGCCACGCAGTAAAGGCAAAAAAGACGGCACGCTACACGAAGTAAAGCCAATCGACCTTGGAGCGGGCCTGTTTCGAGCTCTGCAACACCGTAACGATCTTGACACCTCATATGTAGATGACGTGATTATGGGTTGTGTATCTCCAGTTGGCGAGCAGGGCAGTGATATTGCCAAAATGATCGTTCAAAATGCTGATTGGGATGAGTCGGTCGCGGGTGTTCAACTGAATCGTTTTTGTGCCTCTGGCCTTGAAGCGGTTAACTCAGCCGCGGCCAAGGTAGCGTCGGGTTGGGATAATCTGATTGTTGCAGGCGGTATTGAGTGTATGTCTCGTGTACCAATGGGCTCGGATGGCGGCGCTATGGTTGGCGATGCTGCGTTTGCTGTTAAAACCGGTTTTGTACCCCAAGGCATTGGCGCTGATACCATCGCTACGATTGACGGTTACTCTCGAGAAGACGTTGATGCCTACGCGCTAGAGTCTCAAAAGCGTGCGGCTAAAGCACGTGATAACGGTTGGTTTGATAGTGCTGTCATTCCTGTGCTGGACAAAAATGGCGTGATGATCCTCGAGCGTGACGACTTCATCAAAGCTGATTCAACCATGCAAGGTTTAGGCGGCTTACGAGCCTCCTTTGCCGAGATGGGTAAATACGGTTTCGACGATATTATCCTTAAAAAATACAATACTTTGGAGCGCATCAATCATGTGCACACTCCTGGTAATTCATCTGGCATTGTTGATGGTGCCAGCGCGGTACTCATTGGTTCAGAACAAGCAGGCAAAGACCTAAACATGACAGCTCGCGCTAGGGTTCGAGCAACCGCAATTTTGTCGAGCGACCCAATAATCATGCTCGCCGGCCCTGGACCGTCAGCTAAGAAGGCCTTGAAGACCGCTGGCATGACCAAGGACGATATTGATCTATGGGAAATCAACGAAGCCTTCGCTTCGGTTGCAATGCGTTATATGCGTGACCTTGATATTAGTCACGAGATCACCAATGTGGTCGGCGGTTCGATCGCTATGGGGCACCCTTTGGGCGCGACAGGCGGCTGCATCATCGGCTCAATGTTGAACGAATTAGAACGTCGAGATTTGAGCACTGGTATGTTGTCGCTCTGTGTCGGCGGTGGCATGGGTATTTCATGCATTATTGAGCGAGTATAGGAGAACTAAAATGAGTGTATTCAAGTACGAACGAGATAACGACGGCATTGTAACCGTCACTATGGATATGACCGGGCCTGTAAACGCGATGAACGCGGAGTACCACGAGGCCATGAGCGAAACAATAGCCAAGCTAGAAGCTGAGCAAGGCTTAACTGGTGTTGTTTTTGCTTCGGCTAAAAAAGTGTTCTTTGCTGGTGGCGACCTGAACGATTTAGTCAAAGCCGACCCAGACCAAGCAGAAGCGTTTTTCAATGCCACTGAAGAAATGAAAGCCGGTTTACGTCGAATTGAAAAATTGCCAGTGCCTGTTGTTGCGGCGATTAATGGTGCGGCCTTAGGTGGCGGTTATGAGCTTTGCTTAGCTTGTAATCACCGAATCGCTTTTGACCACAAGTCGGTGCAAATCGGTTTGCCCGAATGCTCACTGGGCCTTTACCCGGGTGGCGGCGGTGTGGTGCGTCTAACTAAGTTGATCGGTGTTGAAAAAGCCTTGCCGTATATTCTTGAGAGCAAGCGTTTGGTTCCAGCTAAAGCATTGAAAGTTGGCATGATTGATCAAGTAGTAGATTCTATCGACGCATTAGTACCGGCCGCAAAAGAGTATATTCTTTCGGTTAAAGATGATGAGCTTGCCGCCGTTCAGGTGTGGGATCGTAAAGGTTATCGTATTCCAGGAGGCGCTATTAATACTCCTCGCAATGTACAAACTGCGACAATGGGGCCTGCGATGCTCAGCCAGAAAACGCGCGGATTAATGCCACAAATGACTGCGGCAATGGACGTCGCGTTTCAGGCATCGATGTTAGATATCGACACGGCATTGCGTATTGAAGGGCGGGAGTTCGCTAAGGTTGCTACTGGCCCTGTCGCCAAGAATATGATTTCAACTTTCTTCTTTCAGCTAAATAAGATCAATGGTGGTGCTAGTCGACCTCAGAATGTAGGGAAAAATTTAACCCGCAAAGTCGGCATATTAGGAGCGGGTATGATGGGCCAGGGTATCGCTTATGTCTCAGCAATGGCCGGTATCGAAGTCGTGTTAAAAGACATCTCACAAGATGCTGCAGATAAAGGTAAAGCCTACTCAGAAAAGTTGCTGCAAAAGCGCATTTCACGTGGCCAAATGGACGAAGCAAAAGCCAAAGGCATTCTTGATTTGATTTTGGCGACTGATAAAAATGAAGATTTGCAAGGCTGCGACTTAATCATTGAAGCCGTGTTTGAAAATATCGGGCTTAAGCACGGTATCACCAAAGAAATTGAACCTTATTTATCTGAAGATGGGTTCTGGGGATCAAACACCTCAACCTTGCCCATTACTCAGCTTGCTGAAGCCAGCGCCAAACCTGAGAATTTTATTGGTATCCACTTTTTCTCGCCAGTCGACAAAATGCCGTTAGTGGAAATCATTTGTGGAGAGCAGACTAGCGATGAAGCGCTGGCAAAGGCTTTTGATTACACCATGCAGATTCGTAAAACACCGATTGTGGTTAACGATTCACTTGGCTTCTTTACGTCGCGCACGTTTGGTACTTATCTTGACGAAGCGGCGCACCTTCTTACCGAAGGCACTAACCCAGTGCGTATCGATAGTCTTGGTAAAGCCATTGGCATGCCAGTTGGCCCGTTGCAAATTCAAGACGAAACCAGCCTAGAATTGTCTAGAAAGGCTCAAGAAACCTGGGCTGAAATGGGCGTAACCGATAAGTGGGGTAACGGTGATGTTATTCGTCGCGTGATTAAAGACATGATCACCGATAACGGTCGAGGCGGGCGTTATCACGGCGGCGGTTACTATGAGTATCATGAAGATGGTTCGAAGAATTTTTGGCCTCCTTTATATGATCTTTATTACAACGCCGACTATCAAATTAGTGATCAAGACATCAAAGACCGCTTAATGTTTAGACAAGTAATCGAAACACTCAAGTGTTTGGAGACGGGAGTATTGCGGTCGGTTGCTGATGCTAATATCGGTTCAATTTTTGGTATTGGCGCGCCAGCACACACAGGTGGCTTTATACAGTTTGTTAACACCTATGGTTTTGAAGCCTTCATTGCTCGTTGTGATGAATTAGCCGCTAAATTCGGGGATCGATTTAACTGCCCAGATATCGTTAAAGAGCAGGCTAAAACCGGTGAGCTTTTTTCTTAAACTGTAGTTCGCACCCCTGAGATAGAGGCATCGTTGTTGATTCGATTTTGGGTCGCAACGGTGCCTTTTTAATTTCAACGTTAGAACTAGGAAAAAAACCAAAAAATATAAACAGTTAACATGAACGATTACAAATTTATTCAATACACTGTAAGCAATCGCGTGGCCACCATTGCTCTGAACTCTCCTAAATCACTCAATGCTCTAAATCAACAAATGCGCCTTGAGTTGATAGACGTCATTGATGTTGCCGAAGCCGACGAAGAGGTGCGAGTTATCGTGCTCACAGGTATTGGACGAGGCTTTTGCGCAGGCGCTGACCTTAGCGAAGGAATGCCGGGTTTCGATTCTTTTGTTGATCAGTGTGCTGCCGAATACGAGCCATGGTTGATGACAATTCACCACTCGAGCAAGCTATATGTTGCCGCTGTTAATGGCGCGGCAGCTGGTATTGGCGCTGCGATGGTGATGAACTGTGATTTGGTGTTAATGGCCGAGGATGCCTATTTGTACCAAGCATTCAGCGCGATTGGACTCATGCCTGATGGCGGGGCGACATGGCAATTGGTGCACAAACTCGGCTATCACCGGGCCATGGACTTGGCTGTAAATGCGGGTAAATTGACCGCAGAGCAGTGCCTAGATCATGGGATAGCCAATCGCGTAGTTGCAAGCAATAGCTTAATGGACCAAGCTCAACAGTGGGCTGAATTAATGGCTAAGGGCGCGCCATTGGCACAAACGGCTATTAAGCAATTGATGCGTGATGCAACGAACTTGTGTTATCAGCAAGTCATCGAAAATGAGGCTCAAGCTCAAAGCGTTTTAATCGATAGCAAAGACTCGCGCAATGCCGTTGCTGCGTTCTTTAAAAAACAGCGTCCTAAATTTAGAGGTGAATAGTTTCACGGTGAATAGACTGAGCTCTCTTAGAAGCTTGTTTGATTGAAAAATTCATTTGCCAAATGGTAGGCTAATGTTTGAAGTTATCAACTAGTTGGCTTTTCAAGGCTGAGATTAGGATAGAACATGATTACACTTTTACTTAAAAACGTCGTTTCAATGATTGGCTCGTCTGCTCGAATGCCCGGCAGAACTTGGCTAACCGAGCTCTGCGCGCGCGCCGCTAGAGAGATTTTTGAAAAAGGCCAAGAACGTGGTTTACCTTGGATGCGTCCTGCTTTGAATAAGTCTGGAGGCTATCACCCAGTTTTATCAAAAGTAAGCTTCCATCAACGTGATATTGCTGGCGTTTCTTGCACCATGATCAGTCCGAAAGCTGGCGCGACCTCGGATAAAGTAGTAGTTTACTTCCACGGCGGTGGTTACGTAGTAGGCTCTCCAACAAGCCATAAAACCATTCTCGCGCAACTGGCGTTCGATACGCAAGGCCTTGTTTTAGCACCCGATTACCGACTTGCTCCGGAACACCCGTTTCCCGCACCGCAAGAAGATTGCCTCGCGGTTGCGACGCTCGCGATGAAAACTTACGTCGATAAAAAGGTCACGCTCGCGGGCGATTCTGCGGGTGGTGCACTTGCGATTGCGACGGCACTTGAACTTGCTAAAAATAGCGATTTCCAAAACCAGCCGGACGGCCTTGTATTAATATCTCCATGGGTAGACCCAAGTGCCGAGGGCGGGAGTATAGTTAGCAACGATCATAATGACTTTTTAAGCGGCGAATTTCTTCAGCCTAGCTTCGAACAACTAATGCAAGGAGCTGATGAACTTGACCCTAGGGTAAATTTCTTAAACACGCCACTGGCTTCGCTTCCTAGCACTTTGGTGCAATACGGCACAGGCGAAATTTTTGCCGACCAGATAACTGAATTCTGTCAAAGAGCTGAGTCCGAAGGAGTAGAGATCGAGGTGCAAAGTTTTAGAGCTCAATTTCACGTGTTTCAGCTCTTCTCGGCCATCATCAAAGACGCCGAGCAAGCGCTCGCTAACATTTCGGCTTTTATAAAGCGATAGTGCCAACTCAAGCTCTACCTCAGCTAGAAGACTGACTGGGTTCTTCGGTTAAAAATTCAATTACGGTGGTGATGTCTATTTACAATTTTCGAGTGATATGTCGAGGCATTGCTCGCAAATTTTTAACTTAAGAGCCGCCGGGCTAATCTAGGAAAAGCCTCGGCGAGCACCAATTAGTGTTTTTACAAAGTCTTGATCGTAACTAGTCGGTCTTAACTAGTTAGCCACAACTAACTGGTGCCTTATTGATTTTCTGAATATCGTTTAGCCGTAAAATTCTACCGATTTACTTAACTCTTCGCGGCCCACATCAAACGAGTTAATCACTGCCTCTTCATCAGCATAACCAAATGAAAGGCCGAACATTATCGCGTGATTTTCAGGGATATTTGCCAGCTCATGCACCGCATCAGCATACATAGCTAGAGCACCTTGTGGACAACTTGCAAGTCCATTCTCGGTTAATAACAGCATGATCGATTGCAGATAAATGCCCATATCAACCGCATTGATTTCGCTCATGGTTTTTGGCATTGAGAAAAAGGCTGCATGCGGAGCGCCGAAAAATTGCCAGTTCTGAGCCATCAATTCTTGACGTTCTTTTTTGTCGTCCCGCCCAATGCCCATTGCACCGTAGAGTGACACCGCACAGGCGATTTGACGTGTTCGATACTCATCCTTTAAGTCCTGATCGCCTGGCTTGAAGTGAGGAGTGGGCGGCTTGCCGCTCATAATGTCGCTCATCATCGCTTTTTCAATATTGTTGCGTACATCGCCCGATACCACGACAACATGCCAAGGTTGAGTATTGCAGTTCGACGGTGAGTCTTGCGCTTGCAAGAATATTTTCTCAATAAGTTCAGGCGCTACGGCTTGGTCTTTATAGGCACGAACTGATCGTCGTTGTTTAATGGCATCGCTGACATTCATAAATGTAATCCTCAAGGTGATAAACGGCTAATGGCGCGATAGTTCTTCAACAGTACTCGTGATAGATACTGAATTCACTATAGCGTCAAATTATTAGAGTAGAGCCATTCTAACCTTGTTAGGTGCATGCGCAATGACAATGCGGCCTAGGATATAGACATTTTTATCGCCAATCCTAGCTGATTTAACCTAAAGGTTGGCCATCTGGTAGGCTTACAGCGATAGTCGAGCTGGTTTGCTCAGTCAGATCGATAATTTCAACCTCATGCTGAGGTTCATCGCTCGCCACATTAAGCGCTTTCAGGTGAGCTTGCCACAGTTGAAGAGTGGTTAGTGTTTGCTTCTTGTCAATTAAAGGCTCGCTAATGTGTCCCATTTCTGATTCTTCCGCATCGTTGCTTAGTTCGTCTTTGTTGTTCATGTATAGTCCCCCGACTTATACCTTTTCGTTAACCCAACAAGCAGAGTAGGGTCACTGCTTGCCTCGACAGCCTTAAGTAATTAAAGTTGCTTAAGGCTTCGTAAGTCGCCCAAAAACTGCCTGTGGTGTGCGATAGACTGCTTACGACTTCGATGAATTTATTATCGCCGAGTTAACACTTTTTTACTCTTGGCAAAAGGTTTACACCGTTTACTACTTTGGTTCAGTTGCTAAGCTTTCGATGCGATAAATAGTTAAGTGCCGCCTTTATCGCCTTCTCATTTTCACCCCTAATTTGACTTAAACTACATCGTATAATTTTTATGGCGAACACTTAGGCCCTCTTAAATGACGTTCAAATTTAATGTAAGCCCGCAATCTCGGGAATTGATTGACACCGCCCTTAGTTGGTCGGAACAAGGTGTGTCCATCGCGCTTGTGACCTTGGTCGCAATTGAGGGGAACGCACCTTATCCTATGGGCTCGCAAATGCTGGTAAGCGAAACAGGTGAATTCATCGGGCAAATTACCGGAGGCTGTGCTGAGGTTGCTATCGCTGACCAAGCGCGATTGGCAATTAAGGCTAAGCAAAATGCGACGGTGCGCTACGGCTTAGATTCGCCGTATTTTGATATTAAGTTGCCCTGCGGTTCAGGGGTCGATGTCTATTTTGATGTTGGGCTTTCGACTGAAATATTGCGACAGATACATTCTCAATTAAGCTCTCGTCAGGCCCATATACAATCGCTTGATACAACGATTGGCAAGGTAGATAAATGTTATCGGCCGACTCCTCGGCTCGTCGTTGCTGGGCAGGGGCCTATTCTGCAGCGGCTTACAGAACTGGCCACACGAACGGGTTTTGATGTGGCATGCATCTCTCAAAATTCCGCGACTAAAACACTCCTAAAAGCGGCCGGTTTTAACTCAAATTCAATAACGTCTCTGATGAAGGTTTCAGATCAACAGAAACTGATCGATACCTTGGATAGATACAGCGCTTTTGTTAGCGTATTTCATGAGCATGAATTCGAGGTGCCATTGATACAATCTGCTCTAAAGAGTAAAGCGTTTTATATTGGAGCGCTTGGTAGTCGAAAAACGCATGCGGCTCGTTGTGAAGCCTTATGCGCGAAAGGCGTGACTCAACAGCAATTAGATAGAGTCTATGGCCCCGTCGGCATAGATATTGGTGCAGATACTCCGGCCCAAATTGCTATATCGATCTTATCCCAAGTGATCCAACAGATGAATAGAAGCTCTTCATATCATAGCAACCTTTATTGATGGCCAAGATTTCGCAAAATTCAGTTCATTGCTTGCTCCTAGCTGCTGGCAGTAGTCAGCGCTTCGGCAGTCCAAAAGCCTTACATATTATGCCCAACGGTAAGCCAATGATTATTAACACGCTCGAGCTTTATAGAGGCATAGGCGTTGATATTACGGTGGTTATACAAGCCGGCGATCACGATCTTGCTGCTGTTTTAAAGCCTCGCGATGTTGCTCTATTAGAAAATCAAAACGCGACTGTAGGCTTAAGCCAAAGTATTGTGAAAGGTGTCGAACATCAATCTGAAAGTCGAGCCTGGCTAATTGCTTTAGCTGACATGCCTTATGTCTCGCCCAACACCTTAGCCTCAATTGTTAAACTTGCTAGCCCTGAGCGCATCGTAATCCCGCGTAGCATTACCAAAGGCGTAGTCAGACTTGGCAACCCTGTTTGCATTGGCCATGCGTTCAAAGCTCATCTATTGCAGCTAAGCGGAGATCTCGGCGCTAAAAATTTGATTAAACAGAATCAATCATCGATCGACTACGTCGACTGTGATGACCATGGGATACACCACGATATAGACAGATTCAGCGATATCATTCGATAACGCGCGCATTTACATTTAATGAATTAGTTAGCTGCCTGCAAAATCAGTCAAAGCTTGATCGCTGAGGCGATAGACCGTCCATCCATCTTTAGGCTCAGCGCCCATGGCTTCATAGAATTTAATAGATGGCTCATTCCAATCAAGCACGCTCCATTCGACCCGGCCTAAGTTCTTTTCTATTGCAATCATTGCCAGCTTTTTTAGTAAGGCCTTGCCTGCCCCGAGCCCACGAGATTCAGGGCTCACGTATAAGTCTTCAAGATAGATTCCATGTTGCCCTAGCCAAGTTGAAAAGCTAAAGAAGTACACAGCAAATCCAACAGCCTTGCCATCTGCTTCAGCAATCAAACAATGCGCTTGTGGATTGTCGCAAAACAAGGCCTTTTTGAAATGCTCAGGAGTCGCGATTACCGCGTCTTCTTCTTTTTCATAAATCGCTAAATCAATTACAAATTGCATAATTTGATCAACGTCGTCAGGTCTTGCTTGGCGAATGTTTAGTGAGGTCATAAGGTATTTGCTAGTTAGTGTGGTACTCAAATTATTGATAAACGGGCATGCTTTTGCTAAGCGCTACTATAGCAATCATCAGTCAGTCAAAGACATAGCTTCGTAGGCTAATTGACCTTGATAAAGCCTGAGTCGAAAATGCTAGAGTCATGAAAGGCTAAAGCTATTTGCTTGAGCAGTTGCTATATCAGCAAAACTAGCGTTAGTGAGTTTTGCGAGATCGTCAGGGGCCAATTCAACATCAAGCCCGCGTTTGCCTGCGCTTACAAATATGCTACTGAACTTATTTGCGCTGATATCGATGACCGTTTTGAAAGGGCGTTTTTGCGCCAATGGGCTGACACCGCCGAGAATATAACCACTACTGAGCTGCGCCTTCTTTTTGTCGGCCATCACCGCGTTTTTCGCGCCAACGGCTTTCGCCAATGATTTTAAATTGAGGCTCAAACTGACCGGGACGATGCCAACAACAAGTATTGAACCAGAGCTTAATTTCGCCTCGGTAATAAGAGTTTTGAAAAGTTGTTGCGGGTCAACACCAAGCTCTCTGGCTGCTTCATCGCCATAAGATTCGACGCCGGGCGTATGTTTATATTGATGTATTTTATAATCGATCGAATGCTGATTTAGTAGGTCGATAGCGGGTGTCATCTTCAGCTTAGCTTAATCTAATCAGTCTTTGTCCAAACAGCAACGACCGTCTTGCCGACTGAATAATTGAATAGCATGTCTAGCACCTTAGAAACCGGTACCATGAATTTATCCCAGAGCCATATTTGCTTCTTTGTTGGCATGCTTGCCTCAAGTAATACCGCGTTTGCATACGACGCCAAACATCCGACTGAATCCATATAAAACAGTTTCTCAATAGATGCGTTGTTGGGGGTTAAGCGTTTAAGCATGGCCTTATTGTAACGGCGAAAATGACCGACGGCCTTGTCAAAAGGGCTGAAGAAGCGTTGATGCGCCGGCGACAAAACAATCAACCTTCCACCTGATTTTAAGTATGACATTGCCGCATTTACTTCGCCAAGGTCATCTTCAATATGCTCAAGCACATCGATATAAACCAAAGTGTCGTACTGTTGCTCAGCGCTAATATCGCTTAGAAAGCCGCAAATAACCTTGAGATTTTCATCATCGGGCTGCGAATTTCTGATTTGATTGGCTTGAGTTTGGTCAGGTTCAAGGGCTGTCCACTGTTGATTTCGACGCCGCAATAGGGCGGTATTGCTACCTATGCCTGCTCCTACTTCGAGTACTTTATCACCGACCAACGGCTCTAGAGTATTGCTCCAGTAATTTTTCCAATTTACTGCATCGGCGAACAGCGAGAGCTCGTCACCAATGTAATCAGACGCTTTCTCAGTTGGCATAATCGATGCCATCGATCAGGCAATGATAGTCGTTGGCGTTGTTTATGTTAGAGCGAATATTTCCGGCTGAAAGTAAAACCACCAGGCTCATAATGGCGACTTGCAACAATAGCAAAATCAAAATGCCACCGACAGTTGAAAACCAACCAGGTATTGCCAGCCCTACGAGCTTTATAATCACCATTACGAACATAGTCGATACGATTATCGCTGCGAATAGCGCGCAAAATAACGTGATTCTTACTAGTACTGTCTCAGAGAAAACCATGATCGAACGCAGGCCATGCAAGGTAAGTGATACCAAGTTCATGCTACTTTTACCCGCGTAGCGAGCGCCACGATGTAAAGACAGTGATGCAATACGAAGGCGAGAATTGATCAGCGACGCCGCGACGTGCATGCGGCTTTCTTGAGTATGAACCAATCTACGAGCGGCACTCGGGCTGAGGGCCATAAAATTGCCGAAGCGAATTTCGCGGCCAACTAAGATGCGAAAAAAACCTTGATAGATTCGATAAAAGGTTTTGAATACACGCGACTCAATTCTAGATTTTCGGGTAGCGACTACTGCGTCGGTTTGACTGGATTTGTCGTGGAGGCGATCAACTAGTGTGGCAATATCGGCGGGTTTGTCTTCACCATCGGAATCCAAAATCACCAAAGATTCGAACTCAATTTCATTTAAGGCGGCGCTGATACCACAACAAATAGCCGTTTGATGGCCAACATTACGTACCAGTTTGACCACTTGCCCTCGCAAGCCGTTATCGCTTAGTAAAGCGGCATCAAAAGGGAGTGCCACCGAGCCGTCGTCTACGATAATAACGTAGTCGTCGGCGTCTAAATGTTCAGCTAAGTTTTGACAAAATTCAGCGGCAGCTAAATCTTCAAAGTAGGGCGCGACAACGGCGGTCTTGACTGTTTTTTTTGATGATTTCAAGTGCGGTGTCTCCATCTAAACCTGTTGGTTCAGATTACTTTCAAATGTGTCAGGACGTTTTCTCTCAAATAAATTAATAAGCGAGTGACGTAACGACCATAGTAATAACAGTATAGCGAACTGCCACAAATAGTGACCATATGAACTAAGTTCTTGCGCATAGTAGCTTAAACGGCCAACCGGGCGAGGTGAGCTAAATGCAAACCAGCGAGTGTCACTATTGTCCTCAGCAACGATCTTATAGTAGCCGCGCGGTATCTTAAATTGAGTAGTGAGCCATTTTGTCATTGCGTACTGACGAGCGTATCGCGGTGTCGCCACTGGCTCAATATTGAATCGTTCACCGCTGCCGATATCCTCAAGATACAGCTTCATTTCAGGGCTGCTGATATCGCCCATATAGGCTATCTGAGCAAACGGTCGATTGATGCGTAGGGTAGCGCTCTCGAACCGCCCAGTGGCTTCTTCGTCTCCCATCTCTGGGTTGTATGAGCCGTAAGCAGGAGCGCCTAGGTGATCTGAGCCGAGAATTTCCTCATGCCACACGGCTGTTCCGTTTCGAAAGAACGCGCTCGATTGTTTTTCTTGATCGCTCGCTTCAGGGTACCACTGCAAGTCTGGCTGCGGTTGAAGCGATGGCGGCAGTGTGTCGGCCGCCGACATTTTATCGAGAATTGCCTGGAAGATATCCGCATGAGGAAAAGGGATATGCCTAAACGGTTGATTCTCTAACTCGGCATAGTCACCGGTATTCAAATATCGAGATGTATTAAGCGTTTGTAGAGCCTTATACTTCTTTTGCTCTTTCAAAACATGGTCGACGGTAGCCGCTTGATGCGATAAGCCTGACCCAAAAGCAAGCAAGTAGCCACCAAGTAAGAACGCCAGAGTTTTTGAACTGGCTCGGTAAGAGCCGCTTGAGAGTAAGCACAAGGCCATCAAACTCGAGAGCGGGATTAACGATAGAAATTCAAAATATCTTGGTGCAGGAGACGGTCCGCCAAGACCGCGCGCATAGGCTACACCGGTTGCGACGATCACGGTAAAGGCATAGATCGACAACACAAAACGAGTAAAGCGAGAGGGCGGCTCGCCATGTTTGAAAATTTGTATGATCAGAAGCACAACAGGCGCCGCAAATGCAAACGCTGGCCATAGCCCTTTATAATTTGGCCACGACATCGTTTTTAAGAATGTTGTGATCGAGTCGCCCAGTACTAACTCTTTATCACTACCGCCTGCAACTTGCGCAATAAGGGCAAAACCCAGCACAGCTGGCAATAAAGCGGCGGCGCTGGTCTTCAAGTATTGTTGGCGGCTAGAACGGCTATTTTCAGTCTTAGAAGCGGCAACGAGCAGCATCAAGCTAACGCCGATCACCGCAACCGAAGCAAAGGTGCCGCCGGCCAAGGTAAGTGTCGCAGCGGCGAGGCTGAATATTCCAGCAAACCACTTTTTAGTAAAGGGTTGATTAGTTGTCCACCAGAAGCCCAACAAGGAAAACAACACCATTGTGTAGGTATGAGTTTGAATGCCCCATAGAATGTTCACCAGTGCGAACGGCAAAACCCAGAAGACGATAGTCGTGATCAGCAAGGCAATTCTGCTTGGCTGAGGCGCGTATCGGTTGATCACCGACACCACCAATGCTCCAGATGCAGCCCAAATAGTGGCGTTAGCAATCATCCAAACAATTGGATTCCACTGCTGTTGGTTCATCTCGAATAAGGCTATCGACATGATACGATTGAAGGTAATGCGGTGTTCATTGGCGGGCCTGAACAAGCGTTCAAGCTCAAAGCCATATACTTTGTAATCGGTTAAAAAGCCGCCAAGCCCCCAATCGTCCCAATACGGCGTTTGTGAACCAAAGAGTTCGATGATTTCTAGGCGGACACCAATAATCAGTGCGATGACGCTGAGAATAAGCAGGAAGCTATTTGATTTAGACATGTATCAGAAAATGTTTGTTTTGCCCTAAATTCAGCACGAGCCGGTTTTATTTTGCCGTGCTGTTAATGGCTTTCAAGGTTGCATACATTGCTGCTACAACTTGGTTTGAGTTAACGCCGCGTGTGGTCATTTTGCGGCCGTTTTCAAGTTCCCAAGTGATGCTGGCTTCTGTCAATGCATTAGTCTTACCACCCTTAGGAATATGAACTTGGTAGTCTAACAGTTTCGGCCGCTTAAGATCATCGTGCGACGCTAGAATTTTGTCGAGTGCGTCTGCGAATGCATCGTACGCGCCATTACCTTGCCCCCGCTCACTGTGCTCTACTCCGTCAATCGATACCGTTAAACTGATTTCAGATTCACCGTTCAAATGACTCGAGGTTTTGCTGTCGATCAGCACCACGCGCTGTGTATCGCGGCTTTCTAGCACGTCAGCGATAATAAAGGGCAGGTCTTCAGAGGTTACTGTCTGTTTTGAGTCGCCCAGAGCAATAACTTTATCAAGCACTTTTTTCTGATCTTCGGCGCTCAATTTAATGCCGAGCTCATCGAGATTGTTTTCTAGAGACGCTTTGCCTGCGAGCTTACCTAGTGCATAAGTGCGTTTTCTTGCAAAGCGCTCAGGCGATAGCTTGGTAACGTAAAGATTACCTTTTTTGTCACCGTCAGCATGGATGCCCGCGGTCTGTGTGAACACATCTTTACCAAGAATAGGGGCGTTGCCTGAGACAAATTTACCCGAAAAACTTTCAACCATTTGGCTAACGTCGACGATGTGTTTTTCATCGATGTTCAAATTGATGCCCATTTTGTCTTGCAGGACCACACTGACTTCCGCCAAGGAAGCATTGCCCGCGCGCTCGCCAAGGCAGTTGACGGTGCAATGAATTGAATCAATGCCCGCATCGACGGCGGCCATTACGTTCGCGGTGGCTAAGCCGTAATCATTATGAGGGTGAAAGTCGAAAGCCAGATCTGGAAATCGAGAAACCATATCGCTGATCGCCTCGCTAACTTCAAGTGGTGACATCACGCCCAGGGTATCCGGCAACATATAATGCCCAACCTCTAAATCCTTAATCCCATTAATAAAGTTATAAACATACTCCGGTGAATCAGAATAGCCGTTCGACCAGTCTTCTAGATATACGTTTACTGCAACACCCTGAGAGCGAGCGTATTCAATGGTTTGTCTAACGCGTTCAATATGTTGCTCAGGTTGCTGACGCAATTGAGTTAGGCAATGTTTTTCGCTGCCTTTTGCGAGTAGGTTAATTACTTTGCCACCAGCACCTTTGATCCAATCGACGCTTCGAGTGTGGTCGACAAAACCAAGTACCTCAACTTTGTCCAAATGGCCATTTGCCGAGGCCCAATCGTTGATCTGCTTTACTGCCTCTTGCTCGCCTTGCGATACACCTGCTGATGCAACTTCAATGCGATCAACATTTAAACGCCCCAACAGCGCTTGAGCCAAGCTGAGTTTTTCAGCAGGCGCAAATGACACGCCTTGGGTTTGTTCACCATCGCGAAGCGTAGTGTCCATCAAGGTGATTTGCTTGCTCGATTGCATATTTAATAAGTGGTTATGAGGCATGAAAAACTCGCTTTACGGTATGTGTAACTATATCGAGTTTTATTTAATAAATAAAAGGCTTTACGAGGCTTATCGACTATTCAAAATTGGTCAAAAAATAAGAGCTAAGCGCCAACAAAAAAGGGCAACCGAAGTTGCCCCTCTTGAGATGCCGAATTTACGGCTGACTAATCGCTAGAATTAAGA
>CAKZRZ010000239.1 GCA_937918955.1 uncultured Arenicella sp.
CGTGCCGCCACTCGCCGACAGATCAACCGTGCCTGATATCGCCACTCCGTTGATGTCCGTTGTCACTGGGTCGCCATTGCCATCCAATAAGGTCACCGTGCCTTGCGTGATCAAACCTTCGCCCGCATCTTGCGTGCCATTACCATTGACGTCTTCCCACACAACACTACCGATGCTTACTGGCAACACTAAGTTAACCGACGCATCGTCATTGGCCGTTGGGTCAGCCAAGCCGGCAATGTCATTACCGCCTGAGTCAGACGGATTACCCGTGGTGTCCGCCACGTTGTTCAAGTCTGCGGTGATCGTGCTGTCGATTGAATAAACAACCGTGTCACCTGGCGCAACCAGCGCTGGAGTGCCACTGATCACAGTCAAGCCTGCGCTCGCCACGATGCCTAGCGCGGGGTCATTCACCACTACGTTCGATAGATGCGTGTCGCCCGTGTTCATTACTTCAAAACAGTAGGTCACTGCATCCGCCGTAACACCGGTTACCAACTCGTTGCCTGCACCAAAACTACACGTTGCGCCGGCTCCAGCAAAGACCTTCTTAATGATCTCAATACCTGGCGCGGTTGCCAAAATCAATGTCGTGGGATCGTCCGTTGAGTCTCCATCGTCGTCCCCGATCGCTGGATCTGGGTCTGCCGTCTCTACCGTCCCAGGGTTCGCTACCGTAGCCACCGTACCTGAGCCGCTTGGCTCCGTACCCGTGTCTGACGTGTCACTCACCGAGGTGCCCGGGGTGCCATCAATCGGACTCTCTGAATCAGCCTCACTCGTCGCTGAGTTCACAACAAAACCCGCATCAACGTCCGTTTGCTGTAGCGTATAGCTGCCTGTTGTCGCACACGACGCACTGATGCCCGGCAATAATGGACTCGCTACACACACCGCGTCATTCAAGCCTAACTTCGTATCAGTCACCGTCAAGTTTGTTAGCGTCGTCACACCCGTATTCGTCACCTCAAACGTGTAGTTAACAACGTCCAAAGCATCCGTAATGCCATTACCATTCGTGTCTGTCACGCTGCTGATCGATTTAATCAACTCGATGCTACCGCGACCTTCGACAAAGTCATTGCCCTCATCTTCGTTAGGCAAAACACTGTCCGGATCATCAACACCTACCGTCACCGCGATCTGATTCACCGTGTTGTTGTTCGTGTTGTCTGCGTCCGCACCACCCTCAACTTCACTAATACTGTCCAGATTCGCTGGCTGTGTCTGCACCACAACATACTCACCAAACAGCAAGTTCTCAAACGCGTAGTCGCCGTTCGAGTTCGTCATCGTCGTTGGTGCGCCGGGTTGCGCGGCGATCTCCGTTGCATCAATAGAACCATCGTTATTCTGATCTTCGTACAACGTTAACGTCACACCTTGAATTGGCGTGTCGCCTGCACCATCACCTGTTGTATCTTCACCCACATTACCCGACACCGAACCTATCGGCAGTTCGATGAAAAGGGCATCCAAACCACCACTAGCGTCGTATTCTATTGTTAGTGAATCGATATTGAGCAGTCCAGAGGCTAGATCGAACCCAGCAATGAATGGAGTAAGGAAACAGCCGGCATTGTCACCTAACGCGCATTGCGTGCCCTGAAAGAAGTTTGAATTAGAATCCGTCAGGTCGCCCGCTGCAAATGTCAGGGTGTTATTCGAGCTATCGGTTAGAATGAACACAGTCCCTGCATCAATATCGGCCAAATTCCAACCAAGACCTACGAGCGGGGTTTCAAATTCAATAGTTAGTATGGCATCAACATGATCATCCGGGACATAGCCAGTATCGGGGCCGTCGCCGTTTCCATCACCGTTGGTGTTTCCTGACTCCTGGGAAATGATAACATTACCGTAGTTTAGCGGGACCCCATCTCCATCGACTAAATTTTCTAAATCAGGGTCATTTCCGTTAGTTATGGATGTGTCGTAAAGTGTTATATCACCCGTAGCTCTAGTTCCACCCGTAGTAGTGACAGAAAAACCAAAGCCAGGAGGAAGAGGGCTATTGGTATTATCTGCTCCGCCCGTTACATATTCACTGTCTATGATAATAGTTGTGTTGTTATCGACGTCAGGCGGATTTCCAGTCGTTCCATATTCGTCGAAAGTTACTAAAGTCTGCGCGTAAACCACACTCGTTGATAATAACAAGCAAAAGAGAACAAACTGGCACAACCTTCGAAAAGGTCTATTGAATTTTCTAACCATCATAATCCAGCACCCACTATATTTAGGACTCCCACCATCGTGGGATTGGCATTACAACATTCGCCGGGATTAACACCATTTCCTTGGTAGTTGCGAATTACATTACCAACGGGAGCATCGCTGGCGATGCAACATGAGGCCTGTGCCGATGCTTCAAAGCTGCTTATTGCGCCCTTAAGGGCATCGTTTAGTAGTAGTACAAACTTATCTTTTCCAACCATTATGATTACCTACTCTCGTGAAGAGAGAAAATATCGCAACCACTACGAGAATTAGTTGCTGGCTTATTTTTCCAACCGACTTATTCGCATATACAATTGTTACACAAGCTATGTAGCGCAGCTCTAAAACCACGGCTGACCATTGGCTAAACATGCAACAAACAGTCTGAGTCACGACGTCTGTAAATTTCTATTTCCAACAAACGCTAGCAAATGAGGGCGAGCCAACCTTTGTAAGATAGGGGGTTATATAATTAGGAGCTTGAATTCATAACACCTAAAATATAATAGGGATGATTTTCACAATTGATCTAAAGCGTGGAGCTACCAACTTGATGAATTATTCACTATGTAGAAAGCCAACCACTCTCATAACAAAACTTCAACAAGCCGCGAAGCTACACCGCATAAATCTAAATCAGCTACATAATGTGTTCCAAACACCACGATCATAGTAGATAAAAATTAAATTTAATTAAACCGAGCAATTGTTAAACCTCGTGAACTATGAGATTTGGAAAATCTCCTTAGATTTATATACTTGACTGCTTTTTATCGTGCCGTGGCACTAGGCTTTAGAATGGCTAAACCTACTATTTTTGTAGTAATTTTAAAATCGGATATCTGGCCTAGGAACCAGTGTTTTGTACTTATGACGCCGATAAAAATAAATAAGAGGTTGTTACAGAAAAAAGGTTTTTTACCTTACGATGAGTAATATTTCATAATAATTATTAGACACTAATTAATACCAATTGCCAATCTTGAAAGTGACGATCAAAGCTAAAGTAATAGCGTGCCTAACGCCTAACTGTTTCAGTGGAAGCTTTAAATGCAAACCTAGTATCACTAGTTTATTGCCCGCATACTCTCGCAAAGTGACTCTAGGCAATTAGATCCTTATAAAAGACTTAATGGGCGCAGACTCAGGTTTGCGCCCTTTTTTATCGGCTAAATGCGATCGATATTAAGCCGAGGCAGGGGTAGTTATAAAGCCAAATAGATTTACGAACTTGGCTTTATAAATGGCTGTAATTAAAAATTTAGACTAAATCACTAAGCGTAAAGTCTTGAGTGAAGGTATCGCCTCCGGCAACCGCTGAGCAAGTCGCCGTCACGGTAAAACTCAGGTCGTTAACCAATGCGATGTTTGAGCAAAATGGCGCGTCTGTCGCAGGACCACGCCATACA
>CAKZRZ010000240.1 GCA_937918955.1 uncultured Arenicella sp.
TGTTTGTGACCTCTCGAGGCGCCGGTATGACTCGCCATGCATTTTGGCACATCATTAAAAAGTACGCCCTTATTGCGGGTATTCAGCAAGGCTTGTCGCCGCATACATTACGCCATGCTTTTGCCACACATTTAATTAATCATGGCGCTGATTTACGTTCAGTACAAATGCTCTTGGGGCATGCCGACTTGTCTACCACTCAAATTTACACACATATTGCTCGAGAGCGTCTGCAGTCTATGCATGCCCAGCATCACCCTCGAGGCTAGCTTAAACGGGTAAAGCATAGTTTGGGCACAAAGCCAGCCGAATTCCTGCGCAAACAAATAAGGGCAAAAGTGACGAAAAAACTGGTAACGCGGGCAATAATTGTGCAAACTCCACTTACGGATATCGATAGGCCGCGTTTCTCATTGCAGAAGTCTGACGCCGTAGCGAAAGGATGCCGAGCTCAACTTTCTTAGAGCCAGTTTTAACGAGCTTACTCAGAGAGAATGTAATTAAATAGAGCAGGCATTGGCAAATAAAGCTTTAAGTAATCGCTACACAGGGCATCAATAAAATCGCCGCGAATCGCCGGATTGGACTTAAGTCTTTAGCCAGAAGATAGGCAGCTAAAATCACCAATAATATTAACGCTAGTATTGTTTGCGCGACCTTAACCCACGATGGGATCCCGTTTAAATCATTGAATCGATCTAAAACTCAATACAGCGAATAAATGAACTTTAGAAAGTATTACTGACTGCTAAAAGTTAAACAGAAAATTAAAATATAAAACGATCGCAGTAAGCTCATCAATAATGTTTTGAGTGCGCACTAGCGAACACGTTAGTTTCCCTAATAAGAAGAGACTCCTTGTGACCCAAGACACTATCCCAAGCAACAGCCCAAGCAATAACTCAAGTACTATCAAAGCTACCTATATACCTGCGGCGGACGCCGGCGTGACTAATGAACACATCAGCCCTAAAGCTTTAAAAGTTGTCGAGGGTTTGCAATCGGCCGGATTTCAAGCTTACTTAGTGGGTGGTTGTGTGCGTGATCTGATTGTCGGTACCAAACCCAAAGACTTTGACGTATCAACGAACGCCACACCTGAGCAAATCAAAAAGGCTTTTGGCCGTAACGCGCGCATTATCGGGCGCCGGTTTAAGCTGGTGCATGTGCGCTTTGGTTACGAAGTTATTGAGGTTGCTACTTTTAGAGCTGACGCTAGCGACCGCGACCGAGTTGGACGCAATGAAATGAGCGAGGGCGATCAAGGGCAACTTCTTAGAGATAACGTCTACGGGACCATAGAAGAAGACGTGGTTCGACGGGATTTCACCGTAAACTCAATGTACTACGATAGCGTTAAAGGCGAAATTCTCGACTTTATGAACGGCATTGAAGACGTTAAGGCTGGCAAGTTGAAGAGCATTGGCGAGCCGAAACAGCGTTTTATTGAAGACCCTGTTCGTATGCTGCGAGTGATTCGCTTTGCAGGCAAATTAGGTTTCGAAATGGAGCCTGAAGCGCTGGAAATGATCGAAGAGCAGGGCAAATTATTGTCGCATGTGTCGAATGCGCGTTTGTTCGAAGAAGTGCTAAAACTGTTTCATGGCGGCGCAGCTTATGAAACCTATTTGCTGTTGCGTAAATACGGTTTGTTTAAGTATTTATTTCCGTTTACCGATCAATTGGTAATTGATGGCGTTGAAGGCCTGCCAGAGCGAGCATTACAGAATACAGATAAGCGCGTACGCCAAGGCAAACCGGTAATTCCAGCATTCTTATTTGCCTGTATGATGTGGGACCCAGTTAAAGCTGATGCACAGGTGCTGATGGAAGACGGTGCTAATGAGTCACACGCCTGGCGTGTCGCAATGAATGATGGCCTGCGCGACCAAAACCAATACGTTGCTGTTCCACGCCGCCTTGCTGATATCATTTTGGATATCTGGAATATCCATTTCCGCCTGATTAAGCGCAACCCAAGAATGGTCAAAGCCTGCTTAAACAATCGACGTTTTCGTGCCGCGTATGACTTCTTGTTGCTACGCACTATGCTGCACGAGGTTGATGAAGAAATCAGCGAGTGGTGGACTGATATTCAGGAGTGCGATGGTGATGAGCGCGATGAAATGATCAGTGATCTCAACAAAACTTATAAGCAAGATCGACAACCGAAAAACCAAAATAACAGCAACGAGCCAGACGGCAATAGCGTTAATTATAATTCGGCCAGTTATGAAGAGAGTTATGGCAACACGGTTTTTGGTGATGGTTACGAAGGTGGCTTTGGTAAGCCTTCTGGCAATGGTCAGAAAAAACAGAATCGTAATCAGAACAGCCGAGGGGGGCGTAATTCAAACTCTCGCAATTCAAGTTCACGCAACTCGAATTCACAAAAGAATAATGGCGGTGGCCGAAGTAAGCAGGGTCAAGTAGCTGACGGAGGCCAAGGCAAAGCGGGTGGTCATCGAAAGAAACGTCGCTCGAAAAAGCAAAGTAATGCGCAAGGTACGTCTAAGCCGAACCAAGCAAATGGAGAGCAAAACACCAACGCTCGTCGTTCAAAAGCGGGTAAAAAGCGCTCTAGCAAAAAGCGCACGAATAGCGGTCAACGCCGTAATGGAGCGAACGCTAATCGTCAAAACTCTCGTGGCCGTACTAGTTCAGAGCAACGCTTTCAGGAAGCGCGACCTGCTGACGAATATGGCGTCACGTCTTCAGGTAGCAATAAAAAGGTTAAAGTCCGTCGCAAGAGACGTATTGTTGGCCCTAATGATGGAGATGATAAACCGAGTCTTGGTTAGAGTATGCCTGAAGTTGCTTATTTAGGGCTGGGTGCAAATCTTGGTGACCCAGTTCAGCAATTAGTTGATGCTCGTTTGGCTTTGGAAGTCTTGCCAAGCAGTATTGAACTTAGATGTTCTAGCTTCTATGTTTCATCGCCAGTGGGTTATGAGGATCAAGCGGATTTCATTAATTGTGTCGTTGAGCTGCATACCAGCCTTGAGCCGTTAGCCTTGTTGGATGTAATGCAAGGTATTGAAAATACCCTAGGCCGAAAACGCCTCGTCGGTAATCAGAATGCGCCGCGTTTAATTGATATTGATTTACTGCTCTATGGTAATCGAACAATCGATGATGAGTGTTTAATTGTGCCTCACCCTAGAATGGCTGAACGCTTATTTGTATTAAAACCCTTGCTTGAACTGATAGACTTGGATGAATACCAATCTTGTTTGGAAAACCAAGATTTTGGCGACCAACGACTGACGCGTTTAGCCGTAAGTTAGAAGAGTCGTAAGTTAGAATTAGTTAAAGCGAAAGGTTGGTCTTAAACAAAGCAAGGCTAAGTAAAAATACAGTGATCAATTACTGATCAAATCATGGCTCAATATTTTCATATTCACATACAGAACCCGCAATCTCGGCTGATTCAACAAGCCGCGGAAATTGTGCGTGGCGGCGGCTTGCTAGCCTATCCAACTGATTCGAGCTATGCGCTAGGGTGCCACCTAGATGACAAGCGAGCAGTAGATCGTATTCGTCGTATTCGAAAACTCGATCGACACCATAATTTCACCTTGGTGGCTCACGACCTTAAGCAGATCGCGCAATTTGCGAAAATCGATAATGAGCAATATCGATTAATAAAGAGCTTAACTCCCGGGCCGTACACGTTTATTTTAGCAGCCAAACGCTTGGTGCCGAATCGTCTGGTGCACCCAAAACGCCGCACGATTGGCATTCGAATACCGGACAACGCGATTGTGCAAGAGCTTTTGAGGGAACTCGGTGAACCTATTATGAGTTCGAGTTTGATTCTTCCAAACGCCGAGTTGGCAATGGCCGACCCCGATGAAATTCGAGATCAGCTTGAGCATGATGTTGATTTGGTGATTGATGGTGGTATTGGCACCCTGGAGCCATCTACCGTTATTGATTGGCACGATAATCGGCTACGAGTTCTACGACATGGCGCGGGCGATATTAGCTTTCTAGATTAGGCTATTGAATCGAGCTCGGTTCGCATTCCTAGGTTAGAGGACGCCTATAATTAATCCGCGCCTCTCTAGTGTTTATACCCTCATAGCGGTACACTTCAACTTTATAAATAATGCGTTAATTTAATGATTTCTAAGTCTGGTCATCCGAACCGCGTGGTCTCGGGCATGCGCCCAACAGGCCGTTTACACCTTGGTCACTATCACGGTGTGTTAAAGAATTGGACGAACTTACAAAATGAGTTCGACTGCTTTTTCTTTGTCGCCGATTGGCATGCGCTTACTACGCACTACGAAGAAGACTCGGCCACCATCAATGACAATGTGTGGGAAATGGTTATTGATTGGCTAGCAGTTGGTGTTGACCCGAGTCGAGCTACTTTGTTCGTACAGTCCCGTGTACCTGAACACGCCGAATTGAACTTATTGTTATCTATGATGACTCCTCTTGGTTGGTTAGAACGGGTTCCAACCTACAAGGACCAGCAAGCCAAATTGACCGAGCGCGATTTATCTACTCACGGCTTCTTAGGTTACCCAGTGTTACAAGCGGCCGATATCTTGTTGTATCACGCCTCACAAGTGCCGGTAGGCGAAGATCAGGTACCGCATATTGAATTAACGCGCGAAATCGCTAGACGCTTTAATTATCTTTATGGTCGTGAGCCAGGCTTTGAAGAGAAAGCTGAAGTTGCAATTAAAAAGCTTGGTAAGAAAGGTGCGAAGCTGTATCGAAATCTTCGCAATGCATATACCGAACGGGGCGACCATGAAGCGCTGGAAAAGGCTCATGCTCTGCTTGCTAGCAACCAAAACCTAACAAATGCTGAGAATGAACGCCTTTTTGGCTTCCTAGAAGGCGGTGGTCGAAGCATTTTAACTGAGCCTGAAGCGATATTGACTGAGGCATCAAAGCTGCCTGGTTTGGATGGCGAAAAAATGTCCAAGTCGTATCGCAACACCATTGCTTTGCGAGACGATCCGGCGCGTGTAGAGAAAGAAGTGCGTGCTATGCCGACTGACCCTGCTCGAGTGCGTCGTAATGATCCGGGCGATCCGAATCGCTGCCCTGTGTGGGAGTTTCACCATATTTACTCTTCAGCAGATACTAAATCATGGGTTGAAGAAGGCTGCAGAAGCGCCAGTATTGGCTGCGTAGATTGTAAGCAACCATTGATTGAAGCGCTGTTGAAAGAACAAGCCGAAATCGCTGAACGCGCGCAACCTTATATTGAAGACCCAACACTGGTGCGCTCTATCATCGCCGATGGTTGTGAAAAAGCTCGCGATACGGCAGATGAAACAATGGAGCAAGTTCGCTCAACCATGAATTTGGATTATTATTAAGCCACATGAGTGATACTGAAAACGATAAGCTAGATCAACCTGAAAGCGAGGAGCCTAACGTTACTGAAGGCGATATCGTCGCGACCACGGATGACACACAGCTAAGTACCGTGGAGGTAGTCGACGAGGATACTGAGCTTGTCGACGCTGAAAAAGCCAAAAAGGATGCGGCTTATCAAGAGAGCATGCGAGCGGTTGTGATGGGCGAGGTCATGAATGAATGGCCTCAAGATTTATTCATTCCGCCCGATGCACTTGAAGTTGTGCTTGATAGTTTTGAGGGGCCGCTGGATTTATTGTTGTACTTAATCCGTAAGCAAAATCTCGATATTTTGAACATCCCTGTTGCCGACATCACGAAGCAATATATGGGCTATGTTGAACTGATGCGCGCGGCAAACCTGGATCTCGCGGCTGAATATTTGGTAATGGCGGCTTTGCTTGGAGAAATTAAGTCACGTATGTTATTACCCAAGCCAAAAAACGAGCTAGAGGATGAAGAAGATCCGATGGCCGCACTGGTGCGTCGTTTACAAGAATATGAGCGATTTAGCGAGGCGGCTAATCAATTAGATGACCGCCCAAGATTAGAACGAGATATCTTCAAATCAGAAGTGCTATTTGACGACCCGAATCCGCCAGAGTTAAAGGCTCAGGTAACCCTGGATCAATTGGTTAAAGCATTTCAATCGATTGTCGACCGAGCAGACGCCAATAAACATATGTTTGTGTCGCGAGATACCTTGTCGTTGCGTGAGAGAATGACGAACATCTTGCAGTTGTTGCAAGAAAAAGAGTATGTGAGCTTTGGCGAATTGTTTACGGTTGCAGAAGGCCGGCTTGGCGTGGTGGTATCGTTTATCGCGCTGTTAGAGTTGTTTCGCGATGACATGCTAGTGGTGGTTCAAACTGAGCCGCTAGCACCAATTCATATTAAGCGAGCGGCTTAACCCGTAAAACACCAATCCTAAGTACTTGAAATTAGAGCTCGCGATAATAGCGAGCGCGAAAAGAAAAAGAATCATGAATCACGACGACGAACAAATCGAACAATCAGCCGAAGCCGATCAGCTAAACGTTGATCTGCGCGGAAATACCACCCAAGCTGATATTGAGCAGCCGGTTGACAGTGAACTCGAAAATATCATTGACGCAGCGCTGTACACCTCGAAGTCGCCATTGGGTATCAAAAACATCAGTGCGATGTTTCCTGAAGATGCTCAGCCTAGTAAAGTTGATATTCAGAACGTGATTACCGGTTTACAAGAAAAATGCGAGCATCGCGGCATAGAGTTACGTCGTATAGGCAAGGGCTGGCGCTATCAAACCAAAGAGAAATACTCTCCATGGTTGCGTAAACTGGGCGGCAATAAAACACCAAGGTACTCGCGCGCTTTACTCGAGACCTTATCAATTATCGCTTATCGACAACCCGTAACTCGGGGTGACATTGAAGAAATTCGTGGCGTCGGAGTAAGTAGTGACACTATTCGAACACTCGAAGAGCGTGATTGGGTTGTCCAGATTGGCCATCGAGATGTGCCGGGACGGCCAGCTTTGTTTGGCACTACTCAAGGCTTTCTAGAGTATTTCAATATGACCAGCTTACGAGAATTACCTGAATTGATGGATAAGCGCGAGTTGGGTGAAATTGCTAAAGACATGAACCTCACTTTGCCGATGGACGGTGTACAAGATGATGATGAGGCGGCGAAGCATAAAGAAGATATAGGTAAGCAAAAGCAAGCTGACATCGCTGACGTTGTCGAACTCCATCCAGAGCCCTCAGCAGAATCAGAGCCCTCAGCGGAACAGGAATCACCAGACCAAGATCAAAATTTAGACGTCGGTACGCCAGAATCATCTAGCGACGAAGATGAGCGATAAACTGCAAAAGCTGCTCGCGCATGCGGGCATGGGCTCGCGTCGTGAGATTGAAACGTGGATTAGTGACGGCCGAGTTTCGGTAAATGGCAAGCGAGCTAAATTAGGTGATCGCGCCAGTGCTGCCGACCGAATTTTGGTGGACGGCAAGTTGATGAGCTTAAGCGAAGTTGGTGGTGAGCAAATTAAAGCCTTGATTTATCACAAACCAGAAGGCGAGATTTGTACACGCAAAGACCCTAAAGGGCGGCCAACCATATTTGAAAACCTGCCGGGTATTCCTGGAGGTAGATGGGTGTCAGTGGGGCGTTTGGACATCAATACCAGTGGATTGATTTTGCTAACCAATAACGGCGAGTTAGCGAATCGTCTGATGCATCCGTCAACCGGCCTTGAGCGAGAGTATTTGGTTCGTATTCGAGGCTCTGCAACACAAGAAACGATTCACAAGTTAACCCGAGAAGGCGTTGATATTGATGGCAAACCAGCCAAGTTTGAGCGCGTTTTAGCGTCTGATATGGCCGACGAAGGCACTAACCATTGGTACAAAGTTGTCATCAAAGAAGGCCGATATCGGGAAGTCCGACGTATGTGGGATGCGGTTGGGCATACTGTTTCGCGCTTAAAGCGAATTCGTTATGGCACTATTAAGCTCACTCGCGAAATTAAGCGAGGTCAGCATGCTAAAATTGCACCTAAGCAGCTAGAAAAATTGGTGGTCTCAGTTGGCATCGATGAAGAGTTTGCAAATCAGCTTTATTCCTCACGTGGTTTGGCCGCTAAGCCGAAAGTGCGACGCCCACAAAGTAAGCCTCGATCAATGGATGCTAAACGCAGTGGATTCTCAAAAGACAAACCTGTTCGTAAAAGAGCCGCCAACAAAGGTCGAAGCCGACAATCTGAGAGTAATGCTAGCAGCAAGCCTGCCTCTAGTCCTGGCCGGAAGCGATAGTTAATCGCGCTCGTTTTTTCTCATGAAAGTCTCAATAATTACCGTGGTGTTCAACGCAGAACATACCATTGGAGATGCCTTAGATTCTGTTGCGAATCAAGATTACGCCAACATTGAGCACATTGTTATTGACGGCGCTTCGACTGATAACACAATGAGCGTGGTGAACGCGCGCGCAGAGAACCTAGCCGAAGTTATGAGCGAGCCTGATTCAGGTATTTACGACGCAATGAACAAAGGCTTGGCATTAGCGACCGGTGACGTGATCGGGCTTTTGAACGCCGACGACGTATTGCAAGACAATACTGTGATCTCTCAAGTAGTTGCTGCGCATCAGGATGACTCGCTTGATGCCTGTTATGCCAACTTAGTGTACGTTAAGCCAAATGACCTTAGTCAGGTTACGCGCTATTGGAGTTCTCAGAATCACTCTAAAGGTTTGTGCTTTCGAGGCTGGATGCCCGCGCACCCGACTTTGTATCTAAAACGGCACGTTTACGACAAAGTGGGTAATTTTAATACTGAGTTACGCTATCAATCCGATCTTGAGTTTTGCGCCAGAGCTTTTGAGGTTCATTCAATCAGTAGCCGGTATATCCCTGAACTTTGGGTTCGTATGCGCCTAGGTGGCGTGACTAATAATAGCCTTTCGACGATGATTAAAGGCAATTGGGAGTCGTATAAGGCGCTTAGAAAACTCGGCTTAAAGCGTGACCCTATTAGTTACTTTTTAATTAAGTTTGGGTCAAAGCTACCCAGTTTTTTTCGCAAAGGTTTCTAGCTGACCGTAATTAATGAAGGCGAATCTTTTAAATGCTTAGCTTGGAGCCATGAAGTTCGTGTTGTCCAGAGAGCAAATACAGGTAAGCGCCAACGATACTTTGCGGGGTGGCTAAGTTTTCTTGGCTTTCACCCGGATGAGAACGCCGCCTGAAGCTGGTTCGCACAGGACCAGGGTCAATCGAATTGACCCTAATATTTGAAACGTTCTCTAGTTCTTCAGCCCATATTGTCATTTGCGCTTCAAGGCCAGCATACGCAATGCTATAGGCACCCCAATAAGCGGCGGCTTCACGACCAACGTCAGCCGAGGTAAAAACCATATTGGTTACGTGCTCTTGTCTGAGCAAAGGAAGCAGGGCGCGGCTTAGAATATACGGTGCTTGCAAGTTGGTGTGCATGACCGAATTCCAATAGTTCATATCGTATTGATCAAGCGGACTAGGCGAGCCGAGGTCAGCCGCATTATGTAATAGGCCATCAAGCTTGCCGATGTCATCGAAAATAGCCTGTGCCAATTCGGTTGCCGATTCTGGGGTCACTTCCATTAAATCAACCGGAATGATAATTGGCTCGGCATATCCTCGCGCAATTATTTCGTCAAATAGCTTTTCTAAGTGGCGTGATTTTTTATCCAGCATCAAAACAGTAGCGCCTTGCTCTGCCAAAGCAATCGTGACCGCTTTGCCAATCCCATTGGCCGCGCCAGTAACCATGATTACTTTGTTTTCGAAGTGTTTCGCTTTTACTTCAGAGTCTTGAGCTTGATAGGCTTGCCAATTGAATTGGGTCATTGTGGCTGTCTTTTAGAGTGATTCTTAACGGCGCTATGATGTCGATAAGCGCCCTAAACTTCAAGCGGCTAAGTGCTTTTCTTTAATCAGCTCTAATAGGCCGCCAACCGACTTGAGCATAAAATTTGCATTCCAGTCTTCGGGTGTTTCTTGATCGCCAATGTAGCCCCAAAGTGCTGTCGCGGTGTCCATGCCAGCGGCGTTGCCTGCTTGTATGTCGCGCAGATGGTCGCCAATATACAGACATTCGCTCGGCGCTAGGCTTAATACCATACAGGTATGCAACATCGGCACGGGGTCAGGTTTTTTCACCGGTAAACTATCGCCACCTAAAAGAATAGCGCAGCGATCTAACAAGCCTAAACCTTCGAGTAGATCTTTTGCTAAGTGCAGGGGTTTGTTGGTAATCACGCCCCATTTGAGTGAATTGCTTTCGCAAAAAGTTAAGACTTCGCTCATGCCTGGGTACAAATAGCTGTCATTGGCTACGAAGGTTTTGTAATCGGCAAGAAATTCTTGAACTAGCGTCTCAACCTTGGGTATGTCGCCTTGGCCGATAGTGTCGCCGAAGCCAAATTCAATAAGCGCCTTTCCGCCATTTGAAACCAGCTTTGAAGCTTGCTCGACGTTAGCGAGAGGTCGATTGTGATTTGCAAGCACTCGATTGAGTGAACCAACCATATCTGGCGCGGTATCGACGAGTGTGCCATCGAGGTCGAATAATACGGCTCTTAACTGCATCGCTTTACGCCTTTTTCTTGCAATGAATCATATAGTTAACGTCGACCCCGGGAGCCAGCTTGTAAGCTTTGGTAAAAGGATTGTAGTGTAAGCCAATCATGCGCTGTAGCTCGAGATCAGCGTGGCGAGCGTACTCACTAAGTTCTGATGGCTTGATTAGCCTGTCGTACTCATGCGTGCCTTTAGGAAGCATGTTTAAAACATACTCAGCGCCGACGATTGCGAATAGCCAGGCCTTGGGGTTGCGATTGATGGTGGAAAAATAAACATCGCCACCGGGCTTAACCATTTTTGCACAAGCTTCGATTACCAGGCTTGGCTCGGGTACATGTTCGAGCATTTCTAGGCACGTAACCACGTCGTACTGCTCAGCTCGTTGTTCAGCGAGTTCTTCGGCGGTGATCTTGATATACTCAACACTCTCACCACTTTCAAGCAAGTGAAGATTGGCAACAGCTAGTGGCGCCTCGCCCATATCGATGCCCGTTACTTCGGCACCAAATGCAGACATTGCCTCGCTAATAAGCCCGCCGCCACAGCCAACATCGAGTACCTTTTTGCCGGCTACCGGAGAGTGCAGGTTGATGTATTCGGTTCGCAGTGGATTGATCGCATGTAAGGGCGCGAACTCGCTTTCGGAGTCCCACCATCGCGACGCTAAGTCTTCGAATTTTTTAATTTCGTTAGGGTCTACATTTGCTGTATTTTGCATTGCGTCAGTACCGCAGGATTTAGTCATTAGTTTTTAATCTCGTGCCCCATTCAGCGGCGTTATTGAGTATGTTTGATACGTCGACATTGTTTAATTGTGCCTTAGTCACTCGAGCCTTACCGTCAACCCAAACGTCGGTGACTTGCGAGCGAGACGCACTGTAAACAATTTGTGCCGTTGGATTATAAACTGGCTGAGTCGACAAATGATTGAGATCGATAGTTACCAGGTCGGCGGCTTTGCCAATTTCTATAGAGCCTACTTGGTCGGCGATGTTAAGAGCTTTAGCACCATTGATGGTCGCCATTTCTAAGGCTTGCCAAGCAGGCAGAGCACGGGCGTCATTGGCTGTTGTTTTAGCGATCAAACAGGCTGTGCGCATTTCACCGAGCATATCTAAATCATTGTTACTTGATGCGCTATCAGTACCGAGGCATACATTGGTCCCGGCTTCGAGTAAGTCAGCGACGCGGCATTGGCCGCTCGCAAGTTTGAGGTTCGATTCAGGACAGTGAACAACGTGGATGCCTTGCTTTGCTGTGAGCCTAATCTCATCGTCGTTGAGCTGCGTCATGTGTACTGCCATCATGCGCGGGTTCAATAAACCAAGCTCGTTTAAACGTTGAAGCGGTCGCTTACCATCATTAGCCGTGGCACTCGTGACTTCGAAATCAGTTTCATGCACATGCATGTGGATTGGCACGTGAAGTTCATCGGCATAGGTACGAACGGTTTCCAGCGGCGCATCCGAAACGGTGTAAGGAGCATGCGGCGCCATTGTGGCATTGACTAGAGATAGCGCTCGGATGTCATCGTGTACTTGCATGCCTTTTTCAAAGTACTCATCGGAGTTTGCGGCCCACGCACTAGGGAAATCGAGAACAATCATGCCTACAAAAGCTCGAATCCCCATGTCCTGCGCTACTTTTGCGACGATGTCAGGGTAAAAATACATGTCGTTAAAACAGGTAGTGCCACTCAGAAGCATCTCTGCAATTGCTAGTTGCGCGCCATCTCGCATAAAGTCAGGGTTAACCCATTTTGTTTCAGCTGGCCATATATGACCCTCTAGCCATTCCATCAATGGAACGTCGTCGGCGATACCGCGAAACAAGCTCATTGCTGCGTGGGTATGGGCATTAATCAGGCCTGGAATGAGCGCATGTGTGTTGCGTTCAATATGCGGAGCTTGTGGGTATTTTTCTAGCGCTTTTTCAGTGGCAAGAATATCGATGATTTTGCCATTTTCGATCAATACAGAGTGGTGTTCCAATACCGTATCTCGTGGGACAACCGGTATAAGCCAGCGAGCAGAAATAAGTATTTGAGAATCGTCCATTATTGATGAGCTTGGTTTTATGCTTGGTGTTTGGAAGTCACGACTAAACGAATTAAGGGCGAGCAACGCCTCACTAGATCTAGATTGTAATATATACTAGCGCCCACGATGTAGATAAATAGCAGTCTTAGCGCTGCTAAACTAGCGAATATGCAAATTCTGGTAACCGGAGCCGCGGGTTTTATCGGCGCTGATTTGAGTCAAAAACTATTGAGCCAAGGGCATAGCGTTGTTGGCCTCGATAATTTCAATGACTATTACGATGTGAGCCTAAAAGAAGCTCGCATCGAGCAGGTGCAGCAGCATGCGCAAGCCTCGAATTTTCGCTTAGAACGTCTCAATATTGAAAAACGCGACGATGTGGCTGCATTGTTCGAAGAGTGTAAGTTTGACGTAGTGGTTAACTTAGCCGCCCAAGCGGGTGTGCGCTACTCAATCGACAATCCGCAATCGTATATCGACTCGAACCTCGTTGGTTTTGGAAACATCTTAGAGGGCTGTCGACAGTCTAGAGTGGGGCATTTAGTTTACGCATCGTCAAGCTCTGTATACGGCGCCAATAAAAACTTCCCGTTTAGTGAAGTAGACCGCGTAGATAACCCCGTTTCTCTTTACGCTGCGACTAAAAAGGCCAATGAATTAATGGCTCATAGCTATGCCCATCTATACGACATCAGGTGTACAGGCTTACGCTTTTTTACCGTCTACGGTCCGTGGGGTAGGCCAGATATGGCCCCGTTCCGTTTTGCCTCGCGCATGCTAAAAGGAGAACCAATTCCTGTTTACAATAATGGTAACATGATTCGCGATTTCACTTACATCGACGATATTACCGAAGGCGTAGTGAGAGTCGCCGAGAGCACCGAGTCAGCAGAGCATTAT
>CAKZRZ010000241.1 GCA_937918955.1 uncultured Arenicella sp.
CATCAACAGGTTTACGGCCAAATTAGGTGATATGTAAGAATCACCTCGGCTGATGTCTTGAAGAATATTAATCAAATCGTCAGAGGCAACACCTTTTAGCACATACCCTCTCGCCTGAGCTTTTAATGCCGCTTGAACATCATGTTCTTGCTCAGACACGGTGAGCATAATCACTTTAACAATTGGAACTTTATCGGCGATCTCGTGAGCCGTCTCGATGCCACCGCCGGGCATAGAAACGTCAAGTAACATCAGATCAGGTAAGTGTTTTTCTGCAAGCCTAACAGCATCATCTTTGGTGCCAGCTTGAGCAACAACATCGAATTTCCCTGATTCTACGAGTGTTGTAACAACACCTTCGCGAAAGAGCGGATGGTCGTCAACAACAATTATCGAGATTAATTCGGACATAATATAGCGTAACCTTCGGTAACCAATCCTGGCATTTATGCAGAAAAGCCGAAATATCAATGGCTTATCTATTTTTTGTAGGGCTTACTATAATAATAAAATTCGCGTCATATTGATAGCAACTCTTAATTTGAAACGAATTGGTGAACGAGCGATTATTTAAAAGTGATTAACTGTGATCAGGCTATAAAGTCAAATTAACTTTCAACGCTGTGCCTACTCCCAACTCACTATTGATGCTAAAGGTGCCGCCTAAACTCTCAACTCGATCTTTCAAGCCCACCAGCCCTAAATGCGCGCCGCCGTGTGTCAACTTAGACTTTCTAAAGCCTATGCCGTTGTCTTTCAAAGAAATAACCAACTGATCGTCTTTTGCATACGCAGATAAACGGCATTTCTCAGCCTCACCATGCCGATGTGCGTTGTTTAAACCCTCTTGAATAAAACGGTAAGCACAGATCTTTATTGGCAGAGGAATGTTATCTGGAATATCTTGATAAAATTGGTTCACCACGGCTTTTGATTTTGCACTGTGCAGCGTAACTACTTTTCGCAAGCATTCTTCGAGACTCATATTTTCAAGCTCAGGCAGAACCAAGCCCGACGAAATGCCGCGAATTTCCTCAAGAGACTCATCAAGCGCTTCTCGAACTGCATGAAACTCATGACCAAAGTGTTTAGCAGGCTCTTGTTTGGATACCTGATTTAATCTAAGCACAGCAAAGCCGATCATCTGAGCGGGCCCATCATGTAGGTCAGCCCCTACCCTGCGCAGGAACTGTTCATTAAGCTCAACGGCGCGAGCACTGGCGGTTTTCATGCTCTGCTGCAAGGTTTTATTATCATTGAGTAAGTTTGATAATCGACTGATCTGATGGTTCAACTTCTCTTCTTGTTGTTCGATAGTTTTGATTCCCCGCCTAAACGTGTAGTAAAGACTCAAGAACAACAGTACCGAACAAATAAGAGAAAATAGAAATACTCGAAAACCAAAATGGCGAGCGTATTGGATGGCTTCTTCAAAGTCATACTCAACACGAGCAATCGCAAATGCCTTGCCCGAGCTATCGCTGAGTTTGATTAACAGCGGGAGCGTATGGTCTCTACCAAGTAAGCCATCAATCCATGTATCAATATTACTAAAGTCTCTGTCTATGACCGTTTCGAGTTCTCCAGGATCTCTTAATAGATCAGTAGATAAACGTCTTTCCGCAGCGCTTAACGCTCGATCAGATTTCGTCGGCCAAACTGGCTCGAGATCAGAGTTATAAATTATCGCGTTCTCAATTCCGTTTAGATATTTGAACGATTGGCCAACCATACTGACATGACGATGCTCAATACGAGATGCATTCTGAGAGATCATTCCAACAAGCTCAGCAACACGCATCGCTGCCCGATGCCCTTCAAGCTCAACACCGGAAGAGCGCAATACATAGAACCCACGACAGGTCATTCCCGCAACGATCAGTACGAGCGCGATTAAACCGGTTGAAACAAAACGCGCAGTTAGATTGGGCTTTACTTCAACAGACGGTTTAAGATCAATGCTATTTGAGTTTTTCAATGCCTTTTAACTATTCAATTATTGACTGAGCTTATCCAGAAAAAGCACTAAATAGCGCAGGTCACCCCAGTACCGCCGATCCCGCAATAGCCATTAGGGTTCTTGGCTAAATATTGCTGATGGTATTGCTCAGCATAATAAAATTTCGGCGCCGGCATGATCTCAGTAGTAATACTGCCCATGCCAGCATCACTTAGCGATTGTTGGTACGCATCTTTAGCGGCTTCTGCTGCTTGCTGTTGAGTCTCGGTGGTATAGTAAATACCTGAACGGTATTGAGTGCCTTTATCATTCCCTTGGCGCATGCCTTGAGTTGGGTCGTGGCTTTCGAAAAACACTTTAAAAAGTTCCGGCTCACTTATCAGACTAGGATTATAGACAACCAACACTATTTCATTGTGCGCGGTTCGACCAGTACAAACTTCTTCATAAGTGGGATTTGGCGTAACTCCAGCACCATAGCCAACCGCTGTTGTAAAAACACCCTCAGTATTCCACATCTTTCGCTCAGCGCCCCAAAAGCAGCCCATACCTAGATATAAACTAGCCAAACCAGCATCGTTGTCACTAAAGGGAGCTTTTAAGGGGCGTCCATTTACATAATGCTCATTATGAAGAGGCATCGCCTCATCGCGACCAGGCAAAACTTGATCAGAATTTGGGAGTGATAACTTATCGATTAACACGGTCTTTTCTCGTAACAGGTATTCTTGATAAACGATGAGCATATCACTTTATTGAATCATCGTAACTTCTTGACTTCTAATTAATAAACTCACTGAAGGCAAAACAGACCAGCATGAAAAACACTATTAGTACCATCGCCGCAATCGCACTTAGTTGTGCTGCATTGATTGGCACCGTTATTGCAGCACAAAACGATGCATCATCCGAACAAGTATCGACTAGCGAAACCTCCAGCACAATACTCGAAACCGCCGTTTTTGCCGGAGGCTGTTTTTGGTGTATCGAAGCCGACTTTGAAAAACTTGATGGCGTTTTCAGCGTAGAATCTGGTTATACGGGGGGCTCAGCAGAAACGGCAGACTACAAAACTGTTACCTACAACGAAACTGGCCACTTTGAAGCAGTAGAAGTTAGCTATGACTC
>CAKZRZ010000242.1 GCA_937918955.1 uncultured Arenicella sp.
GGCCATTCGCTTGATCGTGATGCATTGACACAAGAACTAGGTGATGTATTGTGGTATATAGCATTGGCTTGTGATACGCTTGGTGTCCCTCTCAGTGCGGTAATGACGGCTAATATCGAGAAATTACGTCGTCGTTATCCAGAGGGGTTCAGCAGCGAACGAAGTCAGCAACGTAGTGAGTAACTTTATCTTGTCGGTGGTGCAGTGCGCGCTTACTTAGGTTTTTCTGTAACAGGCGCTCACGATTTTCCCCGACAAGTATTACGTTAAGGAGAAACACGATGGATCGCGTAGCAGGTGGTGTTGGAGCATTGGCAGCAGATCAGACACCGAGCGCATTGATGCGTCGTATTTTGTTTACAACATTCTTGTTCGAGGATGTAGCGTATCAAAACGGCGCTGCGATTGCATGGCAAATGGCCAATCTTATACCGGATATCTCACCAGAGGAATGTGCCGATATGGTGCGCATGGCAGCGCACGTTTATAAGCTACGACGTGTGCCGTTATGGATGATCGTACATATGCTGCGCCATTCAGAACATCGGAAACTAGTACGGCGTTTGATTGTCGAAGTTATCACACGTCCAGATCAACTTTGCGATATCATCGTCTTGTACCAAACGGTAAACGGGAAGCAAGCACCGCTTGCAAATGCACTTAAAAAGGGCATTGCAGATACGCTTAGGCGTTTTGATCGGTATCAGCTCGCTAAATACATGAACAAACGTACTCTGGTTACATTGGCCGATGTTGTCAAATTGACCCATCCTAAACCACCTGTTGATGATCCCGAACGATATCGCGCCTTAATCGAGCGAAATCTTCCCGCACCTGATACATGGGAAGTTGCACTATCGCGCAAAGAAGATAAGTATCAAGCGTTTATACGTTTAATGGCTAGCGGTAAATTACCGGTAATGGCAGCAATCCGAAATATCAACGGAATGTTGCGCATCGGTATTAAACCAGACGATATCATCGCATATCTAAAGGCACAACCTGTCGATCGTCTTAATCCCACCGTCATCCTCGCTGCCTTGTTAAAAGTGAAACATGATGATATTTGTCATGTTCTTGAGCAGTATCTTCGCCGCGATCATATCCGGTTCCAAGGAACAACGGTGGTTATTTTAGATGTTAGCGGTTCGATGTTGACCAATCTTACACGTTATAGCACGTTGAACCGACTAACCATTGCATCGTATATTGCATATATGATCGCGCAACATACCGATCGGTGTATATTGTACGCAACCGCAGGATCGGATATGCGTCAACAGCACAAAACGGTTGAATTAACAAACAACGTCTCGTCGTTTTTGTCGTTTTATGACGTTGTAGATGATATTCAACGTTCACTTGGTTCAGGTGGGATTTTTACCGCACAAGCGGTAGATTATGTACATACCGACTTGATACGTAAACAGTACGAACCGGATCGTCTCATCGTCATCACCGATAGTCAAGATATGGACGTAAAAAGTCCAACACCACGTGTATTTGCAAAGTTTAACGCGATTGTTGACATCGGAGGTCACACGCGAGGTGTTGCATACGGTGGTGTATGGGATATCGAAATTACAGGTTGGTCGCCTGTTATTATTGATGCGCTCTGGATGGCAGAGCAAGATCACAACCAATGACGTCGAATAAAGTTGGTATTTGCTGTAGGTATAATGATAACATTTATCGATCTCTTCGCAGGCATTGGTGGATTTCGATTAGCATTTGAGCGTGCGGGTGCTACATGTGTTTTTGCTTCAGAGTGGGACAAGTTTGCTTGTCGTACTTATGAGGCAAACTTTGGTGATAAACCGGCAGGTGATATTACAAAAATATCGACAGACGATATCCCAGATCATGACATTTTAACCGCCGGCTTTCCATGTCAACCGTTTAGTATTGCCGGTGTTCCAATTTATAATTCAATGGGACGTGAGCATGGATTTGCTCATCCAACGCAAGGGATGTTGTTCTTTGAAATTGTGCGTATTTTAAAACACAAACGTCCACGCGCTTTTTTATTGGAAAACGTCAAAAATCTTTTACATCATAACAACGGAGAGACGTTTCGTAGTATCTACCAAACACTGACGGAAGATTTGGGCTATGTTGTCACATACAAGGTCATCGATGCACGGTTATTAGTACCACAACATCGTGAGCGTGTATTTATTGTCGGCTATTCAGAACCGTTTACATTTCCGACTATTCCCAATTTTGCACCAAAATTACGCGATATTCTCGAACCTGTTGTAGATGAGAAATACACGCTCAGCGATCGAACATGGCAAGGTCTCCAACAGCGAGCACAGCGTAACAAAGCTAAGGGTAATAATTTTAGGTATACAATAGCCAATCTTGATAGTTACACGCGCACGTTAGTAGCTCACTATGCTGCAGGTGGTAGCGAAATCTTAATCCCACAAGAAGGGAAAAATCCAAGAAGACTTACTCCACGCGAATGTGCGCGATTGATGGGATTTCCCGATAGTTTCAAAATCGTTTGTAGTGATTATCAAGCGTATCGTCAGTTTGGAAATTCGGTTGTAGTACCAGTCGTAGAGTATATTGCTCGTGCATTGGTGCGATTGCTTGATACCTGATTAAACATATCCTATGTTGATCACGATATTTTTGAAAAATAAAAGCGATAATACCTCTGCTTATGGCAGAGGATAGCTTATAGTGGAGGATATGTTTATGGCAACGACAAGTTATCACCATCTGGTTGATGAAAACGATCTGAATGCATTTCTACAAGAATTGCATGCAACACGTGTTCTTTATAGTATGATCCTTGAACATAAACTAGACGGTTCGTTTCTTGCCATTGTAACAATTTACGACGAAGAAGATTTACGTTGTAAGGAAGAAGAAGAATAAAAAAAAAGCGATACGTGACTTACTTCTAAGTCACGTATCGCTTTTTATTGCACTGTACACATGCTGCGTACGTGCTTTGTATATACCAACGCTTGTGTTACGTTAATAGCGCCTCAATGCGTTGGTGTAGTAAGCTTGTTATCGTGTTGTTACGATGTAATCCTGGCCTTGTGTTTACTTCAAACACAACAGGGTTGCCATCTTGTAACAATGCAATATCAACCGCGCCGAAGTCTAAGCTTAGCGCTTTGACGGCTTGCAGCGCCAGCTCATGAAGCTCAATCGGGCAAGGTAAAATAATCGGTTGGTTTTCATATCGAAACTGCCAACCGAGGATATTCTCGTTGAAAACAAAAATACGGTATTCAACGAGGATATCGAGCAGAGGGACGATGAACAGATCGCTGTTTTGCACTAACAGCGCAGCATCGTCACCGCGTATACGCTCGATACCACGACCCGAGCGCATCTTGTCCTTGCGGACAAGGACGGTTTCGTATTTTCGACATTCTTCTGCTTTCGTTAATAACGGCGGGCATGGAATGCCGACCTCGTTAAACTTTTGGAATGCTTCAACTTTTGAAGCATTCACGTAGTAGTTGTAAATGTATACCATGCCGAAGTTTTCGACAAGCTTCGGCATAAGAATTTTATCGATTTTCGTCTGTTCAACTCCCCAGTTAAACAGAGCTTTTGGTTTTCCGACGCTGCCGGTGTAAACAACCGCAGTGTCGTTTGTAAGATACGTAATGCCCCATTTGCCGGCGTTGAACAAGCCGACAAATGGGCTATACTTGTTGAAAAGCAGCATAAAAACCCTCGCTATACATATACAAACCTAAGGATATAGTGCGCACGTAGCACATTACACATAAAATATATTGCGCACGTGCGCATATCCTAACACAAACGGCCAACTTGGCAAAAACAAGCCAAGTTGGCCGTTTGTGTTATTGTGCTTGGTGTTGTTGCGCTTGTTGTTGTCGACGCCGTAGCGCTCGTATCGTGCGGCGAATGCTGAAACCAGAGTCGATGGCTTCAGCTTCGCCCCACGAAAGCCACGCTGCGGCTCGGCGTTTTGCAGGTCGTTTTACATAGAACTCTGGGAGATGCTCAATGAACATCTCCCAACCCTCTGGGTCTTCTCGCCGTGTCTGGTACACGGTGAACCAGTCGACCACTGGAAGGTGGTCGTTAGCTTTTGTGGTTTTACTACATCCTACAAAGACTTGGCGCAAAATCTGCGCCATATCGGTTTTTTCAACGTCTGGTACCAAGTCCATCCACTCCATTGTCAAGAAGCGGATGGCCGCAATCGTTCGATATACACGCCAGACCGGCATGTCTAACGTGTTATCGACAAACACCCCGTGTGGGGACATCCGCAACGGGATGTCAAACCATCGGCTGATGGTTTGAATTTGTTCGTTGCTTACCCCACTTCTGACGATGATCGTCATCGGCGCTTTGCGGAG
>CAKZRZ010000243.1 GCA_937918955.1 uncultured Arenicella sp.
ATTTCACGACTGAAAATCCCCGTGTCGGCAGTTCGATTCTGTCCCTGGCCACCATTTCAAATCCTTTAAATCAAACATTTAAGAAAATGTAGACAGTTTCTTAATCAGCCTTAACTTGAATTGGTCGGGACACCACCATGACACCAGTTCCAAAACTTTTAGAGGTGTTCTATGGCATCGATGGTCAATGCACGCAGCGGTAACTGGCAGGTACAAATTAGGTTCAAGGGTTGGCCTACTCAGCGCAAAACCTTTCGCACTAAACGTGACGCCGAAGCGTGAGCAAGAACCACCTACGATGAAATCACTAAAGGGATTTTTATTGCGCGCAATGAGTCAGAGAGCACGAGCCTTTCAGAGGCTTCCGATCAATATCTATCTGAAGTTACTCCAACGAAAAAGCAGAAACTCAAAAACGAGAAATTGTTTACCCGCCCAAAGCACTCATTCAAAATCTATAAATAGTCGCCTAATTTATTTTCTAGAATCCTTAATGTACATAGAGTTTCCGTTATTCCTCATTTCCACGTCAAACAATTCTGTCGCCCTAATAAGTGCACCTAATTTTATATAACCATAGTTAACGGGCGAAAATGAGCTGTTATTTGATATGTACTTTCCTACATTATTCATCAACGCCCAATCATCATCGTCAGATGTTTGCTCAACCGCTGTGCGTAAAAGCCTAACTAATGAGGTGTCTTGTCGAAGCTGAGTTTTGCTTTTTCCTTTTGCCTTCGATTTATTCGCTGACGGCCTATCGCTGTCTTTATTTTCTTTCTCGTTGGCGAGGTTTTCGGTGTAAATAAACGTTGAACACGCATCTACAAACGGTTGGGGTGTTTTCTTTTCTCCGAATCCGTATACAGGAAAACCGCTTTCTAACAAGCGCATTACTAAAGGCGTAAAATCACTATCGCTGGTCATTAATGCAAACGCTTCTACGGTCTTCCCGAATAACAAATCCATTGCATCAATAATCATGGCTGAGTCAGTCGCATTTTTACCTTTGGTATAAGCAAACTGTTGCATGGGGCGAATCGCATGCGGGTGAAGTTTCTCAATCCAGCCAGACAATGAACTGCTATTCCAGTCTCCGTGGGCATGCCTAACATTGACCTTACCGAACTTAGACAGTTCCTCGATAACGCCTGCTATTGAATTATGGCTTACGTTATCGCAATCGATAAGTAATGCAATTCGATTTAATTCTGACACAAAGATCCCCTGAATTTTGACGGTTTGAATGTAGAGGACGTCAGTTTATTTCTAAGCTAAATATCCGTTTTTGAGTATTCTACGGCCATTGTCATATATTGTCGAACTTCACAGTTTGGATTATGAGATCAGGTTCTAACATAAACACTTTAACTCTTTAGTGTCGTTTTACCGAGGTTACAACACGATTGTAGAGTGTCTTTCTATCGTATGGGGCGCTGGTAGTTTTGAGCAGAAAAAATATCGTTCTTATCGCCACTAACCAACAGAGGGATAATCTAATGCACAATTTCAACTTACTCGAAAATGCCGCTGATTCACTTAGCCACGCACTGGAACACTTACTCCCCGTTAAACAAAACATGGCGGGAGATTGGAAAAGAGTTATACGAGATATAGCGCATACGATTGAACTGCTTATCAAGGAGCCGACTTAGAATCATCCACCCTGCATTCGTTTTGCAAAACATCGATAAATATCCATCAACAGAGGCCTTCACAGTGGGAGCTGAACTGGCATTTGAGCGTCTACAAAGAGTTGGCAGCTTGCAGTTCAGTGATGAGAACAAAAAGGCCGTCAAAATGGCTCGAATTAAACGCAATGAAATAGAGCATTATCAATTTAATATTGATGACGATCAGGCAAAGATATTGGTCGGACAAGGGTTCTCATTTGTATTTTTCTTCACTGAAAAGCATCTGGAGCTTGATTGGAAAACGGACTGTCTCAAAGAGGAGCACTTGCCGCTGATTCGTGAATATACCGACTTGTATATTGCTTTAGTAACTCAAGCAGAAGCTCGAATAGAGAATGATCACCTCTATACTCTGGAGTGCACTTGTTGCGGCAATGACACTTATTCGCATGACGTTCAACGATGCTTAGTGTGAAGCATGAACGAAGGAACCATCGAATGCAGTATGTGTAGGAATGACTTTCTTGAATCATCAACGGGGTTACAAATATGCAGCGACTGCGAATATTTAGACGGTTACGCCGCCGCTCATCATGAAAAGTACTAGTGGTCTAACAGGAGAATAATTTGAATATATTTAATCTTTTCAAAAGGAGAAGGAGTAAGCAAAGCAAGAGACCTAGTGGCATGATTGCCTATTTCCAACTTGAAGACTGGTAGATCGAAGAATGTTCGGACGAAGAGCGACGACTTATCGAGGAAGTTTATCAGCCAATGAGTGGAGGCTCGCTAACGTCGGGACATATGAGGTCGACATCAAATACCAGCGTTGCGTTCTTACATACTTTAGCTGGCTGGTTTCAGAACAGTGAACATCGACACATAGCCAGAAAATGCTTAGAAAAATCTGAGTCACTAACGGATAACTATACTCGGCCACTAGACTTGCATTTCTTACTAAGCAACAAGGTTTCAACGCTTTACAAAGATAGAGACAATTCACCAGGCGGCTTAGAAAAAGCGATCGAGGCGTGTAATCAACATATTGATTTCGCCGAAGACGCCAAAGTCGCATTTGAAAAAGAGTACCACGGTCAGCCGTTACCCTCGCACGCAGGCTTTCACCAGACGGCTATTGTTCTTGAGAAGCAAAAAAATACCAGGCTGCGATCAATTTGGTTGAGAAAGCTAAATCGCAGGGCTGGTCAGGTGATTGGGACAAACGTACCGAACGCTGCGCAAAGAATATGGCAAAGAAAGATTAGTCACCTCCAACTCAATTGCTGAAGTGCACAAATCAAGTGAAGATTAACTTATACGTTAAGCTTTTCTTAACAAGTCATATTATTGGATCCGAACTTCTAAACGAGGTGCAAGACAACTACCCTCTCTCGCAGAGACATGGACTAAATTGGATCTAAATACTGTCATTGCTCGCTAAGTAAAATATCTTGTCACCTTCAGATGCCTCGGGCTCTTGATCTTTAGTGTTGAAAACAATATCGCCATTAGGTTTTAGTACAAGCACTATCAGTGATTCAGCATTGTTCTCGGACCATTTATCCACTCCATACTCTTGTGTTAATTCAGTAACCTTGACTACAAAACCGCTATTCATCATTTCTCTAAGGTCACTAAACGGGATACTTTCAGAGAACATTAAACGGCCGCTTTTATGAGCACTTGCAACGTGTTTGTGGAACCTTGCTGATGATTGATTGGGGGGTAAAATAAGAACATTGCGAGCGCCAAAATCATCTCGGAAGCTATTCGCTTGAGTGACGTTATATTCGAAGTGACTTGATAGACCCAACATGTAGCCAAAAGGGGAAATATTTAAATGCATGTGCGCATGCTCAGAGCTCGGATTACCATAATAAGTATCTAAGCCAATATTTCGTGCGGCTTTTAAGCTCTCCCAATTTGTGTCACAGATCACCGTTTGCACGTCGTTTTTTTCTAATGCCTCAGAGATAGCCACCGAAAATGGATTAGCGCCCACGATCAGCACGCCATGAGTGGCAGGCATCGCTACATCTAATATTTGAGCAATGGGTCTTGCCGTTAGACTTTGCAAGACCACGGTTCCTATGATGATCATAAAAGCCAAGGGCACTAATTTATCTGCGCCTTCTACTCCGAGTTCAGTTAACCGCAAGGCAAAGACTGACGACACAGCCGCAGCAACAATCCCTCTTGGGCCAATCCAAGCGATCAAAGCCTTTTCTTTCCAAGTAAAATCGGAACCGATAAAACTCAGTGCAACCTTCAAGGGTCTTGCGATAAATTGCATCACTATCAATACAAATAAGGAACCCCACCCTAGCGCCATGAACGCATCGAGGTCTAAACGAGCGGCTAGCACAATAAATAATGCTGATACAAAAACTACCGTCAGGTCTTCTTTGAACTCGAGAATTGAATCAATATGGACATTCTTCATATTGGCCAGCAACATACCCATCACCGTTACCGACAGCAATCCTGACTCATGCATAATATCATCGGAAACCGCGAACACGACACAGACTAGCGCCAGCGCAGCAAAGTTATGTAATTTCTCAGGTACCAAATGATGCCTTAATAGGAGACCAAACGCGTAGCCGGCGATTGAACCAATGATTAGACCCGCTAACACTGTGCCGATGAATACGGTGAAAATATCACTTACTTGAGCCGCTGCGTTTTGCACCGCAATCCACTGAAACACCAGGACTGCGACTAAAGCACCAATAGGATCGATCACAATCCCTTCCCAACGCAGGACATCTGCAATTTTGGGTATTGGTCGAACCGTTTTAAGCATAGGCATGATTACAGTTGGCCCGGTAACCACCATTAGAGCCCCAAACAAAGCCGATAATGACCAACTCAAATCTAAGAGATAGTGTGTGGCAACGGTCATGACACTTGAGTTGACCAAAACCCCCACACTAACCATTCTACGAACTGGTCGACCAATACCTTTAAGTTCGTTTCGTTTTAAGGTGAGCGCACCCTCAAATAGAATGATAGCTACCGACAGCGAAATAAACGGAAACAGCAAATCACCAAATAGCTCATTAGGGTCAAACACCGCAAAGACAGGCCCAAGCAAAATGCCTGACAGTAAGAGAAATAGAATAGCGGGTAGCTTAACCTTGGCTGAGAACCACTGGCATAAAAAACCAATAAAGCCGATTAATCCTAGTAGAGTAAGCGATGTCATTTAGATTTTCCTATTTATTCGTAACTTAATATGGAGGTTTTTTATAAACGATGCGTAAGCCGCGTGTTTCTGACACAATGCTTAAAATTAAGACTAACAGGTTTTGGCGACTTAAGCAGTTATGGAAATTCTCGAACTTAACGTTGAACAGCTTTACACTCATTTGATACAACTTGGGGTGGCATTTATATTACCGTTGCTCACCGCATGGGATCGTGAGACAAAAACTCGTTCAGCGGGTTTACGAACCTTTCCTTTGGTTTCTATGGCTGCATGCAGCTTTACAATACTAGCGATGTCTATGTTTCCAGACCCCGGAGCGCAAAGTAAGATTATTGCGGGCATTGTTACTGGGATTGGATTTATTGGCGGTGGCGCGATACTCAAAGACAAATCTAATGTCAGCGGAACTTCAACCGCGGCGGCGATTTGGTCTACCGGTGCGGTCGGAATAGCCACAGGGCTATGGCGACTTGAAATAGCCATTGCCCTTAGTGTGATGACCTTCGTTACATTTAAGCTAGCGGGAAAAGTCAAAGAAGGAGTAGGGATCGATGACTGATATCAGTTTTAACCTTGAAGACGCCAGTCAAGTTATGGTTGGCGCATTCGTCTTAGCGGTGCCGATTTCATTCTCTGAAGAAGCATGGCGTTTAGGTGAAACCTTGCCGCTCAAAAACTTATCAGCTCTTATGTTGGTATCAATAGTCTTTCTGTCTCTATACACCTATGAAAGCGTGTTCCAGAGAAATATTAAACACCGCCTATTTAGTTACTTTTTTCGAATTTTGATCGCTTATGGCCTCGCTAGTATTGTGGTAGCTATTACTCTATTTTGCCTCAACAAGTTTCCGATAATGACCGAGCCGCTCATCGCGATCAAACGTTTAATCGTAATTACAATGCCCGCCTCGATGGGCGCCATTGTTGTTGATAGTTTCGACAAGGAGTAGCTATCAGTTAATGTAATTTTGAATTACTTTTATACTGGCTGGTGATGAACAGTGAGTTGTGGAAAAGGAATCCCCCACCCTTTTTGATTACAAGCGTCGACGCAGGCTTGTTGAATGGTTCGCTCTATTCGATAAAAATATTTCGACGCGTTAGAGCCCAATTGCGCGATCACAATATAGTCTAAAGACGATTCGCCCGCTTTAGCAAACTCTACCCGCACATCGATCTGATCGGTACCTAATGATGCATTTTTCAAATGTTCACTTACGGATTCTTGGAAAACCTTTGGCACTTCATCTAAGGCTATGGACTGCAATTCATAGCCAACACCAAAGGTACTGGTAATGCGAATACGCTTTGATTTAGTTAGATTTACAAACTCCGCTGAGAAATACGTAGACGTTGGTACTAACTTGTTAGTTCCTTGTGCGCTCTGAAGTTCGACAACAAGTGGCGTTTGTTTGATTACCTCATAGAGCGTATCAGCACTATCAAGCACCCAATCGCCCCTTGAACTAGGAAACCATTTTTCTTCTGTAATAGGTCGAGATTTTAAATCTTTTAACTCGGATAACGGCAATCTCAGGGTGCCCTGAATTTCAGGGTTAGTAAACTTTGAAAACATATTGATAGACGCAACACGCCATGGCACACCATCTATCACTATTTGTTCATGCTCACGCACAGCACCTATATTCAATAACAATCGACTTTCAGCCAGAAACTGCGGCAATAGATTTTTTAATCCCAAGGCGGCGGCGAATAGCAGCGTAAGAGTGATAACCAGCAGTAAAATATCGCCGCGTATAAAGAATACTGTGAGCACACCGATAACAATAAGAATGACTGTCAGTAAGCGCTGAGCGTAGGCGATAACTCGATAGGTCGTACGATTAGAATACTTCGACGTAGATTTCCCAGTCTTATCTAACAACTTGCTAATTCCAGCTAGGATTAGCCAAATTAGAAACGACACGGTAATTGCCAGCGCGATTGTTAGACCTCGTTCCTGAAAAAAGTCTATTGTCGATTCTTTAAGTGTTGTGAACCAATCGCTTTTAGAGCCTGACAAGCTTTCAAGCTGATACAACGCTAGCTGTTCTTCCCTTTCAGCATTCTCCTTCGTTCGCTGCCATTTGCTCTTTAATACTTCGAGTTGATTCTGCTGGCTCTTCGACGCCTCACCGGCTAACAAAACCTCGATCGACGCCAATGCTTTTTCGGCTTTTTCGGCAATATTTTTTTGATTCGCCATTGCTTGGCGCAAATTTTCCCGTTTGCGTGGCCCTTCTGTAAGGCCTCTTAAGTTCTCTAAAAGAGGCTTAACGGCTAACGTAAGCTCTTCTTGCCAAGTTAAGTTAGGTTCTTCAATTCTAACTGAATCAAGATTTATATTGCCAATTGCTAGCTGCTCAAAACTTTTTCGAAGTATGTCTAGTTCTTGACTAGCTCTTGTAATCTCGGCCTCAAGTTCTGGGTCAGCATCAGATTTTGCAATCTTAGTCTTTAACGCACCGAGCTCACTATTTTTTTCCTTAAGTACATCACTAAGCTCGTCGAGCTTATCAGAAAGCGTTTTCTCTGGGACGGGCGCTACACTCACAGAGTCGTTTATATTTTCACTGACCTCTGCCCCTTGAGAATGCGAGTAATTGGCATTTGCTAATGTCAACGCAAATAATAACGGTAAGAATACACGCCGATTAAAGACAATATTTTTCATTGCCAGATGATTTATGTTACTTAGCATTTAGGTGCTTCGGTCATATGAACATCCATCTGCGGAAACGGAATACTAATATCGTTTGCATCAAATTCCTTTTTTATATTTTCAGTGAGGTCGTAATAAACCCCCCAATAATCATCAGTGCTCACCCAAGGGCGCACATTAAAATTCACACTGCTGTTTGCCAATTGGCTAACCGCAATGACCGTTTCTTTGTCTTTTAAAATACGATCATCTGCATCAACAACCTGCTGTATCACCTTGCGAACCTTGGCAAGGTCGTCGCTATAACTAACACCAAATACTAAATCTACTCGTCTTTGCCCGGTCGACGAAAAGTTAATAATATTGCTCTCTAATACTCTTGAATTAGGGATAATCACGCACTTGTTGTCTCCAGTGCGTAATTCGGTAGTAAATATCCGAATACGTTTGACTTTTCCCGATGTGCCAGCCATTTCGACAAAATCATCAACATTAAACGGGCGAAGTAGCAAAATTAAAATTCCAGCAGCGAAATTCGATAACGAACCTTGTAACGCAAGGCCGACAGCTAAACCTGC